>NZ_CP011968.1:1896780-2212911 GCF_001077535.1 Clostridioides difficile ATCC 9689 = DSM 1296
GTCACTTCCATTTACAGAAGAAGAAAAAAAGTGGTTAGAAAAACACAAGAATTTGATTTACAGCTCTGACCAAAGTTCACCTCCTTTGAGATATAAAGGTAAGGAAGATGGACAGTATAAGGGAATTATTGTTGATTTAATAAATTCTCTGTCAATTCAAATTGGTAGAGATTTTTATTTTAAACCAAATAATTGGTGGAAAGAATCTTTCGTAAATTCAATAGATGATAGTATAAAGTTTTTTGACTTGATTCCATCAAAAGAAAGGGCAAATAAATTTATATTTACTGACCCAATATACACTTTGAGTGCAAATATATTGAAAGATAAAAAGTCCCAGGATATAAATAGTTACATGGATTTAAAGGGGAAAACAGTAGCAATTCCAGAAGGTGATTATTCTATAAATTTTTTAAAGCAAAAAATTCAAGATATAAACATTTTATTGACTCCAGATATAAAGACTGGAGTCAACCATTTAATGTCTGGAAAAGTAGACGCAGTTGTTGGTGATGAACCAGTATTGCGATACTATATAAATAATTATGGACTTTCAAATAAATACAGTGTTTTAAGTAATCCTATATATACTAAAAAAGCAGTTCTTGCTGTACCTAAACAATATGAAGAGCTGGTTAGTATTTTAAATAAAGGCATTTTTAAACTTCAGAAAAATGGAGTGTATAAAGATTTAAAGAAAAAATGGTATTCTACGTATAATGAAGTTGATGATATATTGTATGAGCGAGGAATTGTGCCTAGTATTTATCTTTTTATAGGTATAATTTTAATATCAATTTATGTTTTTTATAGCTATACATATTTGTTAAAGATAGAAATCAAAAGGAAAACAGAACAGGTAATAGAAAATAAAAAAACTTTAGAGGCAACTTTTAATAGTATTACAGATATAATAATGCTTGTAGATGAAAATAACAATATAGTAGAATCGAACAAAGTACTATATGACTTTATGGGTGAAATGAGTTATAAGATAGCAGATTTGATTAGCATGATAAAAGGTGTTATTGAAAATACCTTCTCTGAAAATACTAATAAAACTAGTGAAATAGAAATACACAATAAAATTTTAAAGATAAACACTTTTCCTGTAGAGTATAAAAAAAATAATACTGAGTATATAGTAGTTCTTATTAAAGATATAACTAATGATAAAATAGTAGAGGCGAAATTACTTAGAGAAAACAAAATGATATCTATAGGACAATTAGCTTCTGGGGTAGCACATGAGATAAGAAATCCTTTGGGTATAATAAGAAATAATTGCTATCTCTTAAAAGATAACGTTACAATGGAAGAAGTAAATGATTGTGTTAAATCAATAGAAAGTAATGTAGATAGAGCAAGTAATATAATAACCAACTTGTTAAATTTCGCAAGAATATCAGATGATAATTTAGAACATATAAATATAAGAAATTTTATTGAAAATATAGTGAAACTTCAATATAAAATGTTACAGTTAAAGAATGTTGAAATAAAAATTGACTGTGAACATAATTTAATATGCTATATAAATGGAGAATCGTTAAAACATGTATTTATAAATTTAATTTCTAATTCAATAGATGCAATACATCAAGATGGAAAAATTATTATATACTGTTATGAAAAAAATCATTGTTTATTTATAGATTTTAAAGATAATGGTGAAGGAATAAAAGAAGATGCCCTAAAGGACATATTTAATCCCTTCTATACAACAAAACCAATTGGTGAGGGAACTGGTTTAGGTTTATACATTACTTATAATGAGATTAAAAAGAATAATGGAGATATAAGTGTTGAAAGTAAATTGGGGGTTGGAACTTGTTTTCATATAAAAATTCCATTAAATAAAGAGGTGACTATATAATGAAAATACTATTAGTTGATGATGAGCTAGAATATGGAGTGGTAATGAAAAAAATTCTACAAAAGAAGGGCTATCTTGTAGATATAGCACTAAGTGGTGAAGAAGCTATAAATATAATTAAAAAAGATAAAAATTATGATTTGGTTTTATCTGATGTTATGATGAAAAATATGGATGGAGTACAGCTATTAGATAGAATTAAATCTATTAATAGAGATATAGAGGTTATATTAGTTACAGGATATGGAAGTATTGAAAATGCAGTTGATGCTATGAAAAGAGGAGCTTTATCTTATTTTATAAAAAGTAATCCCATTGAAAATTTATTAGAAGAAGTTGAAAAGGTAAAGGCAAGTAAAATATCTGTTTCTGTACAAAAAAATAATTTGGAATTTACTTTGGAATCTAAAAATAGAGATTTTAATAATATCATAAAAATAGCAAAAAAAGCTGCTTGTAAAGATGTTAATATATTAATCTTGGGAGAATCTGGTGTAGGAAAAGATATATTAGCTAGATATATACATAGCATAAGTCCAAGAAAGAATGAGATATTTGTACCTGTAAATTGTTGTTCTTTTTCAGAAAATCTATTGGAGTCTGAGTTGTTTGGTCATGAAAAAGGTTCTTTTACAGGAGCAGTAGATAGTAGAAAAGGTAGATTTGAACTTTCGAATAAAGGAACTCTATTTTTGGATGAAATAGGAGATATACCTCTAAATGTTCAGGTAAAACTTTTGAGGACACTTGAGGACAAATCTATAGAGAGGATAGGAAGTAATAAATCTATTAAAGTTGACTTTAGGTTAATTTGTGCTATGAATAAAGAACCAAAAGTGGAAATATCAAATGGAAATATAAGAGAAGATTTTTTTTATAGAATAAGTACAATAACAATAACTATACCACCGCTAAGAAAGAGAAGAGAAGACTTAACTACTCTTATAGAATTTTTCTTAAATAAGTACCAAATTGAACATGATAAAAAGATACACTCGATTGATAAGGAAGTAAAGGATTTTTTATTAAATTACAATTATCCAGGAAATATAAGAGAATTAAAAAATATAATAAATAGACTTGTAGTTTTAAGTGAAGAAGGCAATTTATCAAAAGACAATTTAAATTTAATATCAAATAATGTATACATAGATGATAAAATAAGTATTAGACCTTTAAGAGAAATAAGAAAAGAGTTTGAATGTGAGTATATTGAAAAAGTTTTATCTTTGTGTGGAAATAATATTTCAAATACAGCTAAAAAATTGGAGATTAGTAGAAGACAGTTAACCAATAAAATATCAGAGTATAATATTAAGTGAGAAAAAAACTTCTCATTAAGTGAGAAAAAAATTTCTCAAACTGTATTAAAAGATAAACAGAAAAAATCTGTTTATCTTTTTTTATTATAATTTTAAAAATTAATATTTACAATAATTATTGGTAAATTCAATATTGGTGTAAATTAAAAATGAAAATTTCTATGACATTAATACATAGAATATATATTTTAAATAATTGGCATAGAAAATGCTTTATATATTAATAAACGTAATAAATACTTTTAATTGCGATTAAATATATTAAGGGGGATTTTCATATGAAGCTAGAGCTAGGGAATATATTTATAAAAAATGTTGAATTTGGAGAAAAGACAGAAGTAAAAGATGGAGTACTATATATTAGTAGCGAAGAAATAGAAAAGATAGTATTAGAAGATGAAAGGATTGTAAGTGTAAATGTTGAACTTGCAAGACCTGGCGAATCAATAAGAATAGCTCCAGTTAAAGATGTAATAGAGCCTAGAGTTAAAATTGGAGATGAAAGCAAAATATTTCCTGGAATTATAAATAAAGTGAAGACTGTAGGAAGTGGAAGAACCCATGTACTTTTAGGAGCTTGTGTTGTAACTTGTGGAAATATAGTTGGATTTCAAGAAGGCGTAATTGATATGAGTGGTCCTACTGCTAAATATACACCTTTTTCAAAAACAAATAATATATGTATTGTTATAAAAGCAAAGGATGGTATAGATACTCATGATTATGAAGAAGCAGCTAGAATTGCAGGATTAAAAATAGGTGCATATGTAGGTGAGGCAGGAAGAGAAGTTGAGCCAGATGAAGTCATTGTATATGAGACAAAGCCATTATTAAAACAAGTAAAAGAATATCCAGACCTGCCAACAGTAGCATATGTTCACATGTTACAATCACAAGGACTTTTACATGACACTTATTACTATGGGGTGGATGCTAAACAGATAGTGCCTACATTTATGTATCCAACTGAAATAATGGACGGAGCTATAATATCTGGAAACTGTGTAGCACCATGTGATAAGGTTACAACATTCCATCATTTAAATAATCCAGTTATACATGACTTATATAAAAGACATGGAAAAGATTTAAACTTTATAGGAGTTATTTTGACTAATGAGAACGTATTCTTAGTCGATAAAGAGAGAAGCTCTGATATGGTAGCTAAATTAATAGAATTTTTAGGAGTTGATGGAGTTCTAGTGACAGAAGAAGGTTATGGGAATCCAGATACTGACCTAATGATGAATTGTAGAAAATGTAGTGAAGTTGGAGCAAATGTAGTTTTGATAACGGATGAATTTCCTGGAAAAGATGGCAAGAGTCAATCTATAGCAGACGCTACTAAGGAAGCAGATGCAGTTGTTTCTTGTGGTCAAGGAAATCTAGTGGTTCATTTCCCAGCAATGGAAAAAATTATAGGAACTTTAGATTATGTTGAAATGATGATAGGTGGGTATAAAGGATGCTTAAATGAAGACGGAAGCATGGATGCAGAGCTACAAATTATAATAGCATCAACTATAGCAAATGGCTATAATCATTTGACAGCAAGATATTATTAAATAAGTATTTGAATATAAAGTTCTGTTGATGTAATCATTGGTCTAACTGATGTAATAACTATAAAGTGATTTGGAGGATTAAGAGATGAGTAAAATCAGAGTGGTTCATTATATAAACAATTTCTTTGCTGGTATAGGTGGAGAGGAAAAAGCAGATATTCCGCCAGAAAAAAGGGCTGGTGTAGTAGGACCTGGAATAGCATTTCAGAGTCAATTTAATGATGGTGCAGAGATAATCTCAACTGTAATTTGCGGAGATACGTATTTTGGTGAAAATATTGAGAGTGCAACTCAAGAACTTTTAAAAATGATAAAAGAAGAAAGCCCTGATTTATTTATTGCAGGCCCAGCATTTAATGCAGGTAGATATGGAGTAGCTTGTGGGACTATTTGTAAGGCAGTTGAAGAAGAGTTAAATATTCCTGTAATTACAGGCATGTATAAAGAAAATCCAGGTGTAGATATGTTTAAATTAGATTTGCATATAGTGTCTACAGGAAATTCAGCAGCAAGTCTTAGAAAGGTAGTTCCAATAATGACGAAACTAGGTCTTAAATTGGTTAGAGATGAGGAAATAGGACCTCCTGAAGAGGAAGGATATATAATGAGAGGAATAAGAAAAAATTTCTTCCATGAACTTAGAGGGTCTGAAAGAGCAATTGATATGTTGGTTAAAAAGATGAAAGGGGAAAGCTTTGAAACTGAGTATCCAATGCCTGAATTTGATAGAGTTACACCTATGAAACCTGTTAAAGATTTATCTAAGATAAAACTTGCCCTAGTAACTTCTGGAGGGATAGTTCCAATTGATAATCCAGACAAAATTGAATCTTCAAGTGCTACTAAATATGGAATTTACGATTTAACAGATATGGATTCTATGTCAAATAAAGAATTTACAACTATACATGGGGGGTATGATAGAGCATATGTCCTTGAAAATCCAAATTTAGTTGTACCACTAGATGTAGTTAGAGAGCTTGAAAAAGAAGGTGTAATTGGAGAATTAGTAGATTATTTTATAACTACTACAGGAACAGGAACGAGTGTTGGCAATTCTAAGAGATTTGGAGAAGAGTTTTCTAAAAAATTGTTAGAAGATGATGTAGATGCTGTAATTTTAACTTCTACATGAGGTACTTGTACTCGTTGTGGAGCAACGATGGTAAAAGAGATTGAGAGAGCTGGTATAGCAGTTGTTCATATATGTACAGTAGTACCAATATCACTTACAATAGGAGCTAATAGAATTGTTCCAGCAGTAGGGATACCATATCCACTTGGAAATCCTATGTTAGGAGAAGAGGAAAGTAAAAAAATTAGAAAGAATATAGTTTTAAAAGCTTTAAATGCACTAACAGAAGATATAGAAGAACAAACAGTATTTGAATAATAAAAATACAACACAACACTGAAATAAAAAAAGATATCAAAAAATAATTTTTTAAAATTATTTTACGATATCTTTTTTTATTAGGTAAATTCGAAAGTTGCATATTATTTGCATATTTTTAAATTAAATTTATAAAAGTGATAAATTAGTTTATTATAATATTGATACACAAATTCAAATTAGATATACTATGAAAAGTGAGATTATTACATTTTGGAACAAATATTCAACATATTAAACCAGATTAATTGAACAGAAAAAATTAACTTTATATAATAATTAGAATAATGATAAGAAAGAAGGTGTATATATTGATTTCAATTGCCATTTGTGATGATGAATCCTATATGCTAAATCATTTAAAGGAAAATATAGAATTATACATGAAGCAGAAGAATTTATTATATAATATAGAGCTTTTTAATAAAGTAGAAGATTTACTATGCAATCATGAAAAGTTTAATATTGTATTTTTAGATATACAGATGGAAGAGATTAACGGAATGCAGGCAGCTAGAAAATTAAGGTCATATGGTAATGAGTGCTTTATAATTTTCGTTACAGTTTTAAATGAATTTGTATTTGATGCTTTTGAAGTAGATGCTATAAATTATTTGATAAAACCTCTATCTAATGAGAAACTATATAAAACTTTGGATAAAATAGTTACAAAACTCGAGGATAATGAAAGTAATTATATCACAATACAAAAAGGTTATTCATATTGGAAATTAAAACTTGCTGATATTTTATATTGTGAAGTTATAAAAAGAAAGATTTATGTTCATTTAAAGAAAGAGACTGTAGATTATTATGAGACTATTGAAAATTTAGAGAGAAGTTTACCAACAAATTTTTTTAGGTGTCATCGTAGTTATATAATCAATTTACAATATGTATATGGATATGAAAATGGTAATGCAGTTATGGAAAGTGGAGATAGAATACCTGTTTCTAGACTACGTCAACAAATATTTTCAAAAGTTATGCTTGAGTTCATGAAAAATAGGAGGATATAAGATGATTAATTTATTTTCTTCCGATTTATTTTTAAAGTACAGTTTTTTATTTTCTTTTATTGTATATAGAATTTTAATGGTAATAGTGCAATACTATTTTCTAATCAGTTTTACAAATGTTAATTCAAAATTTTGGTGTTTTATTTTATATTCGATAATTTCAATTTTTTTAATCATTATAAATACATATTTTAATTTATATAATTTATTTTCTTCACAGATTCTATTTTTTCTTATGACTTTTTTATTTGTAAAGTACATAATAAAACAATCTACTGTTTTATCTATAGTATCAACTTTGTTAGTATATTTAATTGAACAATTAGTATATGGATTTACAGCTCCATTAAATTACTTGATATTTACTAGTGATATAAATACAGATATTTATAAATTTGATATAAATATGGGACTATCTTCTTTAATTACTATTATAATAGCTGGATTTATATATTGGTATAGTTCTAAAAAGTTTAATATTAAGGTCATGAACTTTGATAAATATATAGCAATTTTGATGATTCCATTGTTGCTTATAATATTATTTATGCAATCATTTGAATATAGTTCAAATATAAATATAGATACAAGTCTTGGGATTGTAAAGCTGCTATTAAATACTTCTATAACTGAAGAAATTCAAGCTTTTCTTTTTTCTATAATTGGAACTATATGTGTATTTTTTTCTCTATTTACCTTTAAGAAACTAATTCAAGCTCTCGAAGATGACAAGGAGAGGGCAATTATGAATCAACAGATTCATGCTCAAAAAAACTATATTGAAGAAGCGAAATCACGATTATCACAAACTATATCCTTTAGACATGATTTTAATAATCATTTAGCTATTGTCAATGGATTGTTGAAAAAAGACCAAATTTTAAAAGCACAAGATTATTTAAATAAGCTTGAAAAAGTAACAAGTGACCTATCATTTTCTTGTAATACACAGAATATTGTTATTGATGCTCTTTTCAACAATAAATTAAGTATAGCAAAACAATTAGGCATAGAGGTAGATTGTGAAGTAATTATACCCCAAAGCACTAACATGAACGATTTTGACCTATGTATAGTGTTTGCTAATGCTATTGACAATGCAATTAAAGCTTGTAGAGTTGTAGATAAACAAAATAGGTATTTAAAGCTTTCCACTAAGTTAGAAGGTGGATTTTTTATGATAGAAATAAAAAATAGCTATAATCCAATAAATAATTATACACGTGGTTCAGGTATAGGTCTTTTAAATATAAAAGAAATTGCTAAAAAATATCAAGGGGCTATAAGTATAGATAAGACATCAGATTATTTTCAAATAAATGTATTGCTGGTTATTTCATTACATTGCGCTAGTATTTGAGAACAATTTCATTGAAAATAGTATTTGTAAGCTATATTATGTATTTGAATAGAGAAAGTTTGATATATAGAAATGAGGAGGTTACTAAAATGAAAGTTGGAAATATAAATGGTCAAGCACCAATTACAAATGGTTTAGATAGTTGTCAAAGTGAGGTACAAGGCTTAGAACAAAGGAAAAAATCATTACAGGATGAAATAGAGAAAGTAAGAAGTGATAAAAGTATTGATGGTGAAACAGCCAAATTAAAAATAGAAGCTTTAAAAAAAGAAATGGAAGAGATTGAAAATAAAATTCAAGAGTTAAAAGGAAATAAAGCAAAAAAAACAAATAAAGAAGAAAATAATGTTTCAGAAGTAAATAATAATCTATTAGAGAGAAAAAAAGAACCTTCTAATAATGAAAATGTAAAACAACTATATGATGTTTTTGAAAGAAGCAATGTAGACGAACAATGGGATAATACTTATCGTGTTCTCCAAGATGATAAAAACTTAAAAGTAAAATTTAATAGACCTATATAGTTTATTTATAAAAATAGTTAATATTTTAATTATCACCACTTTTTAGAAGAATACACACTTTATTTTAAAGACCCACATATTTATTTACAGTTAGCACATTTATATGTGGTTTTATAACTATTATTTACAAGTCTATATTGATAACTTTTACATAGTATATAATGTTTAAATACTTATTCAATTTTATCTATACATAAACAAAAAAAGAGATTTTAAAATCTCTTTTTAGATTGTTGACTTATGGCTTTTTGATTTAATAAAATCAAGAAGCCGTTTGAATTTTATATGTTGGTTGATACCCTTCTGATATTGAAACACCATTTTTGTTTCCAAAATCGTTTAAAATTAAGAACTTATTATGAATGACTATTTCATTATGAACAATAAGCAGATAACATGAATCTTCAATCAATGTTTTAACAGTAGCATTAAATGCTTGCTTATACAGTTCTATCGTTTGTTTGAACTGTCCATTAAAGTAAATATGAGTCAATAACATAACTATATCTACATAAATTAATATAAATTTTTTATACTGTACATTATCTAACTGTTGATTATCTGTATTACAACATGATTGAATTTAAAAAGCCATCAACACATAGAATGTTGATGGCCTGAAAATAGATTTAAAATCTCTTTTTTATTATATATTAATTATTTTTTAAATTTATATTTTTTGCATCAGATTTTCTAATAGCTAAGTCAAACCCTCTAAATCTAATCACTATAGGGTCATTAAGAGGAGCTATCTTTTTCACTTCAACTTCAGTGCCATCTATTAGTCCTAAGGCTAGAAGTCTCTTCATAAGTTTTTCATTTCCAGCTATATTGTCTATAATTCCCTTTTGTCCAAGTTTTAAGTTGTAAACAGTCATTATTAACACCTCCTAATGAAAATCATTATCAAACTTTATATTTATAATATATAACAAAAAGAGCAAATTGTCAATATATAACAAAAAATAAACATACTAAGTTAGTATGTTTATAAAAAATAGTATACATGGGATACTAATAGCATCTAGCAAAAAACCACTTACTAATGGTACAACCAAAAAGGCTTTTGGAGAATCACCATATTTTTGTGTCAAAGAACTCATATTTGCCAAAGCGTTCGGAGTAGCTCCTATTCCATGTCCAATCAAACCACTTATTATGATGGCAGAATCAAAATCTTTTCCAAGTACTCTAAAGCAAATAAATATTGAAAATAGGATTATAAAGATTACTTGAAAAGTTACTATTAAGAGAATAGGAGGTAATAATGTAGATAATTCAAATAAATCTATATTCATAAGTGATAAAGTTAAAAAAATTCCCAATGAAAGTTCTTTTAAAAAATCTATAAGTTTAAAATTTAATTCTAGTATATTTATCTTATCATTTAAATTTCTAAAAATAACAGCCGAAAACATACAAGTTACAACAGAGGGTAATAGTATATTAAACGTTATATAGAAGCATCTACTTATAATTTCTCCTGTATTTATACAAATAAATATGAGAAGAACCTGTTCCAAAAATACAGATGGTGTTATTGTTTCGGAGAAGTTATTATTTTTTATCCTATTCTTATTTCTAAAAAATTTACTTCCAAATCTCTTTAGATTTCTATTATATCTAGGAATCGACAAGTCTATATTTGATGATGGTTTTAATTTATATTTATTTATTAGAAATTTAGCTACAGGACATCCCAATATACCACCCATAATAAGTCCTATTGTTGCAGCAGATAATCCAACCCCAACTGCTCCTTCTATACCGAGATTTTCTATTGTAAGTCCAAATGCAGCAGAATAACCATGACCACCTTCCATAGATACATTTCCACACATAAGCCCTAAAAGAGGTTCAAGTTTTATAATCTTTGATATTGTAATAGCTAATATATTTTGACAAAATGCCAATACTCCACACAAAATCCAATATCTAAATAATACACTACCCCCTTTCTTTATAAGATTTATGCTTATTTCGAGTCCTATAGTTGTAAAAAAGAAAGTTATAAAATTTGGCATTAAATTTCCACTTATAGATATATCTGCTATATTAAAATATTTAAAAAATAAATTTAGAAAACAAAATAATAGACCTCCTATTACTGGTGCAGGTATACAGAAATTATTTAAAAAGTTAACTTTATTATTCAATAAATTACCAATTAAAAAGAAGAATATAGATAGTGTCAAGGTTTGCACTATATCAAAACTTAAGGTAATCAAAATAAGTCCTCCTTTGTAATTCAAAGTTTTAATTATATAACTTAAATTCTTATGTATTGAAATTTTATTATCAAATGTATATTAATAAATGTATATTAAAAAGAATCAGTAGATATAATTAGATAGTCATAAATTAAATTAAAATATTTTAATGAGATATGACTTTTTTAGAATTAAAAACCGTAGTATATTGATATAATAGAAATAAGACTTAAAAATCTGTTGATAGTATTATTTATAAGTACAGTAGGAGGATAAAATGTTTGAAAATTTACCTAAGATAGATTTACATTGCCACTTAGATGGAAGTGTTAGAGTAGAAACCATGCTTGATATAGCTATTAAAGAGAAAATAGATTTACCTTCAAATAATATGGATGAAATAAAAAAATTAGCAAAGGTTTCTTTTAATTGTACTTCACTAGATGAATATTTAGAAAAATTTGATTTACCCTTAAAAGTAATGCAATCTAAGGAAAATTTAAAAAGAATTACTTTTGAACTTTTGGAAGATGCAAGTAGAGAAAATGTAAAATATATTGAAATTAGATTTGCACCATTACTTCACACCCAAAAAGGTATGAGTGTTAAAAATATAATTGAGGGTATAATTGAAGGAATTAGAGAAGCTGAAAGTATTTATGATATAAAAGGCAATTTAATATTAGGTTGTATGAGAACAATGACCTCAAAAGAGGCATTATTAGTAATTGAAGAAGGGAAATCATTTGTAAATAAAGGTGTTGTAGCAGTAGACTTGTGTGGTCCAGAGAAAGAGGGATTTTGTAAGGAATATAAAGATGTTTTTAAATTAGCAAGAGAATATGGATATAAAGTTACAATACATGCAGGAGAAGCTGCAAGTGGA
The DNA here is from genome assembly GCF_001077535.1 of Clostridioides difficile ATCC 9689 = DSM 1296. Classification (GTDB taxonomy): domain Bacteria; phylum Bacillota; class Clostridia; order Peptostreptococcales; family Peptostreptococcaceae; genus Clostridioides; species Clostridioides difficile. The sequence goes on from NZ_CP011968.1 coordinate 1,908,936, forward strand.
GAAAATGTATTGGATGCTATAAATATTTTAAAGGCGGATAGGATTGGTCATGGGGTAAAAATTAAAGACCATAAAAAGGCGTATAATTTAGTTAAAGATAAAAAAATATTGCTTGAATTATGTCCAACTAGTAATGTACAAACTAAGACAGTAGATTCTTATGAGGTACATCCATTTTATACTTTTTATAAAGATAATTTACATGTAAGTATAAATACTGATAATAGAACTGTATCAGATATAAATTTAAGTTCAGAACTAAATGTTATATTTGATACTTTTAAACTAGGATTAGAAGACTATAAAATAATTTATAGAAATGCAGTAGAAGCTAGTTTTGCAGATAAAGAAACTAAAGAGTATTTGAATAGTTTAATTTAATAGATAAAAATATTTAAACTTTAAATTAAGCTATTAAATTGACAAAAATACATTGTATTAGGAGAAAAAATGTGAAAGATTATGAAGATGTTGTTTATATTAAACTAGTCAAAAAAGAACTTGAAGAATGGAAGAAAAATATATTAAAGAAACCTTCTATATTTGACAAAGCATCAAAGGGTATACAGAATAAATTTAATGGAGTATTGCCAGATAAATATCATGAAATAATTACTTCTTCTATAAAAGTAATGACAAAAACCGTACTGTTTGGATATAAATATGCTACAAAGCCACCACTTAGAAATATGTCATTAGAAGAAAGAGAAAAATTAGTTTTAGAAAAAGCTAAAACTTACAAGACTACAGCAATGATTGAAGGGGCAGGAACAGGGGCAGGAGGAATCCTCTTAGGTTTATCTGATTTTCCTTTGCTTTTAGGTATTAAAGTGAAATTTTTATATGATGTAGCTTCAATATATGGATATGATGTTAAAGATTATAGAGAAAGGATTTATATATTAAATATATTACAGTTGGCTTTTTCTAGTCAACAGCATATAAACAAAACTTTTAAATTGATGAATAACTGGGATGAATATGTAAATAGTCTACCAGAAGACATCAATGATTTTGATTGGAGAACATTTCAACAAGAGTATAGGGATTATTTAGATTTAGCTAAGTTTTTACAACTAATGCCTGGAATAGGAGCATTTGTAGGATTTTATGTGAATGGAAAATTAATTGATAAATTATGTGAAACTGCTGTGTCTGCTTATAGATTGAGGATTCGAGAGCTTAAGTTATAAGAAAAATTATAACATAAAAAATTAGTTATACAATATATCTATATGTATCTAATTTTGCATTGATAAAAACAATTATGGATAAAAGGTAAAGCATGATAGAATCTAATGTAGAGGTTTGTATTTTAATGGAAAAATTTAGTTTTTATTGCTTAAGATACAAATTGAATTACGAAGAGATTGAATTATGAAGAGAAGTAATTGGGAGGAATATTTTCATGACAAATTTGCCAAAACAATTTGATAGCTTCAATGAAGCTAGACAAAAAGGATTTATAAATGCAAAGGAACTTAAGGAAAGTGGGAAAAAGATGGTTGGAGTTTTCTGTACATTTACTCCAGTTGAAATTCCAATGGCAGCTGGAGCAACTGTAGTAGGTGTATGCGGTGTTAGTGAAGAGCCAATACCTGATGCAGAAAGGGTGCTTCCAAGAAATCTTTGTCCTTTAATTAAATCAAGCTATGGACATGCAATAACAGATACCTGTCCTTATTTCTATTTTTCTGATTTGTTGATAGGAGAAACCACTTGTGATGGTAAGAAAAAAATGTATGAAGAACTTGCAAAAGTTAAGCCAACATATGTAATGCATTTGCCAAATACTTCAAAAGGAGAATTTGCCTATAAACTTTGGAAAGATGAAATGATAAGATTAAAAGAAGAGGTTGAGAAATCTTTAGGTGTAACTATAACTGAAGAAGATATAAGAACTGCTATAAAAGATAAAAATGAAGAAAGAGAACTTTTAAAAGAGTTTTATGCACTTGGTAAATTACAACCATCTGCACTTACAGGCCTTGAGTTACATAATGTTTTATATCAAGCAGGTTTTAAATTTGACCGTGCAGAACTTAAACATTCTTTAAGAAAAGTTATAGATGATATGAAAGAAAGATATGAAAAAGGTGAATGTCCTGTTCAAAAAGATAAGCCAAGAATATTGATAACAGGTTCTCCTATTGGTGGAATAAGCGAAAAAATAGTTAAAACTTTAGAAGATGCAGGGGCATCAGTCGTTGCATATGAACTTTGTGGAGCTATTAGATCAAACGATTTATTGGTTGATGAAGAAATAGAAGATGTATATGATGCTTTAACACAAAAATATATAAATATAGGTTGTTCTTGTATGATGAATAATGACAATCGTATTGAATTATTAGATAGAATAATAGATGAATATAATGTAGATGCTGTAATAGATGTAGTTTTACAAGCATGTCATACATTTAATATAGAAAGTTATAGAATAAGAGAATTTGTTACAAAAGAAAAAAATAAGCCATTTATGTCTCTTGAAACTGATTATTCAAAATCAGATACTGAACAATTAAGAACTAGATTTGAAGCGTTTGTAGAGATGTTGTAGGAATAAATAAAAGTAGGAGGAACTATGTTTAGTATAGGAGTTGACTCAGGGTCAGTGGCAACAAAGGGTGTGCTATTTGATGGTGAAAAAATTATTAAGAAAATAATTATACCAACTGGATGGAGCCCTAAAAGTACATCTAAACAGGTCTATGAGTTGCTAAGTAGTGAAATTGACAAAAAAGATATAAAAAAGGTGGTAGGTACAGGTTATGGAAGGGGAGTAATGGATTTTGCTGATAAGAAAGTAACAGAAATAACTTGTCATACTAGAGGTATTTACTTTTTAAACAATAACATAAGGACTATTTTAGATGTAGGTGGTCAAGATAGTAAAGTTATAAATTTAGATAGAGATGGAAATGTATTTAACTTTATAATGAATGATAAGTGTGCTGCAGGAACTGGTCGATTTTTAGAGATTACTTCTAACCTTTTAGGAAGCGATATTGAAAGTATAGATACATTAGCTAAAGGATATGAACCAGTTAATATATCTAGTATGTGTACAGTTTTTGCTGAGTCTGAAATTGTAAGTCTTCTAGCTCAAAACATTTCTACTGGAGAGGTAGCAGCAGGGATACTTAAATCTATTGCAAATAAATCCACCTCAATGTTAGCAAGAGGTGAGGTAATAGATGAAGTTGCATTTACTGGAGGGCTTGCAAAAAGTAAAGAACTAGTAAAAATGATAGAAGAAATACTGGGTAAAAAAATTTTTATTGCAGAAGATACTCAAATAATAGGAGCTTTAGGAGCTGCTGTAATAGGATTTAGATAAAAACATATAAAAAGAAAATGAGAAGCTGAATTTATTATAAATAAATTCAGTTTTTTATTTTATTTTATTTATTTATAAAGGAAAACTTTGGTATAATTGATTTAAATGATTGTATATTTGTAAATACTTGATATTTAGTCATATATAACATTATAATTTTAAAAATTAGCTCAAAATAAGGGGGAGAAAGCGTGAAAAAATTTACTTCAAAAAAAGTAACAAGGTTTGTTGCGCTGTTTTTAATATCTATTTTAGTCATGTCAACAATTCCTGTATCAGCTGACAATAGCAATACATTGAATCAGATAAAAAAAGCAGAATACAGTGAGACGTATAAACAATATCTAAATGATGCTAAAAATGGACGTACAGAAAAATATAATGGGATTATACCAAATCCATATCAGTTGGAAGGTACTCAAATCCAAAGTAAAGGAAGAACAGCTCCAACATCTTATGACCCTAGAAAATTAGGTCTTATGACATCAATAAAAAATCAAGAGGATTTAGGAATCTGTTGGGATTTTGCTGCAATGGCAACCTTAGAAAGTTTCTTAAAGTTAAATAATTATGGAGACTATGATTTATCAGAAGAACACTTAAGATGGTGGGCTTCAGATGGTGAATATGGATGGTCTGTAAATGATATGAATGGTGCTTTAAATTATGAAGCTATGGGATATTTAACATCTTGGTCAGGTCCTAAATTAGAAAAAGATATCCCATACAATGGTAGAGTATCTAAAGCACAAGGAGCAAAAAAACCAACTAATATGAATACAGCACCTACTGTTTTTAATGTGACAGATGCTGTGTGTGTAAGCAATGACATAAATTCTACAAAAAATGCTATATTACAGTATGGAGCTGTAACATCTGGTTATTATGAAGATATTAAATATCAAAGTGATGACCAAAATTCATATTATTGTCCAACAAAAAGTTTTAATACAAATCATGCTATTTCAATTGTAGGTTGGGATGATAACTATTCTAAAGATAATTTTAATTCAAATATTAGACCATCAAAAAATGGTGCTTGGTTAATAAAAAATAGCTGGGGAGATTATAATTCTGAGGGTGGATATTTCTGGATATCTTATGAAGACAAGACACTTATGTCTGATATAGATAATTTTTCAATCAAAGGTGGTAAAAAACCAAATGATGATGAGAAGATGTATCAACATGACTATGCAAGTATTGTACCTTTAATTTCAAAAAAGATAACAGCTGCAAATGTATTTGATTTCAATAGAGGCGATGAAACTTTAAAATCTGTAATGTTCTTAACTGAAAGTATAGGAGCTAAGTATGAAGTATATTATGCTCCAGTAGTAAATGGTATACCTCAAGAAAACAATATGAAAAAATTAAAAGAAGGTACTGCCCAATATTCAGGATACATAACAGTTCCAATTGATTCTTTTGATATACCAGAAGGAAAGGGTGCAATTGTAGTCAGTATAGAGGGGAAAAATGGAGAGTCAACTATAGGTTCTGAGTCAAATGTACCAGGATATGATACATTTAAAGCAAAAGCTAATTTAGGTGAAAGTTATATCATAGATAATACTGGAAAATTCTTTGATATAAATAGAGATAGTAACTTCTATCCGTGTAATTTTACTATAAAAGCTGTTACAGAAAAGTCTTCTGGTGAGAGTATCCCAAATGAGTCTTTAATTGGTAGTGATAGATATGAAACTGCTATCAAAGTTAGTCAAAATGGTTTCAATTCTTCAGAAAATGTAGTTTTAGTAAATGGCAGTTCAATAGTAGATGCATTGGCAGCAACTCCTTTTACATCTGCTATAAATTCACCAATATTATTGACACAAAAAGAAGCTTTAAATTCAAAAACTAAAGCTGAGATACAGAGATTAGGTGCTAAGAAAGTATACCTAATAGGTGGAGAAAATTCTATAAGTAAAGAAATTGAACAACAATTAAAAAGCTTAAATATATCGATAGAGAGAATATCAGGAAGTGATAGATACAAGACAAGTTTATTATTAGCTCAAAAGTTAAATGGTATAAAAAATGTATCTCAAATAGCAGTTGTAAATGGAGTGAAAGGATTAGCTGATGCAATTAGTGTAGGCGCTGCAGCAGCAGAAAATAACATACCAATCATACTTGCAAATGAAAAGAGCGAATTGCAAGGAGCTGATGAATTTCTAAATTCATTAAATATAGAGAAATCTTATATTATTGGAGGAACAGCATCCCTATCAAACAATCTAGAAAGTAAGTTAAAAAATCCAACTAGATTATCTGGTAGTAGTAGAGACGAAACTAATTCAAAGATAATAGATAATTTTTATAAAAAAGATACTTTAAAAAATGCATTTGTAGTTAAAAATGGAATCAAGAATCAAAATGATTTAATAGATGGATTGGCAGTTGGTCCTTTAGGAGCAAAAACTGGGTCACCAGTAATTTTAGTTGGTGATAAATTAGCTGATAGCCAAAAAGAAGTTCTTAAAAATAAGACTTTAGAAAAAGTAACTCAAGTTGGTGGAGGAGCAAATAAAAATGCATTTAAAGAGTTAGTAAAATTAAAAAGTGCTAAATAAGGTACTTAAGTATTAACATATACTAGTGTCTATTAGTAATTTATCTTAATAAAAGCTGAAAATAATTACTTTAAATTATTGATAAATAAGATAATCAATGATTGTAAAATTTTATTTTCAGCTTTAAATTTATGTAGTATAAGTTTAAAAACATAAAAAAGGGTTACTTTATATAGAAATATAGAAAATCTTACATTTTATATATAAATAACCCATATTTAATTAACTTTTTATAGTGTTCTAATAGATATTATTGAACTTAATGGTAAATATAATGTGTAAGTTTCATTTAAAGTTGGATTAGATTCATCTATATATCTTGAGCAAAGTGTAATTGATAAGCTATCTGCTTCTATAATTTCACCATATAGAGGACAACTGCTAAAGTAAGAATGTACTTCAACATATTTATTTAAGTTTTCTTGAACATAATCGTAAAAACGGTTTTTTGTAGTAGTAGCCATAAAATCAACTCCTTTATTTTTTATTAAAGTTGAAACTTTTAAAAAGATAAATATGATTACTTCTATTAGAAACTAAGTTAAAAAATAAGCAAATAGATATGAAAATTAGAATAATATATTATTTATATCTTAATTATAACACTAGATAATAAAAAATGCTATATAAAATTCAGAATTTTCGAAAGTTTTTAAGCTTATTTTTAAATATACTAATAATACTATTGACATTAGATAGAAAAAGTATTATATTGACTATATAAATTATTTTAGTCAAACTGGAGGAAAAAGATGCCTAAATCATATTCTGATAAAGAAAGAGAGTATATAATAAAAAGACTTAAAGAAGAAGCAAGATTGTGTATGGAGCAATATGGTATTAGAAAAACTACTGTTGATGAGCTTGTAAAACGGGTAAAAATACCAAAAGGAACTTTTTATCTATTTTTTCAATCAAAAGAATTGCTCTTTTTTGAGGTATTAAGAGATATACATGACTCTATACAAAAAGAAATCTTATATGAGATAAATAGAGTAGATGAAAGTATTACATGTGAACAATTGACAGATATATTTATGAAATTCTATAGGATGGTTGATAGTACTTCAATTTTAAATCTCATGATAAATGGAGAATTTGAGATATTGGTGAGAAAGTTACCAGATTCTATAATTGAAGAACACTTTAGACATGATGACTTTGAAATTGGAGAGATTATATCTTGCATACCAAATGCAAAAAATAAAGACATAGAAAGCTTTAGTGGAGCATTTAGAGCAGTTTTTCTTACCATGCTATATAAGCGCGAGGTTGGAAGTAATTGTTTTGAAGATGCTTTAAGATTAATGATAAACGGATTAGTTATACAACTTATGGAATAGAATTTAAATTTTGTTTGCTAATAACTTTTATTAAAAATTATTAACAAACAAAAAAATTATATTTTATTGACCATATAGTCAAAATAGTCAAAAATTTGAAAGGGTGATATTGAATGATTAAAGTTGATGATTTATCATTTAGTTATACAGATAGAGATTTTTTACAAAATATTAACTTTGGAGTAGGAAAAGGGGAAATACTAGGATTTTTAGGACCATCAGGTGCAGGAAAATCTACATTACAAAAGATTCTAATTGGAATGATAACTAATTATGGAGGAAGTGTCATTGTAAATGGAGTAGAGAGTAAAAGACACTCAAATAAATTTTATGAAAATATAGGAGTTGATTTTGAATTTCCTAGTTTATATGAAAAGTTGACTGCAATAGAAAATTTAAAATATTTTGGGTCTCTATATTCTAAAAAACTACTATCTATTGATGAGTTATTAAAATCAGTAGGACTAGAAAATGAAGCAAATAAAAGGGTATCTGAGTATTCAAAAGGTATGAAATCTCGATTAAATTTTATAAAAGCTTTATTACATAATCCAGATATTTTATTTTTAGATGAACCAACAAGTGGTCTTGACCCATCAAATAGCAAGGTTATGAAAGATATAATTTTATCAGAAAAATTGAAAGGTAAAACTATTATTTTAACAACTCATAACATGTTAGATGCAACAGAGCTTTGTGACAGAGTAGCGTTCATTGTAAATGGTAAAATATCTGCTTTAGATACACCACATAATCTTATTATGTCAAAAGGAGCTATTAAAGTTAGATATACTTACTTTGATAATGGAGAAAAAACTGCTGAATGTTTTCTGAACAATACTGCTAATGATAAAAATTTGAATATGCTTATTGAGAAAAATAAACTTTTATCAATACATAGTAGTGAACCAACATTAAATGATATTTTTATTGAGATAACAGGGAGGAATTTACAATGAGGCTAAAAAATCTTATTTTAGGAGATATAAAGTTTCAATTTAAGTATGGTTTTTATTTTTTATATCTTTTTTTAAGTATTATATATATTTGTATTATCAATGTATTTCCAACTTTTATGAGAGAAAAAATAGTTATAATTATGATTTATTCTGACCCAGCAGCAATGGGATTGTTTTTTATGGGAGCTATTGTACTTCTTGAGAAAAGTCAAAGGGTTTTAAATTCCTTAGCTGTATCTCCAGTAAAAGTATCTGAGTATATTTTATCAAAGGTAATTTCATTAGGAGTAATATCTAGTATTGTAGCTATGTTTATTGCTATTACATTAAATTTAGATAATATTATAATATCAACTATAGGTACCTTTTTTTCTTCTATTATATTTTCTTTGCTTGGATTGATACTTGCAAGTAAAGCATCTAGTTTGAATCAGTTTATTGTTTTAAGTATTCCTATTGAGATTATATGCTTTATTCCACCAATACTCAATGTACTTCTTGACACAAAATCATATGCAAATTTGTACCCTTTTAATATATGTATTTCTCTTATTAGTGGAGATAAAAATTTTATAATGATTAATATTTTAATTTTAATATCAATTATAATAATAATTTATTTTATAACTTATTATTTTATTTGTAGCAGTTGGAAAAAGGTAGGTGGAGTAAAACTATGATAAAGATTATAAATGCGTTTAAACAAGAGTTTGAACAAATTAAGAGAGATGCTATGCTTTTTATAGTATGTGTTTCTCCAATATTATGTGGAGTATTTATAAAATTTGGAATACCATTAATACAGAATATATCACTTAACAAGTTTTATTATCAATTAAATTTAGAGCCGTATTTCTTGATGTTTGATTTACTTTTAGCTTTTATTACACCTTTTATGTTCTTTTTTGCTTCTACAATGGTCATATTGGGAGAAATTGATGACAGCATTTCAAGATATTTAATAGTAACTCCGCTTGGTAAAACTGGTTATCTTATTTCACGATTTGGAATACCAGGTATCTTAGCATTTATTATTACTATGATTCTACTTATCTTTTTTTCTCTAACTAAAATTTCTTTCTTGTTAAACTTATCAATTTCTTTATTAGTTTTATTACAAGGAATTATTATATCAATATTAGTGATTTCTTTATCATCAAATAAACTAGAAGGAATGGTAATTACGAAATTCTCAGGTGTTTTTATGCTGGGTATTTTAGCACCATTTTTTATTTTAAATAAAGCACAATATATTCTGTTCTTCTTACCAACTTTTTGGATATCGAAGGCATTTAAGGAAGATAATTATATCTATATGTTTATTTCAATTGTTATATCATTAATATGGATTTTATTATTATTTAAAAAGTTTAGTAAAAAAATAGTTAAATAAGAAAATTTAATATATAAATGTAAGGTTGACTTGACAGTAATGTTGAAAAATGTTACATTTAAGATGTAAAGTTAACCTTACATGAATGGAGCAAATATGAAAAATAAAATAAAGATATTAAGAGAAAAATTAGGATTGACACAAGAACAACTAGGGAGATTAGTTGGAACATCTAGACAGGCTATAAATGCTATAGAAACTGGTAAAAATGAACCTTCAATATGGTTGGCATATGATATTTCAAGAATTTTTAATGAACCAATTGAAAGTGTATTTTTATTTGAAGAAAGTGAAAGAAAATCAAGAGCACAGATAAGTAGGGGAGAATATTATGGCTATAAGAAAGATAAGAACATTTGATGATGAAATTTTAAGAAAAAAGAGTAAGTATGTAGAAAACGTAGATAATAAGATAAGAGAAATATTAAATGACATGGCAGAGACCATGTACAATACTCCAAATGGAGGAGGATTAGCTGCATGCCAAGTAGGAGTATTAAAGCGATTAGTTGTTATAGATTTAGGAGAAGGACTTATTAAGCTTGTTAATCCTGAAATTATTAAACAAGAAGGGGAACAAATTGTTGTTGAAGGATGTTTAAGTTTTCCTGAAGTATGGGGTAAATTAAAAAGACCAAAAAAAGTTACAGTACAAGCTCTAAACGAATACGGTGAGAAAATAGAAATTAAAGGTTCAGGTTTTATGGCAAAATGTCTTTGTCATGAGATAGACCATTTAAATGGTATAGTTTTTACAGATAAAATTATTGAACATGTAAAATTGTAAGATAGATTGGTTATTGAATTTATAAAATATTTTATAGTAAGGAGTTAAATTATGAGATTATGGCATAAGGATTTAATTGATGTATTACCTAAAAATCAATTAGTAAGTCAATGGAGAGAGCTACTTGCTATAAAAGGTTCTATAGATAAAAAAGGTACTCCAAACCATCTATTAGTGAATAAAGTATTGAATTATAGTATAGATGAATTTAAATTTTATACAAAAATTGTACATGATGAAATGTTAAAAAGAAATTATAAACCTAATGAACTTAAATATACAAGTATATTAAAATGGAAAAATAGAAATTTTGCAAATGATATATCTAATGAACATAGTTTAAATTTAGAAAATTTATATGATGATTGGCATAATAAAATGTATTTAAAGCAATGCTTATATAATTTAGAAGAAAAAGCAACATGTGGAGGAATACCAATAAATGAATGGAATATATTACTTTGTAAATATAGTAAAGATTATGAATTGTGGTCTGGAAATATCATGTTTTAATTACTATAGATTAACATTATAGTATTATTGTATATAAAGAGGTGATTATTTGTATAATAAAATAAAATATATTCCAATAAATTGTGAAATAGCTTGTAATAAATTAAAAAGGAGTATGCCATATAAATGGGATTTAAATATTTATCGTGGATGTGAGCATGGATGTAAATATTGTTATGCTATTTACTCTCATAAGTACATCAACTCCAATAATTATTTTGAAGAGATTTATGTAAAAACAAATATAGTAGAAAAACTTGAGAGACAACTTAAAAGCAGTAAATGGAAGAAAGAAGTAATCAATATAGGAGGAGTTACAGATAGTTATCAACCAATAGAAGCTGACTATAAAATTATGCCAGAAATATTAAACCTGCTGATAAAATACAAGACACCAGCTATTATTTCTACAAAGTCAGATTTAATTTTAAGAGATTACGATTTAATTGATAAGCTATCTAGGATTACATATATCAATGTAGCATCTACAATTACCACAGTAAATGAAGATACACAAAGGCTTATTGAGCCAAATGGTGTGGATTCAATGAGACGATTTAAAATGTTAAAAGAATTTAGAAAAACTAACGCATCAGTTGGTCTACATATTATGCCAATTATACCATATATTACAGATGATTTTGATAATATAAATTCGCTATTTAGACATGCAAAAGAATGTAATGTACATTATGTTTTACCTGGGACTTTATACTTAAGGGGTATAACTAGAGGTGTTTTTTTTGACTTTGTTAAAAAAGAGTTTCCTGAATTATTTGATAAATTATCAATACTATATAGTGCAGGTTCACTTAATAGGGAGTATAAAAATCAATTGTATAAAATGGTTAATGAACTTAGATATAAGTATTCTCTATCAAGCAGTTACTCTAAAATAATGAAGGAAAAGTTAAAAAACTCAGGAGATGTACAGATATCTTTTTTTGATTAGTTTTATATAAAAAAAATTTTTTTACTATGATGATTAAAATTTATTAAAATTAAAATTTATTGACAAATATAAAATTTAAATATATAATTAATTCATAAAATAAAAATATGAAAGGATGATGTTGTTCGGTGATATTTGATATCATAAAATCGTTGATATAAGTATTGCTGGAAAAGAGTGAATAAAATCAAATTTAATAAGCAAACAAAGTAAAGCTATAGTTTTATTGTTGTGCTTAAAAATATTTGGTTCTATTTTACTCTTATTTAAACTCATCTTTTTGAAGTTAAACCACAGAGTAAACTCTGTGGTTTTTTTATTTTAAAAATAAATTTTAAGGAGTGGTATGTTTTGTTAAACAAATTATGTATGTATTTAGAAAGACCAGAGCTTTATAAACAAAGTGAAATTAATTTTTGGGATGATGAGTATATTTCAAAGCAATTATTAAAAGCACACTTAGACACTAATTTTGAAGGAGCAAGTAGAAATTTTAACTTTATCGAGGATTCTGTAAATTGGATAGTTACAGTTGCAAATCCAGCTAATTATCCTAAATTACTTGATTTAGGTTGTGGTCCAGGTTTATATGCAGAGAAATTTGCACAAAAAGGTTATAAGGTAACTGGAATTGATTTCTCAAAACGTTCTATTAACTATGCACAAAATAGAAATAAGGAGACTAATTTAAACATAAATTACTTGTTTCAAAGTTATTTAAATATGAACTATAATGAGGAATTTGATTTGGCTACCTTAATTTATTGTGATTATGGAGCTTTGTCAACTGAAAATAGAAGGTTATTAATGGAAAAAATTTATGATAGTTTAAAACCTGGAGGAAAATTAATATTAGATGTATTTACAATAAATAAATACAATAATTTTGAGGAAATTAAATATTGGGAAATAAATGAAGATGGAGGATTTTGGAGTAATGAAAAATATATGTGTCTACAAGATAATTGTAAATACAATGATTATAATACATTAGAACAAACTCTTGTAATAACCGAAAAAGATGAAAATGTATTTTATGTTTGGAATCACTATTTTTCAAAAGAAAGTTTCTTATTAGAAGTTGAAAATATTGGATTTAAGTCTGTTGAGTTTTTTAGTAATGTTAAGGGTGAAGCATATTCTGACGATAGTATGACTATGGGATTAGTTTTACAAAAATAATAATTTTTTTAAAATGAATAAATAAAAACTTGAAACCTTTAACAATAAAATAACATAATAAAAGCTTACATATTGAAAAATGGAAACTTTTATGTTATTTTTAGTACATTACAAATTTGCTTATATAAAAATCAATACTTGAATTATTATTTTTATGTGAAATTTATCTATAGTATATTTTTATAAACAAGTAATGTTATTAAAATTAAGTATATAGTTAAAAGTGTATAGCAAAAAGGCTGTTATATTAATGTTAGAGGTTCAGGGAAAATATATAAAGCAAAGTATTTACAGATAATGTAGATTGCACAGCTATAAGTTAGATAATAGAATTATGTAATCAAGAATTTACAACAAAGTATAAGATAAGGATAATGCTAAATTGCCATACAGGTGCTAGATGTGTAAATGGATTTAATTAATACTATTGATAAAGTGCAACAAGCACATAAACCAATTGATGAGATTATTAAAACTATAAGAGATATAGTTGACATAATTAAAATATTGGAACCTATTTATAATTTTAAATCAAATCAATAATGATTAAGATTAAAATAATATTAAGGCATCAATGTTATAAGAGTACAATATAAGGAGTACTATATAGTACTCCTTACTTATACATATTAGGCAATAGGAAATTTTTCATAGTTAAATTTTCAAATATTTTTTAGGGAACTTTATAATTGAGAATTAAGGGTATAGTATGTGATGAACTTACTAAATTTATAATTAGGTTATATAATGGAATAATCATCAATAGTTTTACTTTAGGGAAAATATATGCTTAAGGAAGTATAGCTTACTAATATTATTAAAATGTATATTTAAAATGATAAAAAAAGAATTAGACAAGTATTTAGTAAATTGACTATGCAAAATTCTATCAAGCAGGAACACTATGACTTTAGTCATGGGAGGTTCAGTAGGTAACTTGTTGAATTAAGTTTATATTATTTAAATAAACTACTTAATTTAGATAATATAAAAAGTCAGAATTTTAAGAATAGAGCTATATAATCTTAGCTATTAGGAGAAGTACTATGATAGGAATATATTTTAGTGGAACAGGAAATTCAAGATACTGTGTAGAAAAATTTTTACAAGAATATGATATAACAGCAAATTCTTATTCTATTGAAGATAATGAACTTTTACAGCACATCAATAATCATGAGAATATTATTTTTAGTTATCCGGTGCAATATAGTAATGTGCCAAAAATATTGAAAGATTTTATAATAAATCATTCAACTTTGTGGAATGGTAAACGTGTTTTTATTATTGCAACTATGGCTCTATTTAGTGGAGATGGCTCTGGTGTGTTAGCTAGAATATTAAAAAAATACGGTGCTATAACTGTTGGTGGATTACATGTGAAGATGCCAGATAGTATAGGAGATGAAAAGGTATTAAAACATTCTTTAGAGTATAATAGAAAGCTTGTAATAAAAGCAGAAAAGAAAGTAACTAAGGCTGCTAAAAAACTGAAACATGGGTCACCACCAAAAGAAGGGTTGGGTTTTTTGAGTCATATTGTAGGGTTATTTGGACAACGATTGTATTTTATCAATAAAACAAATATGTATACAGATAAACTAAAAATTAATACTGAGGAATGTATTGTATGTGGTAAATGCGTTAATTTATGTCCAATGAAGAATCTAGTAATTAAAAATTGTATGATTGTTGCAAATGGGCAATGTACAATGTGTTATCGTTGTGTAAATAATTGTGCCAAAAAAGCAATTACATTGTTAGGTAAAAAAGTTGTTGAACAGAGTAATATTAAGAAATATATGTAAGAAATTTAAAGTTTTATTGAATGTAAATTGATGTATATTTTATGTTAGAAAGAGAGGTTAAATAATGGAATACTACATAGTTGATTCATTTGCAACTAAACTATTTAAAGGAAATCCTGCTGGAGTTTGTGTTCTTGACAGAAGAATACCTTTAGAGTTAATGCAGAAAATAGCAGAAGAAAACAATTTACCAGAAACAGCATTTGTAGTTAAAGGTAAAGGAAATTATGAATTACGATGGTTTACTCCTAAAGCAGAAATTGATTTATGTGGTCATGCAACTTTAGCAGCAGCTTATGTAATATCAAATTTTATTGATGTTAATGTAAAAAGGATAGATTTCTTTACTCAAAGTGGAAAGCTTGAAGTTACACGAAATGGAAATCTATATGAAATGATATTTCCAGAAATAATGCCTATTGAAATAGAGTTATCACCACAACAAGCTAATTTGATAGGCTGTGTACCAAGTGCTGTTTATTCTTCAAGAGATTTAATCTTATTGCTAAACAGTGAACAAGAAGTTATAAATTATAAACCTAATTACGCACAATTGCGTAAATTGACAGACTGGTTAGGTATAATAATCACAGCACAAGGAAGTAATACAGATTTTGTATCAAGATATTTTTGTCCAGAATTAGATTCAGAAGACCCTGTTACTGGTTCATCACATTGTAATCTTATTCCATATTGGTCTGAAAAGTTGGGAAAACACAAAATGGTAGCTGCTCAACTTTCTAATCGTGGTGGTATAATTCAGTGTGAAGTGTTGAAGGATAATACTGTAAAAATTTCTGGTGAAGCAGTCTTGTTTATGCAGGGAACAATAAAGATTGATATTTAAATAAGTATAATAACTAATTTATTATGAAAAATAATTAATTTTCTTAGTGTTAACAATAATAAAGTAGAGTTAAAAAACTTGATTTCACTTAAATCAATATGATAGATGTTGATACTAAGATTGACAAGCATGATTAAAAAAGATAATATTTAATCTATAAAGATAAAAACACAGTCTGGTTGGTAGTCCAGACGCAGCAATAGCTGTCAGTAACCTGCCTCCTTGGTTGTCCGTTCTTTAGAAAGTAATTTAAGGAGGAACTAGCAATGGACAAAATTAGTGGAAAATTAACAGTCTTATTTGAAGAACCATTTTGGGTAGGTATATTTGAAAGACAAGATGGTAAAAAATATGAAGCATGTAGGGTAGTTTTTGGAGCAGAACCTAAAGAAGTAGAAGTGTATGAATTTATACTTGAAAGATTTTTCTCATTAGATTTTGGTAGCATTAAATTAGAAAAAAATGTGACCAAAGACAACATTGGATACAAAAGAATGCAGAGAAAAGTAAAAAAGGAACAAGAAAAAGAAACTATAGGGACTAAGGCTCAAAATGCTCTTAAGCTTCAATATGAAGAAAGAAAACAGGATAGAAAAAACCTAGCTAAAAATAGAAAAGAAGAAGAAAAAGAAAGACTATTTAATTTGAAACAAGAAAAGAGAAAAGCTAAACATAAGGGTCATTAATTTTAATTAAATATCTTTTTAATAATTGCTAGAAAAAGGTGTATAAAATTTTTAATTTTATACACCTTAATTTATTGAAAAGAATAAGGTTTTATATTTCAATTACTTTAAAATATAAAAATATACTAATAAAAATTGTAAAAATAGTATAAATGGTATACCAAATGTAAATTTAATGTGTTTAGTTTTATGTCTAAAAGAATACATTCCAATTATAGAACCTATACTACCTCCAATTACTGCTATAGACATAAGAGTAGCTTCTTTTATTCTCCATTCGTTTCTAATTGCTCTTTTCTTATCTATGTACATTGAAAAGAAAGCAATAGAATTAATCACTATAAAATATATTAGAATAAAATTTTTCACAGTCTTGCCTCCATAAAAATATATTATACATTATAAAACAAGATATTTGTTTTGGAAAGTTAAATTTGTAATTAGTACATATAAAATATTTGATAAGAATAAATATAATATTAATTGGAAAATTTAAAAAAATTAAACAATTAGCAAATAGGGGGTATATTTATAAGACACAAAGTGATAAAATCTATTTAGAAAATAATGTAAAATAACAGGAGGATAAAGCAAAATGAAATTTATAGTAGAAAAAGAAGTTTTTGATAAATTAGAAAATGTATGCTTTGGTGTAGTAGTTGCAAAAGGAATAGATAATACTAAAGAAATAGAAAGAATAAGCAACCTTTTAGATATAAGTATAGATAGAGTAGAAGATTACTTCAAAGATAAAAAAGTAAAGGAATCAGAAGAAATTATA
Organism: Clostridioides difficile ATCC 9689 = DSM 1296; assembly: GCF_001077535.1. Classification (GTDB taxonomy): domain Bacteria; phylum Bacillota; class Clostridia; order Peptostreptococcales; family Peptostreptococcaceae; genus Clostridioides; species Clostridioides difficile. The sequence goes on from NZ_CP011968.1 coordinate 1,926,106, forward strand.
CCATATAGAGAGGCATTTAGAAGTCTAGGCATGAACCCAAATAAATTTATGAGTTCGATAGAAGCAATGACAACAAGGGTTGCTAAGAATAAGAAACTTCCTCATATAAATCCTATTGTAGATTTAGGAAACTCTATTTCTTTAAAATATTTACTTCCAATGGGCGCTCATGATATGGATTTTAGAAATGATGATGTATATGTTAGATTTTCTAAAAAAGGGGATAAATTTGTACCATTTGGAGAAACTGATGTTGAATTAATGGAAGAAGGAGAATTAATTTATTCAGTTGGAGACATGGTAAAAACTAGAAGATGGATATGGAGACAAGGAGAGGAAGGAAAAATTACTAATAGCTCAAAAAATATATTTTTTCCTATAGATGGTTTTACTGATGCTAATTTAGATAAGGTAATGAGTGCAAGAGAAGAATTAGCAAAATTGTTAAAGGAAATATTTAATTGTGAAATTAAAGTAGGTTTTGTAGATAAAGATAATCCTGAAATGGAAATATAATAAGTTGTTGAATACTTGTTAAGATATTATATTTACTTAATAATGTTAAAAAGGTATTAAAAAAGAAAGGTCGTAGTAAATTTGAAAAAAACTATAATAAAGAATGTAAATCCAATGATTGAAAATAAGTTTATAGGACTTTTTGAAATAGAGTATAAAAACAAATTAGATGAAGATAAGGTTTGGATGGTAGCATCAAGAAAAAGTAGTGAGCAATTAAAAAATATTTATTTGAAGAATGAAGAAGATAGTGTAGATGCAGTTGTAATAGTTGGGCTTCATAAAAGTAGTAAAAAATTAATTTTAATAAGACAATTTAGAGTACCTATTAATGGATATATATACGAGTTACCAGCAGGTCTTGTTGATGAAGGAGAGTCTATAGATATTTCCGTTGAAAGAGAACTTAGAGAAGAAACAGGACTTACTCTTTTAGAAATTAAAAAAAATAAAAGTATTGATAAAGTTTATTTATCTCCTGGAATGAGTGATGAATCTGTTGCCTTTGTTTATTGTATATGTGATGGTGATATAACAGATGAATTTTTAGAACCAGATGAAGAGATTGAAGCGCTTTTAATTTCGCAAGAAGATGCAAAAGAGATTTTACAAAGTAATCATAAGATAGACACAAAAGCATTTTTGATTTTACAAATGTTTGTGAGTTTAGGAGCTAAATTATTTGAATAGATATATAGAAAAGAGGTTATATAGAAGAGTAAAATAATAAAGTTTATTTTACTTGTATAAATTATAATCTCTTTTTTTATACAATAAAGTATAATTTTGTGTATTTTTAAATAAGTGACTTGACTCTTAAATTTTCATAATATGTTATAAACCAATTTAAGATACTACAATAATTAAAATTCCAAAATTATTTAACATATTTGCAATTAAAATGAGAAAAGGTAAAGGCTGAATGATTGAAAAATTTGATGTAAAATAGTAGATTAGTTTAATACTATAGTTTGTAGGGTTAAAAATTAGAAATTGTAAGGGAGATAAATTCTATGAAAAAATTAGTTATTAGTTTAATTAGTATCATTAGTGTGGTTAGCTTGACAGCTTGTAAAAAAAGCAATGAAAGTAAATATAATAATTTAAACAACAAAGAATCAGGACAAACAACCATTGAAATGGACTTAGATAAAAATTATGATACTTCAGACCCATTTGTTAATGCATGTTTGTTTTGTGTGTCTAATGATATAGATGTTTTAGACACAGAGATTTCTTTTAAAATGGATGGAGATAGTGGTATTGTGGAAATAAAGGACAATAAAACAGATGAAACTTTATGGAGTAATATATGGCATGGAAGCGTTGATAATGATACATTCGCAATTTCTCTTTCTAATATACAAAAAGAGAAAGAGTATGCTATATGCTTTACTGGAATTAAAATAAATCATGCAGTTGTAAAGGTTACTTTTGAAAGCAATTTAGTTAAGGAGAAAGAAAAACCCTCAAAATAAATTCCAGATTGTCTATAACTTGATATTCAGTACATAAAAGCAGTTGATATTTATGATTGACTGCTTTTTCTTATCAAAAAGGATAGGTTGTGCATTTTTACTTGAAATAGTTTATGCACATCAAAAGTTGGTGAGCATGATATTGGAAATGGTAAGCATGAAATCTTGATAACACAAGGAAATAAATTTAAGTTTTCAATTAAGTATATTTCCATAATTTAGTTAACAATAAGCTAATTATTATTTATATTTTGATATATAAATAATAATTGTAGCAAATTTTAAAAAATCATATATTTTTTGAACTAAATAAAAATTTATTTTTATTATTTTAAATTAGAGGAGATTCTTGAAGATATATTATTTTTAAAAATAAGTATAGTTTAAAAATTCAAAAAAAAGATGGCAAAATATGTCCCAAGGGACATTGAGTAAAATAAATGATTTCAGCTTCTTTACACTAAAAAGTACATACTAAATGAGGGGTAAAATAAAGAAAAATGATATACTAATTGTCTTTTGATAATAAAAAAACATGGAATTTGATTATTTAATCAAGAAAAAGTATTGAACAAATGATTTATTTAGTGTACAATAATCATGTAAAAACATAGTAATGGAGGGAGACATTTCATAATGAAAATTAAGGTAGGAATGAACGGATTTGGAAGAATAGGAAGAGCTGTATTAAGAATAGCTCAAGAAGAATTAGGAGATAATATAGAAATTGTAGCCATAAATGCAAGAGCAACAACAGAATCTTTGGCACATTTATTTACATATGATTCATGCTATGGAACTTTTAGAGGTGAAGTAGAGGCAAAGGATGAAGACACTCTAGTAGTAAACTCTAAAGAGATAAAAATATTAAGATATAATGACCCAGAAGAATTACCTTGGAAAGAATTGGGGGTTGATATAGTAATAGAATCAACAGGATTATTTACACAAAGAGAAAAGGCAGAAAAACATATTAAAGCAGGAGCAAAAAAAGTAATTATAACAGCTCCAGGAAAAAATGAAGATATAACTATAGTTATCGGAGTTAATGAGAAAGAATATGATAATGAAAAGCACAATATAATTTCAAATGCATCTTGTACTACAAATTGTCTAGCTCCTTTTGCTAAAGTATTGGACGAAAAATTTGGTATAGTAAAAGGGTTAATGACTACAGTACATTCATATACTAACGATCAAAGAATATTAGATAAAAGCCATAAAGATTTGAGAAGAGCAAGAGCAGCGGCTGAATCTATAATACCTACCACTACAGGAGCAGCAAAAGCTGTGTCAAGAGTACTACCACAATTAGAAGGAAAATTAAATGGTTTTTCACTTAGAGTACCAACACCAACAGTTTCACTTGTTGATTTAGTGTGCGAACTTAAAGAAAACGTTACATCTGAGCAAGTTAACTCTGTGTTAAAAGATGCTGCTGAAGGAGAATTAAAAGGTGTTTTAGGATATTGTGACAAGCCACTTGTTTCTATAGATTATAAAGGAGATTCAAGATCATCTATTATAGACGCTCTATCCACAATGGTTATAGAAGACAATATGGTTAAGGTAGTTTCTTGGTATGATAATGAATGGGGATATTCTTCAAGAACTGTTGACTTAGTAAAATATGTAGCTGAAAAATTAAAATAATATATATTTCTTAAAGCAAATTTTAAAAAAATTTTTTAAAAAAAATATATAAAACTAAAAAAAAAGATTATGAAAAATATTGAAGGAAAAATTTTTTCATAATCTTTTTTCTTTCATGCAAAAAGATACAAGTTACAACTTATATTTGCATATTAGGTCGTTAGAGAAGTATATATATATTTAGTAAGGAATCATACTTTTTATAAAATGAAAGATAAGATGTCGAAAACTTGCATAAATCTGAAAAATTTTTATTATTAAAATACTGATTTCCATTTTAAAAATGATAAAAAAATGACAAATAAAGTTGCAAATAGTAATACTTATAAGTATAATTAAAAAAGAGAAAAGGTTTTGTTAAACTTTATAACAAAAAAAGAAGGGATGATTCAAAATGGAGAAGTTAACAGACAGGAGACAGGTTAAGGCAGTAAGCATGGAAACCTTCATTTTCCTAATATTACTAGTAGTTGGTTTTGGGTATGTTGGTAGTATTATGGGAGCAGGAATGATGTTCAAAGTAATAATGAGTACAGCACATGCTTTACTATTGGAGACAGTTTTCTTAATTATGGCTATGGCAGTTCTTGCAGGCGCATTAAGCGCACTACTTTCAGAGTTTGGAGTAATAGCGTTAATTAATAAAATTTTCGCTGTATTTATGAAGCCTTTATATGGACTACCTGGTGCTAGTATAGCAGGAGCTATAACAACTTATTTATCAGATAATCCAGCTATTATACCTTTTGCTAAAGATAAAACATTCACACAGTATTTTAAACAATACCAAGTTCCAGCATTATGTAACTTAGGAACAGCCTTTGGTATGGGACTTATCTTAACAACATTTATGATTTCTCAAGGTACAGAATATGTACTTCCAGCATTAATTGGTAATTTAGGTGCAATTATAGGTAGTGTCATAAGTGTTAGAATAATGTTGACATTTACTAAGAAGTTTTATAAATACAATCCGGAAGAAGATAAAGCAACAGGAACATTAGAGAAAAAGGATGAATTTAGAGAAATCAGAGAAGGAAATGTATTTCAAAGAGCTTTAGATGCAATTCTTGAAGGTGGTAAAATGGGGGTAGATATGGGAATGGCTATAATTCCTGGAGTCCTAGTAGTATGTACATTGGTGATGTTATTAACTTTTGGACCATCTACAGACCCTGTTACAGGTCAAGAAGTTTATACAGGAGCTGCATATGAAGGAATAAAATTACTTCCAGTTATTGGAGATAAACTTGGATTTATATTAGAACCATTATTTGGATTTACATCACCAGAGGCAATAGCATTCCCTATAACTTCATTGGGAGCTGTTGGTGCAGCAATGTCTCTAGTTCCAGAGTTTATAAAGTCAGGAGCTATAACTCCTAATGATATAGCAGTATTTACAGCTATGGGTATGTGTTGGAGTGGATATTTAAGTACACATATTGGTATGATGGATGCATTAAATGCTAGACAGTTGGCAGGTAAAGCTATTCTTTCTCATACAATAGGTGGTTTATGTGCAGGAGCAGCTGCTCACTTTATATTTACACTCGTAGGATAAATGTAATCAGCTAAGATAAAAAATAATATACAAAAAAATGGTTGTTGATATGTAATAAGAATTTACATATCAACAACCATTTTTTTCTGACTAAAGATAATTTATAATACATAAACATTAAGTGGATATTAGAGTTAAGTTATATTTATGTAAAAAGTAACAAAAATCTGTAGAAATTTATGACAAAATTTAGTACACTAACTATATGTTCTTATTTAAAATTTAAGGTTAGAATTAGGAATTACCTAGTAGAGTAAGCTTTGATTAATAAAAGAATCATAAAATAAAAATATTAGTCATAAAGATTATAAATAACTTACTTAAAATAAAGCCATAGAACTTACAAAAATTAAAAAAGCATATAAATATGGAGGGGTACAATGGATGAATTATTTCATATAGGAATTGATGTAGGTTCTACAACGGTGAAGGTTGTGGTACTTAATAATAGTAATAATATAGTTCATAAAGAATATAGAAGACATTATTCTGATGTAAAAAAATCAGTTAAAGAAGTACTAAATGGTATATATGAAAAATTGGGAGATATAAATACTACCATTATAATAACTGGTTCAGGTGGAATTGGAATATCAAAAAAATTAGGTGTAAAATTTGTTCAGGAAGTTATATCTAGTACAAAATCAATAGAGTATTTTCATCCTGAGACTGATGTTGTCATAGAACTTGGGGGTGAAGATGCAAAGATAACATATCTAAGTGGAGGAATAGACCAAAGAATGAATGGAATATGTGCAGGTGGCACTGGAGCATTCATAGACCAGATGGCATCACTTTTAAAGACAGATGCCAGTGGATTAAATGAACTTGCTAAAGGGTATAATGTTATATATCCCATAGCTTCAAGATGTGGTGTTTTTGCTAAAACAGATATTCAACCTCTTATAAATGATGGAGCCAATCAGACTGATATAGCAATGAGTATTTTCAATGCAGTTGTCGTACAAACTGTGAGTGTCCTTTCTTGTGGAAGAAAAATAGAAGGAAATGTTGCGTTTTTGGGTGGTCCATTGTACTTTTTATCTGAACTTAGAGAAGCATTTAAAAGAGTATTGGATTTAAAAGATGAAAACATAATCTTCCCAGAAAATGCACAACTTTATATTGCTATTGGCGCAGGATTATTATCAGTAGATGAAGATAATATACAACTAAAATCTCTAATAGAAAAATTGGATAGCATAAAGAATATTGAAGATGGAGAAGTAAATTTATTAGAACCTTTATTTAAAGATAAAAATGAGTATGAAGAATTTTCAAGAAGACATGAAAAAGAAAAAATAAATTATGTGGACATAAATTCAATAAAAAGTAATTGTTATTTAGGAATTGATGCAGGCTCAACTACAACTAAAGCAGCACTTATTGATGAGGATGGAAGACTTGTATATTCTTATTATAATAGCAATGAAGGAAATCCATTAAAAACAACCATTAAAGTTATAAATGAAGTATATGATATATTACCAAAAAATATTAAAATATTGAGTTCAACTGTAACTGGATATGGAGAAGGTCTTATTAAAAAAGCTCTTAAAATCGATAACGGAGAGATAGAGACTATAGCACATTACAAAGCTGCTAAATTTTTCAATAAAGATGTAGATTTTATACTTGATATTGGTGGTCAAGATATGAAGTGCCTAAAAATAAAAGATGGAGTAATTGATAATATAATATTAAATGAGGCTTGTTCATCAGGTTGTGGCTCATTTTTAGAGACATTTGCAAGTTCTTTATCTATGACAATAGAAGAATTTGCACACGAAGGTATTTATTCTCAAAATCCTGTAGATTTAGGTTCAAGATGTACTGTATTTATGAATTCTAGAGTAAAACAAGCTCAAAAAGAAGGTGCAAGTGTTGGAGATATATCAGCAGGGCTATCTTATTCAGTAATAAAAAATGCTTTATTTAAAGTAATAAAGATTAGAGATTTAAATGAGATTGGTAATAATATTGTTGTACAAGGTGGAACCTTTTATAATGATTTGGTGCTTAGAAGCTTTGAAAAACTAATTGGAAAAAATGTAATTAGACCTAATATTTCAGGAATTATGGGAGCTTTTGGTTCAGCACTTATAGCTAAAGAAAAATATGAAAGTGGATACAAAACATCCTTGTTATCTAAGGAAGAGTTGAATAATATCAAGCTAGAAGCAAGTGTAACTAGATGTAAAGGTTGTTCAAATCATTGTCTTCTTACAATAAATAAATTTTCTGATAATGAAATTTTTATTTCAGGTAATAGATGTGAGAAGGGTGAAGCTATTTATGGTGATAAAAAAATAGGATTAGAAAAGAAAAAACCAATAAATTTATTTAAGTACAAATACAATAGAATTTTTAGATATAAACCATTGGAAAAAGAAGAAGCAAAAAATGGGGAAATAGGGATACCAAGAGTATTAAATATGTATGAAGATTATCCATTTTGGTTTACTTTTTTCAATGCTATGGGCTTTAGAGTTGTACTTTCAGATAGGTCATCAAAACAGTTATATGAAACTGGTATAACTAGTATTGCATCTGAAACAGTTTGTTATCCAGGAAAATTAGTTCATGGACATATAGAAAATTTAATTGCAAAAGGTATAAAAAATATATTTTATCCAAGTGTAACAAATGAAAATAAAGAGGATTCAAATGCAGATAATTATTATAATTGTCCTGTTGTAATATCATATTCTGAAGTAATAAAAAACAATGTAGAAAATATAAGAAATAAGAACATAAATTATATAAATCCATTTATAAGTCTAAATGATAAGGAAAAATTGAAGAAAAGACTATATGATGAATTATCAAGACATTTTTCTGATATAAAAATAACTAAAGAAGAAGTTAATCATGCAGTTGATAAAGCTACTGAGGAACAGAATTTATTTAAAATGGAGATACAAGCAGCAGGTGAAAGAGCACTTAAAGAAATAAAAGAAAGAAATATGAAGGGGATTGTGTTATGTGGAAGACCATATCATATAGACCCAGAAATAAATCATGGAATGCCAGAGCTTATAAATTCATTAGATATGGCAGTGCTTACTGAAGACTCTATATGTCATTTAGCCAATGTACAAAGACCACTTAGAGTTGTAGACCAATGGGTATATCATTCAAGATTGTATAAAGCAGCTAGTTTTGTGAGAGATAAAAACTATTTGGAACTTGTTCAACTTAATTCATTTGGCTGTGGATTAGATGCAGTAACTACAGACCAGGTTCAAGAAATACTTAATGAAAAATCGAAGATATATACTATTATAAAGATTGACGAAGGCAACAATTTAGGAGCAGCTAAGATAAGGATGAGGTCCTTAAAAGCAGCTATGTTTGAGAGAGAAAGCAAAAATATAGATGTAAAAAATATAAAGGTAAACAGGATACAGTATGCTAAAAATAATCAGATAACGAACAAACATACTATATTAGCACCACAAATGTCTCCAATACATTTCCAATTCCTTGAAAAAGCTGTTAACTTAAGTGGTTATAATATAGAAATTCTAAAAGATACTGATAGTAGTGTAATTGAAGAAGGGTTAAGATATGTAAATAATGATGCATGTTATCCAGCTATAATAGTTGTAGGTCAGCTAATAACAGCATTAAAATCTGGCAAATATGATTTAAATAACACTTCTGTTACTATAACTCAGACTGGTGGAGGTTGTAGAGCTACAAATTATATTGGATTCTTAAGAAAGGCTATATATGATGCTGGATTTAAAGATGTTCCTGTCATTGCACTTAGTGTAAATGGAATAGAAGATAGTGGTATAATGGATAATATATCACTAAAATTAATCAATAGACTCTTTATGTCTGTTGTTTATGGTGATTTGCTGATGAAAGTACTATATAGAGTAAGACCATATGAAAAAGTTACTGGAAGTGCAAATGCTCTATATGAAAAATGGGTTGATATATGCAAATCTTCTCTTGTTAAAGCAAAAATTTCTGTATTTACTAGAAATATAAAAGATATAGTAAAAGAATTTGATAATTTAGAGATACTAGATATCAAAAAACCAAAAGTAGGTTTGGTTGGAGAAATATTGGTGAAATTCCATCCAATTGCAAATAATAATTTAGTAGATATATTAGAGCGAGAAGGTGCTGAAGCAGTCGTGCCAGACCTTACAAATTTCTTCTTAAGTTGTGCCTTTAATACTATATACAAACACACTCATTTAGAAGGAAGTAGAAAGAGTAGAATGATAGGAGAGGCATTTATATACATAACTGGAATATATCAAAGAGTATATAAAAAAGCACTTGATAAGAGTGAGAGATTTTATGCTCCAGCCAATATAAAAAATGTTGCTAAAAGTACAGAACCAGTAGTGTCATTAGGTAATCAAACTGGAGAAGGTTGGCTTTTAACAGGTGAAATGGTTGAATTATTAAATGAAGGTGTAGAAAACATTATTTGTATGCAACCTTTTGGATGTTTACCTAATCACATAATTGGTAAGGGTTCTATAAAAGAATTAAAGAGGTTGTATAAAAATGCAAATATAATACCTATTGATTATGACCCTTCTGCAAGTGAGGTAAATCAACTTAACAGGATAAAACTTATGCTTTCTAAGGCTTTTAAAAATATATAAGATTTATATTTTGATATGTTAAAAGTTAATGAATTTAAAAATATACTCTATATTAAGTATCTATAAAAAAGAGTTATCCTATTTTTTAGGGTAACTCTTTATTAGTTAAAAAATTATATGTATACTGATATTAAAGGGGGGAAGTAATATGAGTTTAGTATATGATGTTTATAAATCAAAATTAGGAAATTTGTACATATTAAGTGAAGATGGTTTTATAGTTAGTATATACATAGGAGATGAAAAATTTAATAATTTAAAAAATGAATGTATTAAAAAAGGAATTGATATAAAGAGAAGTAAGGAAGATTTAAAGGAAGCAATAAGCCAGATAGATGATTACTTTAATGGAAAAAGAAAAGTCTTTAATTTAAATATTCGTATTGAAGGGACTGAATTTCAAAAATCAGTTTATAGGGAAATGTTAAAAATACCTTATGGAGAAACATTGTGTTATTCAGATATAGCAAGAAATATAAACAATCCAAAATCAGTAAGAGCAATAGGACAAGCAAGTAAAAGTAATAAAATTCCAATAATAATACCTTGTCATAGAGTAGTTGGCAAAAAAGATATTGGTGGATATATGGGGAATCATTCTGATTTGAAAGAGATACTATTAAATTTAGAAAGACAGAGTTAACTTAGAAAGAAATGTTTTTATTGTTAATATTTGATATAATAATAGTAAAAAGAAGTATTTTTTACAAAAATAATAAGGAATTTATTTTAATTTACAAAAATGAGGGGGGATTTTAATGTGTGATAAAGTTATAGCATCAAAATATCATGAGAAGGGATTTAATTGTGCAGAATCAGTTATAAAAGCATATAATGAGGAATTTAATACAGATATACCAGTTTGTTTAGGAAGTGGACTGGGTTCAGGGTGTGGGGTTGCTAGTTTATGTGGTGCAGTAAATGCATCAAATATAATAATTGGATATGTAAAAGGCAGAAACCACGAAGATGAAAGTACTAAAGCTAAAGTATATGCTAAAGATTTAACTACAACAGTAAGAAAAGAGTATGGTTCAGAGTTATGTATAGACCTAAAAAAAGATTTAGTTGCTTGTAGAGAAATAATGGATTTCGCATATGATAGTCTAAAGGAAACTTTAAAAAAAGAATTATAAGAAAATAAGCTATCAAATATAAATTATTTGATAGCTTATTTTTATAGCCGATACTAAATAAATCAAATATATTTTAGAATTATTATTTGTAAATAAACAGCAAATAATTTTAGGCTTTTTATTTAATATAGTTTTTATTTATATTTATTTTTGAATATGTTATACTTTGTTTAAATAAATATTTGTAATGAGGGAGATGAGAAGATTGAAGAATCTCAATTTACTTATTAATAAATTATATTCAAAAAATCATAATGAAGCATATAAAACTTTTTTATTCTTAGAAAATGAAAGTTTAAAATCAAATATTACATATTGTTTTTTTGACTCATTCCTAGAAATGATTGATAACGAAAACTCATATATTCGAACAAGGGGATTGTTATTAATCTCTGCAAATGCTCAGTGGGATATTGATAATAAAATTGAAATAAATATAGATAGTATACTAAGTCATATCGTAGATAAAAAACCTTCTGTATCAAGAATGTTTATTAAATCCATACCTAATATTACAAAGTATAAAGAAAATCTTATTAATCGCATAAAAATGGAATTAAGTAATGCAGATATAAGTATTTATAATAATAATATGAAACCATTAGTAGAAAAGGATATAAACGATACATTATCTAATATTAGTTAAATATTAATATAGAAATTGAATATTATCTAGTTACAATTATTTATAACTAAGATAATAAAACAACAATGGTGCTAATTTATATGTATAAATTAATTATGAAAAATTTATATAAGTAAAATATATTAACATAAAGGTAAAATTTTGTATACTAAAAGGGAATATTTACAGTTTAATGGCAGTTTTAAAATAATAAATTAAAGCTGTCATTTTTATTTAAAAATTTTTAGAAAAAGTACAATAGTGTTAATGTGTGAATTAGATAAGGTGTATATAATAGTTTAGATGATATGATATAAAATATGTTGTAAATTAAATGTTTTCTTTGACAATATATACACAAGGATGATAATATCTATATGAATAAAAGATAGTGTGTAATTTGATAATATGTAATTATAACATTATGATATAATTACAATAAAGTATGTAATAATCTGTAGAAATTTCAAGCTAGTTATCTAAGTCGGATAACTAAATCTAAACGGAATACATAATGTATTAAATAAATGATGATACTAAAATGATACTATTTTTATAGAAATTTATTGAGGTATATAATTAATGAAAATAATATATTAAATTATATAATATATTGAGTTTTACATAAAAGCAAAGGTGGGAATAAAAATGAAAGAAATTGCTGATGCTATAACATCAGAGTATTTAAGCTATGGTATCAATGAAGATATTAGTATCTATGAAGGTAGATTTTGCATATATTTAGATAAAAAATATAGATGTAATGGGAAAATTTATTATAAAATGACACCTCCAATATCTATAAGTTTTAAAGCAGACATAGGTTGTGTTGAAGAGATAGACAATGAAGATGACAATTTAGCTTTAGATTATGATAATGCTATTCTTGAAGTTCATGGATATAAAATTATTTCTATAACAATAAATACTTTAAGTGAATTTAGTGTAGAAGGTTATATCAATGATGACTGCATAAAATCTAAGAACTCCTATGTTGAATATGTAGATTTTAATATAATAAACTTAGATAAAATACCTGGAAAACTCATTAAATACAATGATAAGGTATACGCAGGTAGAATTGAATTTGATATAAATGATTATGTTGTAACTATAGACAAGCGATATGATTATAGAAAAGAATTAAAATCAGAATTAAAGTCTAAATCTGGAGCAATAATAACTCATATAGGTAGGATTAGAAGAAAAGATGGTAGAATTTTTAGAACAAATAATACAATAAATCTTTTAGATAGGATATCAACAGCTTTGAGTTTTATGTGTGGAAGATATGTAGGGTTTTGTTTGGCCAAAGGGTATAGAAGTGGTAATGAAGTTTATAGAATATGGAATGAAAATCAAATATCTCCTTTTAGATATGTACCAACATGGTCAGATACACTTTCAAATTATCATAATATGGAAAAATATATAAGCCTTATGTGTAAAAAGCTAGAAGATTTTTATTATGGTTCTGCTATAAAGAGTGTTGTTGATTGGTACATAGAATCTCTTGGAAGTGCTACCATGGAAAACAATATAATATCTGTACAAATTGCACTTGAAACTTTGTCATATGTAATTCTAGTGGAACAAAATAAGATACTTACAGATGAAGTATTTGACTGTAATTTGGCATCTAAAAATATAAGACTCTTACTTGATACATGTAAGATACCATATGGTAAACATGAATTAAATATATTTGATAATATAATAAAAAATAAATTTGATGATGGAGTGGATTTAGTTATTTATTTAAGAAATAGCATAGTTCATCCAAGTAGAAAGACTCATAGAGCTGTGTTAGAGGTTGAAGATATTTGGAATATAATTTCAATAGGAACGAGATATATTGAACTTGTTTTACTCTTTATTTTAGGTTATAGAGGAGAATATTCAAACAGATTAGTAGAAAGATGTTATGGTGAAGTGGAAGTTGTACCTTGGAACTAGATTTTTATATTTATTTTAAAATATATATTGACATATATTGCCTTATGCTATAAAATCAATATCATAATAATAATTCAGAATAACATTAAATGCTAAGAAAAGAAATAGTAAAAGTAGTTAATCTTAAACAGAGAGTTTCCGATTGGTGAGAGGAGCAATAGATTTTACTTTGAACACATCTTTGAGCAGGACTCTGAAAGAGTAGAAATACTTTATTAGGAGATTTCCGGAATCCTTGCACCCGTTATAGTGCTAGAGTATAATAATTTTATTGTACTTAAAGAGGTTAGTGTCGTGAGGCATTAATGAACAGAGGTGGAACCACGAGAGTTAACTCCCGTCCTCTAGCAGAAGCTAGAGGCGGGAGTTTTTTAATATAATTTTTTAAGCGCGCAGAGAATTATATTGCAATAGATACACTTTTTAAAAAATAATCAAAATATTTTAAAAATTAAAAGACGAGGGAGAATATTATGAAAAATATATTAAAAAAAGTAGGAATATTTACAATTATGTTAGGTTTATTAGGTGGAGTTGTAGGTTGTTCAAAACCAAATAATGAAAAAGATAAGGATGCTTCAAAGGAATCTAAAAAAGAAGTAGTTGTAGGGTTTGATAATACGTTTGTACCAATGGGATTTTTAGATGAAAAGGGAGATACAGTAGGATTTGACGTAGACTTAGCTAAAGAAACATTTAAAAGACTTGGAATGGAAGTTAAGTTTCAGCCTATAGATTGGTCAATGAAGGAAACTGAATTAAATGATTCAAAAACTGTAGATGTATTATGGAATGGATATTCTATAACAGACGAAAGAAAGAAAATAGTATCATATACAGAACCATATTTACAAAATAAACAGATAATAGTTACTCTAAGTGACTCAAAAATAAATTCAAAAGCTGATTTAAAAGATAAAGAAGTTGGAACACAACAAGGTTCAACAGCACTTGATGCAGTGGAAAAGGATAAAGATTTTATGAATAGTTTAAAAGGTGGAGCACCAGTTCTTTATGATACTTATGATAAAGCACTTAGAGATTTAGAGATAGGTAGAACTAGTGCAGTTGTTGGTGATGAAGTTTTAATTAGATACTATATGGGACAAAAGGGTGAAGACAAATACAAGGTATTAAAAGACGATTTTGGATTAGAAGATTATGTTGTAGCAACTTCTAAAGAAAATCCAGAACTTTGTGAGAAAATAAATGAAACATTAAAAGAAATGAAAAAAGATGGAACTTTTGACAAAATTTATGATAAGTGGTTTAAATAGAAGATAAGTTAGCAGTTAAGAAGGGGGCACTAAAGGCATGTTACAAGGTTTAGAGATAGTTATAGCAATGTTTTGTATAACATTGATAGTATCAATTCCATTGGGGATTGGAGTTGCATTTTTAAGATTATCAAAGAATAAATTAGTAAGTGGTATTACACAATGTTATATATTGATAATGAGAGGTACACCTTTACTTTTGCAAATGATAGTCATATTTTACGGATTACCTCTTTTAGGAATTGTATTTGACAGATTTACAGCTGGAGTAGTAGCTTTCTTCTTAAATTATGCAGCATATTTTGCAGAAATATTTAGAGGTGGAATACAGTCAATCGATAGAGGACAATATGAAGCTTCAAAAGTACTAGGATTTGATAAGTTTACTATGTATAAGAGAGTAATCTTTCCACAAGTTTTTAAAAGAATACTAGCACCTATTTCAAATGAAGTAATCACATTAGTAAAAGATACATCTTTAGTATATATATTAGGATTAAATGATATTTTAAGAATATCTCAAATAGCAATGAACAGGGAAGCAAGTCTGTTACCATTATTTGAGGCAGGAGCGATATATCTTATATTTGTAGCTATACTTACTAAGGGATTTGAATTACTTGAAAAAAAATATTCTTATTATAGATAAAGTTACAATATTATAGGAGGAGGTTTTTTATATGTTGAAAATCAAAAACTTAAATAAATCATTTAAAAAAAATAGAGTACTTAAAGATATTTCTTTTGAGTTAGAAGAAGGTCAGATTGGAGTTTTACTTGGTAAGTCTGGTGCAGGAAAGACCACAATATTAAGGTGTATAAATGGTCTTGAAGAATTTGATAGTGGAGAGATTATAATAGATAATGAGGTAATAAAAAATAAGAGAGATATGGCAAAAATACGAGGAAAAATAGGTATGGTTTTTCAAAATTTCAACTTATTTCCTCATATGACAGTCCTTGAAAATATAATTGAATCCCCAGTTAATGTTTTTAAAGTTCCTAGAAAAGAGGCTGAAGAGAGGGCTAGAGAACTTTTAAGATTAGTTGATTTAGAAGATAAATTAAATTCTTATCCATTTGAATTGTCAGGAGGACAGCAACAGAGAGTTGCTATAGCTAGGTCATGTGCATTGATGCCAAAAGTCCTTTGTTTTGATGAACCTACTTCTGCACTTGATATTGATACTATTCAAAGAGTAGTCAATATAATGAACAGACTTAAAGACAAAGGTATGACAATATTAATAATTACACATGATGTTGTCTTCTCAAATAATGTTGCAGATAAAATTATAAGTATAAAAGATGGTATAGTAGAAAATGTTCAAATAAAAGAAAAAATTGTTTAGAGTTTTATAAATATAAACTAGGGTAGAATTTTATAATATAAATAAAGGGCAAGTAAAATCAAATATACTATGCCCTTTTGTTATCTCAAAATTTAATCTTATATTTTATGTTTAAGTTACATTATAATTTATAATAAAAATAAAAGGACTATTTAAATATATAATGTGAATAAATGTTTAATAATTTGAAATATGATAATTTTTTATGTTGAAAGCTTATAATGATTATGATATAAATTGGTTATAGTATACAATTTATGGGTATAACAGTAAAAAATTAGAAAGGAATTTTTATAAAATGATTAAATTATATGGATATACAAAATGCTCTACTGTTAAAAAAGCTAAAAATTGGCTTAAGGAAAATAATTTAGAATTTGAAGATATAGATATGGTTCAAAATCCTCCTAGTAAAGAGGAGTTAAAATCAATTTATAAGACTAGTGGATATGATATAAAGAAATTTTTTAATACAAGTGGTATGAAATATAGAGAATTGGGTCTTAAAGATATTGTAAAAACTGAATCTGATGATAAACTTTTAGAAATATTGGTAAGTGATGGTATGCTTATTAAAAGACCATTACTTTTGGATGGTAAAAATGTATTATTGGGCTTTAAAGAAGATGTATGGAAAAGTACTTTGCTAAAAGAAGATTAGAAAGAGATAGGTGTGTTGATTAAAATTATTAATTAATACACCTATAAATTTATGTATTAAATCTAATTTTTATAAATATTAATTAGCAAATTCAAATCAAAAAAATTCATATCAGCAAACATATTACTTCTTATTACAAATTATATCATATGTTTTATTAAAAATCACAAAGTAATTTTTGACTATCTTTTCAAAAGTTCTTATATGCCGGTATAGCCTATTGTTACAGGCTTTTCCGGCATTTTTCGTTATGGAAGATATTCTCAAATCTTCTTATATCCCCGTATGTTTTGGTGTTCAAAAGTAGTATGTGGAGTAGTAAATTCTCCGTTTACTACTTATACAATCAGCCGCTTCATTTCGGTTATCGACGTTTCGGAAGTCGTATGCGCGTAATAGTTCAACGTCATATTGATGTTGGAATGTCCCATGATGTACTGCAATGCCTTTGGGTTCATTCCTGCATTTGCTAACGTGGTGCAGAATGTGTGGCGTAAGGTGTGCGGTGTCATTATCTTTGGCAATGCTACCTTTTGCGTTTTGTTGTATTTCCTTACAAGCCCCCGGAACATACTTTCATAGTTGACTGCCACTTTTGGCAAGCCGTTCCGGTTAAGGAACAGAAATTTTGTGTAGCCCTCTAAAATAACAGGCTGTGCATATTTCCGTTTGTTCAGCACCCGTTGAAATGCTTCCAACACTTTTTCACTCATAGGAATAACCCGGTTGCCGCTTTTTGTCTTAGGCGTTTCCACATAGTAGCCCACGTCTGCAATCTTCAAAAGTTGGTGGTCTACATTGATAAGCTGTTTGTCTAAGTCAATGTCAGCTTCCGTCAGTCCGCAGAGTTCCGAAATACGAAGCCCTGTCCCTAACAGTATGATAATCTCGTCGTAGTATTTCTGATAGACTTTATCATGCTGCACAAAGGACAGAAAAGCCGCTTCCTGCGTAGGGGATAGAGGTTCCTTTGGTTCCGTATCATCTTCAAGGACTGTGTTCAACTGGAAGTCAAATGGATTTTTACGAATACAATCGTCCTGTATGGCTGTGTAAAAGGCAGCTTTTAAGGAACGCTTGTGGTTGTTGATAGTCTTGAAGCCGTAACCTTTTTCTTTCATGCGTAACGCCCATTCCTTTGCGTCGGAGAGCTTCACATTTTCAATCCGGCAGGCTCCAAGTTTATCCTCCTGCAAAATCCGCATGAGCTGTTTTCGCCCCTGCTTTGTACCATGCCGCACATTTGCCCGGTGGCGTATCTGCTTTGCGTAGAGTTGGCAGACAGTCATTTTCTTTCCGATATGGTCGATACCGTCGTCAAGGTCTTTTTGGATTTCTTTCTCTTTTTCCCTCAACGCTATATCGTCGCGCTTTCCTGCCGGGGTTTTGTCCGTAGGCACTAACTTCCAAGAATAAACAAACTGCGGTTTCCCAAAGGTATCTATATATTTGTAGGCATATCTCCCGTCTTTTCTCTGGCTCTCTCCGGTGCGGAGAATACGATTTTTATTATCCCGTCTTTTTTCCGACATCGTTATGCTCCTTTCCATAATGGAAAGAGCCTTGATATGCTTGACTATATTGTACCACATTCAAGGCTCGATTTCACTATCAGATTGCGTCCACCGTATCAATCATTTTTTCAAATTGCTTACGCTTAATCTGAATACGGTTTCCGTTCATCATTACCCAGTCCGGGACGGGATTTTCTTCTGCCAGTTTCCGCAGCTTGCTTTCTCCGATACGGAAATATTTTGCTGCTTCTTCTATGGTAAGAGTGTACTTTTCCCAAATCGGCACGTCGTTATTGTTCAATTTGTCGTCCCCCTTTCTTAATGGGTCAAAAATCAATCTGTAACATAGGCTTTAATCGGACGGCTATTAGCGTAACCTCATGGGACTTGCACCCCTCCGGCGGTCTGCCGAAGCCCTACCCATTGCCTGCGACGCTTCTAACGCTCGGACTATGGCTATAAGGAAGTATCATTATGTATTCTGTGCGTTATCGCCCGCAGGCTGCTATCTCTGCTTTACGGTGTGGTATTTCTCGCTCGCTTTTCTATTAAGAGAAAGGTCATGGCGTATCCACCGCATGGCTCGGCACAAAAGGAACGTATCCGATTTGCCTTATGCTGCGTCGCCGTTCTATTGCGCCGCTTTCTTTGTCAAAGAGCAGGGGGCTGTCTTGCGGTATGGAACGGAAAAGGGGAAAGAAGCGTTCCAATATCGCATAGGTTATTCAGCCCGAAAAGTGAGGATAGCCCTCATCAGTCTTGCTTGCAGCCGTTCCCGAATATCCTCGTCAACGCCATAATAGACATTGCCGCGCTCGTCGTAGAGCTTCCGCATGGAAAGACTTGCTATGTAGCCGCTGAAATGCTGCAAGACCATTTTCATAGCGTCCGGGTCGCCTTTGCTCGCCGCCAAAATAACGGGATAGGGAACAAGGGCATTTTCCGGGTAGTCGTTTTGATTACCATTCGTTCCATTCATCAGCGTGTTCCTCCAAATATTTCTTTAACAGTTCAAAAGAGCTTGTCCGTCTGTACTGTATCGTGCTGCGCGACGTATTGAACATCTTTCCGATTTCCACGTCAGTCATGCCCTCGAAATAGTACAGAAGTATAGCAGTTCTCTTTTCTTCCGGCAGGGTGCGTATTGCTTCAAGCAATAACTTCGGGGTTATTTCTTTTCCTGCCATTTGATAAGTCGGCTCGGCTGTTTCAGCTTGAAAATATTTATCCGTAGTGTAAAGCTGCCGTTCCTCATGCAAGGCAAGGTCACAAAAAGAAACTTCCCGTTTCCTGCGTCGCCGGATTTCATCATGGGCGTTACAGGCTTCGTTGTGTAGCACCCGTTTACAGAAACTTTGAAAGACACATTGCTTCTGAAATTCTCTGCGATTAGGTTCCATGTAATCACCTCCTTTCTGCCGAAAGGCGGTAGTACCTCCCCTTTTCGCGTGATAATACAGACGACTTTTTCAAACGCCGGACGAAAGCAAAAATTTCTTTGAAAAATCTTCTGTAAAATGCAAAATGCGCCCATCTGCAAGGCGCAGACCGACGCATAGGAAATAACAGCAGTATTTAATTGATTTGATAGTTCATCTGTATAGTCGGACTTGTCCGGTGGGGGAGCTATACTTTTTTTAATGAATGTAACCTATGTATGCTGTATAACAGCAAAGAAATCCCCATAGCGGCAGCCCTCCTAAATGCCGCTAATTTATGTTAGCAGTAGACAAAAAGAAGCGGCGGCTCTAAAAATTAAAGCCACCGCTTCAAATGCGCGTGAAAATATGTCTGCGCTACGACGGCTTTTTTTCTTTTGCTGCCGTAGCGTAGAATTAGGAAGTGTGCATAAAAGACACTATTTTTTCAGTAGTGAGGAATCCAAATTACCAAAACTTGTTACTCCACAACGAATAAAACCTACCATATCAATCTAATTGAATCAGAGTTCTATTCTTGCTTTTGATGGTTTATCTTCATAATAGATAACTTTAATCGTTGTTCCCTTGTCAGGAACTTTGTGTCCTGCACCAATCCATTTTTTGCAGGTGTAATCTTTGCCGCTTATCGTATATTCAACCTTGATAATATGCGGAAAGGCTGCGCCATTCATAGCGTGGGCGCGGACAGGTTTACGATTCACTTTTAACCACCATTGTTTTGTAACGGAAATTACAGTTCCCATTGTTTCTTTTTCCATAATCCATACCTCCAATGATAATTTAAGATGAACAATTTTCTATTTAGATAATTCCATATTAAAGCAAACTACCCTTTAATCCCTCTTTGAAAACCAATACGGCTCTTTCAGTTCCCCAAAATGACATTGTGACAAGACGATAGCTTTCCTTTTCCATTTCCTCTATTTTGGCATTGATTTTCACTGTCGCATTTTCAACAGTAATTTCTTCTACTAATTCTGTCCGATACATCATATCTTTATCTCCATAATTATTAAATAGATGATACATATTTTCGGTTCAATCTTTTTGGTATTTACCAACCTTTTTTTCTAACTGCTTTTTTCTTCTTACCAACAGTCAATGTGCCGGGTTCTTTCTTTTTATTTGCAAGAATAATCATAGAAATCAAGAAAGTCAAAACTATTGTAATGAAAGCGGGGAAAATGTGATAAGTATAACCATATTCCGCACCACAAGTAGGGTCTACTAAAATCATGCTTGCTTTAATCGGATAATAATTTAACAGTGTTCCTTCAAAAGTTCCAAAATATCCATACACAAAAGCTAGTGCAACTCCACCCAAAAAATTATTTGCCGAACAACAGAATATCAGAATAATCGGCAAGACTGAAATATAAATTCCTATATTCGCCCCAGTAACACGAATAAACATATTGAGTAGATTGCCAAAATGAACTCCCGGAAATCCGACAATAATATTGATTACTAATGCTATCACACAACCTATAAGACTAAAGCTGATTGTCAACAGCAATAGAATAAGTAATTTTCCAGAAAGTAACTGTTTATATGGAATAGGAATTGTTAATATATTCTTCATAGTATCGTCTGTATATTCCCTTGTTATGATATAACCTGCAATCAGCGCAATAATAATCGGGAAAAATAAGGTACAGTTACTAATCATAACCTGTTGCATAAAATAGTCAAATGTCCATGTCTGTCCACCGTTGGCTGTGGAATAAAACAGTGACAGCAACGGAGAAAGTGTTGTCATAATAATTCCGGCTTTTATTACAGAATATCGTTTTAATTTTAAAAATTCAGTTTTTATTATATTTCTCATATCTTTTACCTCGTCCATTTTTTATAAAAGCGAATTATCAGCCACAAAGAAAGTATAACTGTAATTGCCATAATAAAAATTGTATGGCAAGTGGTTGGTACAATCGCATAGGCTTCCGGCAAAAGATTATCTTTTTGCAAATTATCCATCATTAAGCCGCTTGTCCAGTTCATAACACATATAACCGGAAAAGAATTTAAGAAAGCAATTTTGGCAGCACTTATAGATGTCCCAATCGTTCCCAGTATGCCCCAGTTAAAAATGGAATAAAAAAATGCAAGCAGGATAGAAAGTAAAAAACTTTTGTTAAAGTAAATAATTAAAAATACAATCGGTAAAGAAGCTGCTACGATAAGAACTCCAAAAATAAGGCTCATAAATATCTTATAAGTCATACCGTAAACCATTCCTACATGAAACAATTTACAAAAAAACGCAACAGACAATGTGCTTATCAGACAAAATGCAACGCTGAAAATAAAGAGCATAGAAATTTTTGCCATAATGAGTTGTGTATTTGTAACTGGAATTGTTCTAAGGTTTTTGGAAGTATCACAATCTCTTTCTATAAAAAACAAAATAGCGGCAATGATACCAATTAGACATGGAAGCAAAAAAACTAAACCATATCCCAACATCATTGTATAGACATAATCAAATCGGGTTTGAAGATAGTGTTCCGTTGTATCTGCACCAGTTCCCGCCTTTGCCATATATGCCAAAATCAACGGAAAAAATAACGACAATGACATCAGTGCATACAACAGTCTTTTTCGCTTTAATTTCCAAAATTCGCACTTAATCAGTTTAAGCAATTCCTTCGCCTCCTGTCACACGCTTGAAGTAATCTTCAAGACTTTCTTCACAAGTATGGGCTTCTGATACCTCCAATCCATTTTCTACAAAAGCAGTCACGATTTTTCCTACGGACAAATCAAGATTATGCAAGCGTAAATTGTGGTCGTCCTGTATAGAGAAATGACTCTCATGGAAAGTACGCTCTAAAATTCTTGCTGCCTGTGCGGTATCAGAAAGAGTAAATCGGATATGTTTGCTGCTTTTTTGTTCCAGTTCCGCAAGACTTTCTTCTTCCAATAGTGCGCCATGGTCGATAATTCCAATATCATCTGCTAGCAGAGAAATCTCCGAAAGGATATGACTGGAAATTAAAATTGTTTTTCCCTTTGTATCGCAAAGCTCGCGAATAAAAGAACGTACTTCTGCAATTCCAATCGGGTCAAGCCCATTGATAGGTTCATCTAAAATCAGAAGTTCAGGGTCGTGCATAACTGCAAGTGCAATCGCAAGCCGTTGTTTCATACCAAGAGAATACTGGGAAAACAGTTTTTTGTCTTTATAAGGCAATCCTACCAAATCCAATGTGTTTTTAATTGAATGACGGTTGGGTATGCCCCGTAAGGTAGCAAAAATTTGTAAGTTTTCCGTAGCAGTCAAATTAGGGTAAAAACCGGGCGACTCAATCAGACTACCGATACGGGGCAACAATTTCTTTTCATTCCCCTGCAAAGACTTTCCCCATATTTTAACTTCGCCGGAAGTTGGCTTTGTCAATCCAAGTAGCATTTTCATAGTAGTCGTTTTTCCGGCTCCGTTTCTTCCAAGCAGTCCGTAAATTCTCCCTTTCTGCACATGAATATTTAAGTCAGCGACACTCTTTTGTGAGCCGTACTGCTTTGTAAGATTTTTTGTTTCAATGATATAATTTTTGTCCATATTCAAACCTCCTGTTCTGTAAACTATTCTATCATACCAACCTTGCATTAACCTTGCCGCAACCTTGCATTAACCTTGCAATTTGAAATATTGTCCCAAAAATAATTAAGGCTCCCGTCAAAAGGACGGGAGAACCTTAATTTGCTAAGGGAAAAAGCAAAGTAAATTCCGTTCCTGTTCCCTGTATGCTATTTGCTGTTATTGTGCCGTTCATTTTTTCTACAAGTTGGTGTGCGATAGAAAGCCCAAGACCGCTGCCTTTTTCAGACCGTCCCTTATCGCATTTATAGAGCCGTTCAAAAATATGCTTCAAATCTTCTTTTTCAATCCCTATTCCATTATCTGCTAATCGGATTTGCATATTTTTTTCCTGCTTTGACAGGATTATTTCTATTTTATCCGCATGACTGTGAGAAATTACATTTTGAATAAGATTGTTCAATATCCGCATATAGCCGTCCGTATCAAGTTTTACCCTGAAAGGCTGTTCGGGAATATCAATATTGTAATCTATCTGCTTATCTTCAAATATGGGTATCCAGTCAATCAAGATATTTCGTGTCAGCTCCGCAGCTTCAACAATATTTATATCCATAGCAAACTCATTAGAATTTAATTTGAACCAGTCAAAAAGAACATCAATATATTCTTTCAAATCGTGAGCTTTGCGGCGGGCTGTTTCGATATAGTCGTCCCTGTCTTTTCCTGTAACAATTCCTTTATGGGCAGCGTCAAGATACCCAATAAGCGTTGTAAGCGGTGTCCGAACATCATGGGAAAGACTTGTCATAAGCTGTCGGTTTGTTTCTTCTGTCTGCCGGACAGTAGAAAGCCTGCTCTCATAAGACACAACAATCTCATTTATTTCATAGGCAAGAGGGGCTACCAGTTCATTTGTTGCAGATAAAATACGCCTGTTTCCATTTCCGTTTTTTACATCAATCAATGCGTCTGTTATCTCGGCTATCTGTTTTTTAACACGTCGAATAGCAAAGCAGGAAACAAGAATAGAGAAAAGTGCAATTATTATGGATAGAAAAATGACTGCTTCCATAGAAAATCAAACCTCCTTGTTAAAACGATAACCGATACCTTTAATCGTTTGAATATATTTTGGACTTCCGGGATTTACCTCTAATTTCTTGCGAAGTCGGCTGATAATCGCCATAATGTTGCTGTCATCATAGAAATATTCCTCTCTCCACACTTCTTCATAAATCTGTTGCTTTGTCAGAATTTTCCCTTGATTTTTCGCGCAGTATAAGAGTAAGTCAAATTCTTTTGGAGGCAATTCAAAAGTTCCATTTTCCGTAGTAACAGAACGATTTTCAATATCAATTTTCAACCCGTCAAATTCAAGTTGCTGTGATATTCCGTCCTGTTGATTGAAACGGGTATAACGGCGTATAAGGGAAACGATACGGGCTATCAGTTCGTCCATGTCAAAAGGTTTTGTCAAATAATCATCAGCTCCTGCCCTTAAACCGCGTACTTTAGAAGCACTGTCATTTTTTGATGTAAACATCAAAATCGGCAGGCTGCTTTCTTTTCTAATTTCTTCCAATGTTTCAAATCCGTCCATACCAGGCATCATAACGTCCAGTATCACAAGTTGATATTCTCTCTCTTTTAATTTTTGTAATCCCTCTTTTCCCATATTACAAAAATCAGCTTCTATATCTTCTGATAGCACGCTGCGTTTAATCAGCGCACAAAGTTCCTTATCATCATCTATAATCAAAACTTTATTCATGGTATAGCTCCTTTCCTTGTTTGGTTCTACCGTCAATCGGTTTTTCCGCGTCTTTTGGTATCAACCACATATACCCAAGTTTTGAAACACCCTGTATGCGTTTCTCCCTGCAAAGTATCTGTACCCGCCTTTCAGAAATTCCCCACTTCTTTGCTGCTTCGGGGCAAGACATATATTCCATAACAACACCCGTCCTTTCTGAAAATCTTATCATAATAATTATAGTCGGACACACGAACAATAGCAAGTATATAAATATGAATTATTATGGCTATTTAGTGGAACTGTATAGACATATCCAAAGAGAAAGGGGAACAGTAAAATGTAACTGGGTGAATAAATATGGCAAAAAGACCGGTAGAAAAATATGACTTCAAGGCATTTGGAGAAGCTATAAAAGCTGCGCGGACGGGGCGCAAAGAAAGCCGCAAACAGGTAAGTGATGAAATGTATATTTCTCCTCGCTATCTTGCAAATATCGAAAACAAAGGACAGCACCCCAGTCTGCAAATCTTTTTTGAGCTTATGCTTCGTTACAATATATCCGTAGACCAGTTTCTTTTAGATACGCCCACCCAAAAAGATACAAAGCGGCGGCAGCTCGACGCTCTCCTTGATGATATGAGCGATAATGGCATACGGATTGTAACGGCAACTGCAAAAGAAATTTCAGAAGTCGAAAAAGAGGACAAATAAATGTGTCCGGCAAATTGAATATGATTTAGGAAGCGTTGTAATCTTTACAGATTGCAGCGTTTTTCTTTTGCTCTTTTTTGGCATATAGAGCATTGCGTTGTAGTAACCAGTGAGGAAAAAACTTTCGTAGCAAGCATAGGAAAAGAGTACCCTTTTCCGTATTTTCGCCCTCCCGCCCTGCGGTGCGTTGGTTGAAAATTGCTTGTTGGGAAGTGTCCCAAACCCTCGGAATGGAAAGGAGCGATTGCATGAACGGACGCAAAAGAAAAGTACAAATCAAATTCTATGTAACAGAGGAAGAACGGGCGTTGATTGAGCAGAAAATGAAGCTCGTCCCTACCCAAAACATGGCGGCGTATCTTCGCAAGATTGCTATTGACGGGTACATCATTCAGACAGACCATAGCGATATAAAAGCCATGACAGCGGAGATACAGAAAATAGGGGTCAATATCAATCAGATTGCAAAGCGTGTCAATGCGACAGGCAGCGTCTACCAAGCGGACATAGAGGAAATAAAGGGGGTGCTTGCGGAGATATGGCGGTTACAAAGATTAAGCCTATTAAAAGCACGTTGAGCAAAGCCCTTGACTATATCCAAAACCCGGATAAAACAGACGGGAAAACGCTTGTGTCCTCCTTTGGGTGCAGCTATAAAACGGCAGATATTGAGTTTGAATATACTTTGTCGCAGGCTCGGCAAAAAGGGAACAACTTAGCTTTTCATCTGATACAATCTTTTGAGCCGGGAGAGGTGGACTGTGAGAAAGCCCACGCAATCGGAAAGCAGCTTGCCGACGCGGTAACAAAAGGACAGCATGAATACGTCCTAACTACCCACATAGACAAGGGGCATATCCATAACCACATCATTTTTTGTGCGGTCAACTTTGTTGACTACCATAAGTACAATTCCAATAAGCGCAGCTACTACGGCATACGGAACATGAGCGATAAGCTGTGCCGGGAAAATGGGTTGTCCGTTGTCGTTCCGGGCAAAGGCAGTAAGGGAAAAAGCTATGTGGAGTATCAAGCGGAAAAGACGGGAACAAGTTGGAAAGGCAAGCTGAAAATTGCCGTTGATACGCTTATCCCCCAAGTAGCAAGTTTTGAAGAATTGTTGCAGCGGTTACAAGCGGCGGGCTATGAGATAAAGCCGGGAAAATATATCTCCTGCCGCGCTCCCGGACAGGAACGGTTTACCCGCTTAAAAACTCTCGGTGCAGATTATACAGAGGAAGCAATCAAAGAACGGATTGCAGGCAAGCGCACAAAGGCGGCGAAAGCTCCCAAAGAGCAGCGCGGCGTATCGCTGCTTATTGACATTGAAAACAGTATCAAGGCACAAGAGAGCCGGGGCTATGAACAGTGGGCGAAAATCCATAATCTGAAACTGGCAGCAAAGACTATGAATTTCTTGACGGAACATCAGATTGAGCAGTACGCGGATTTAGTCAGCCGGATTGAGGAAATAAGTGCGGAAAATGAAAAGACAGCAGACACATTAAAGAGCGTGGAGAAGCGTCTTGCAGATATGGCGGTGCTGATGAAGCACGTCACCACCTATCAAAAGACAAAACCAGTCTATGAAGCATACCGCAGGGCAAAGGATAAGGACGCATACCGGGCAAAACAGGAAAGCGGTCTGATACTCCATGAAGCGGCAGTAAAGACCCTAAAAGCGGTGGGCGTTACCAAGCTCCCCAATCTCGCCGCCATGCAGGAAGAATACGGGAAGCTCCAAGCGCAGAAAGAAGCCCTTTACGCTGATTATGGTAGGCTGAAAAAACAGGTCAAAGAATACGACGTTATCAAACAGAACATAGACAGCATTTTGCGGCAGGACAAAGAGCCGGAACGGGAAAAAGGTAAAGAACGTGAGTAGCTTTGTTCATACTTATGTGATATAATAATTCATATCAAAGAAGTTTCGTAGTACGACAAATTGGATGTTGTAGAGGTGGTTAAGAATATGAAAAGATATATCGCCTTATTGCGAGGTATCAATATAAGCGGAAAAAACAAAGTGCCAATGGCAGAATTAAAGCAAGGTTTTGAAAAACTTAATTATGCAGAGGTCAAGACCTATTTAAACAGCGGTAATGTGATTTTTTCAAGTGATGAAGCCGACACAATCAAGCTTACAAGCCAGATTGAAGAAATGATTAAAAATCAGTTTAGTTTAGATATTCCTGTCTTTGTCATATCAAAAGAAGAACTTGAGGACATTTTACATCATGCGCCCGACTGGTGGGGAGATGAAAGTAAGGAGATTTATGACAATCTAATCTTTATCATGCCACCCGCTACATTCAAAGATGTATATAACGAAATCGGAGAGCCTAAAGAGGGATTAGAAAAGATAGAGGAATACAAAGAAACGGTATTTTGGTCTTTCAGCCGTAAAGATTACCAAAAAACAAACTGGTGGTCTAAAACAGCAAGTGCAAATATTAGCTCAAACCTAACGATAAGAACAGCGAATACGGTTAGAAAAATAGTTAGTATGTAATAGCTTTTTAAATTTCAGTTTGTCAAATAAAAGGAAGTGTCAGAGAATGGAACAGGAAATGCCGGACTATGAAACGATACACGCCGCCGTTACGGGCGAAAAATGGGCGTTGGAAAAAGTGCTTGATTGTTACGGCGACGAAATCAACCACCTTGCAATGGTAAAAAAGCGTCAGCCGGACGGAACGACAAAAGAAGAAATCGACGAAGATTTACGGCAAACACTCATACTGAAACTGTTAGAAGCTATCCCACAATTCCCAATCGAAAAGGAGTGATACTATGACACGCGGGGAAATTTGGAAAGACTTTTTCAAGAGAACTGTTTTGCCCGCCGTTATCGCATTGTTTTTATTCTTCATGTTCAAGAACGTCTTTACAGAGGACGGGCAGACCAATTACTTTTATGTATGGCTGTGCTGCGGTATTCCCTTTGGTATTCGCCGTATGTTCGTATGGCTTGTACCGCATGGGTATGACATAGCCGGAACGGTGGGTATCGTCGCCCTCAACTTTATTTTGGGCGGCATTATCGGCGGGGTTATTTTGATATGGCGGCTTGTCGTGGCTACATGGTATATCCCCCTTACGATATATCGTTTACTTACCGCAGATAAGGGTGCAACCCCTCAAATCAACATGGAAAAATAGCAAAAAATAAACCGGAACGCAGACAGTCAGTAAAGACTATCCGCGCCCCGGTTTTCTTATGGGTGCAGCTATGAAATGTTACGCAGTAGAACCCCAATTTCAAGGGAAAAGGTATTCTGTATCGCCTATGCCAGTTTCGCGCCGTTCATGCCCTGTAAATCAAGGCTTTTTTCGCTCTTATTGCGTAACCGCCGCGCGTCGTTTCCTCATGCGTTCGGCTGCCTGTCTGCGGGTAATACGCTTTCGGCAGTCCGGGCAGTATTTGACGCTGTTTGATTTTGATACAAAGAATGTGCCGCACTCACTACAACGCTTTTTGTCCTCGGTCTTGAATAGCTCTGCATACAGCAGCTTATCAAGAGGAAGTACGGCAATCTGAAACCACTTGCATAAAAGTGAATAGGAAATAAGCTGCGGACAGACACATTCCTCCCCGTCGTCCAGTAAGATACAGTGTCCGCGCTCGCAGTTACAGCACTCCTTTTTCACAAGGCTGTTGACTTTCCGGCTCTGTGGCGGCGTGAGCCGCTTAACCCCGGTCATACCTCATCAGCGGCGAAAATGGCAAGCTCCGCATACTCGTTTTCTGTTAGTGGGGAGATTTTTTGTAAGGTGCGCTCTGCAAAGGGGCGCATATCCTCGTCCATGAATGGCAACGCAGCCGTCATATTTTCAATAAGCTGTACCTTGCTTCCCTCATGGTAAATACTCAACAGGTTCATTTCTTCAACGGTCAGTCTAATCATGCTCATACCTCCAATTCGTGATTTTTTGTTTTTGCCGCTTTTTTCTGTGCGGTCTTTTCTTTGTCTGCTCTAAGCTGCGCCCGGATAGAGGGCTTTTTCTCCGGTTCTGTCTGTTTCTTTTCTGCTTTGAGGGCTTCGGCGTATTCTGCAAGGGAAATCTGTCCTCCGGCTTTTGCCTTTTCCTCCAGTTCCGCAGCGGTCGGGGTGTTATTTATCTGCCCGTCAATCATGTTGTAGTTTTGCTCGGTGGTCTGCTCGGCAGTTTTCAGATAGTTTTCCGGTTGCTCTGCGGCAATGGCAAACGCCCGCGTTCCGTTCCCCATAATCAGATATTTTCCGTCGTCGGACTGGTGGTGCAATCCATATCCGGCAGCTTCCATTTGCGCGCGGCTCATGGCGGTTACATAGAAAGTCCCCCTCGGCGTTTTGATTGTTTCGCCTGTTTCCAATTCGTCGGGAATGAGGGCTTTTTCCTGCTCCTTAAAAAACTCCGGTACTTCCTTATAACCGAAGCTGTCTACATAGTGGGCGGTGTCCTGTCCGTTCTGATGAAGCACCACCACGTCGGAAACGGAAAGGCTGTGTCCCTTAAAATCTTTCGGGTGGTCGATATTAAAGCGGGTGTAAATATCTTCAAGGGAAGTCCCTGGCGTAAGAGGTGCGGAATAGACAAGCGCATAGTTTTTCACGTCTACCCGGTATCCTGCGGCAGTCAGACGGTCGTAAGGTTCAAAGCGCAAATCCCTTGTTTCGTCCCCGCCTTTTATCTGGTAAATGGAAAAGGTATCTTTGTCCTGTGGGGCTTCCTGTTCCGGCTGCCCCTGTGCGGGTTGTTCCAGTGCAGCTACCTTTTGCGCCCGGATATGTGCCCGCTGTAACTCGGTCGGCTTTTCCCCGGTAAGAGGTGCAATCGCCTTGATATAATCAGCCGCATAATAGGCGTTACTGGTAAGCTGCCGCTGCCATGCCCCGGCTTTTGGCGACCAACGGAAGCCATTATTTTTTAGGGCTTCCCGCGTGGCTTCGTCCGGCTTATCCTCAAAGAAGATTTGCAGGCGGTTCGCTTCGGTGTTTGCTTCCACCTTGCCGCCGTCAAATTCCCACCCCACAAAACCGATTTCTTTTTGCTGTGAAAGGGATTTGATACGGTCTTTCACGCGCCGGATTTCTGCGCTGTTGTTGGATAACGCCCAAGTCGCAAAGGGCTTGTCCCCTAAATGCCAACTGCTCGCCATGTCTGCTTTTAATTTTTCAAGCTGTTCCGGCGACAAATGCGGGCAGCCGTCAAGGGTCTTATGCTTGCGGTAATAGGCGTTTACAGCTTTCATGGTTTCCTGTGATTTTTCAAGGCTTTCCAGTTTCTTTTCTAATTTCTGTACTGCCTGTGGGTCGTCTGCGCTGATACCGCCCATGCCGGTGCTGCGGATTTTATCAAGAAGCCCCTGTATGTCCTGCCATTCCCGATAATTGCTGTCGCGGGCTGCGTTCTGCTTTTCTTTCTTCCTTGTGAGAAAGTTAGAGCCGCCCGCAATCAGGATAGAGGGAACACGCGCGTCAATCTCATAGCCTTTGTTCATGTTCGCCGCCAGTTTCCGGGCGTAGGTGTCAAGCAGACTGTCGATTTTCTCATGGTACATCGGGTCTACCCGCTGTTTTTGCCTTTCTGCAAGCTGTACGGCTTCATCTACATAATGCCTGTATTCAGCCGTCGCGCTGCCTTGCTTATAATCGGAAAAGCTGTTCATATCCTTTGCACGTTTGGCGGCAGCTTCATTGATAGTGTAATAAGGGGCGGCGGGTGCAGCCTGTTCCGGCTTTGTTTTTTTTTCCTGTACCGGGGCTGTTTCTTCGGGAAGCTCCGGCGCGGCTGCTTCTGCTTCGGGCTGTTTGGCGGCTTCCTGTGCGGGCTGCGCCTGTTCGGTGGTCTGTTCCTTATCCTGTGCCTTTTGGATTTCTGAAAAATGTCCGTCTATGGTATCAATCAGCTTTGCGGCGGTGCTGCGGATTGTTTCAAGAGAGCCTTTCAGTTCTGCAAGTTCTTTTCCGCTGCTCCACCCGGCGATATACCCAAAAGAATAGTCCGACGTATCAAGCCCGTAATGTTGGCAGACAGCATAGGCGACGCTTTCCGCCTGTACCTCGCGGGTGCGGCGGTCGGGGCGTTCCGGCATGGCAAGGGCGGTATCATGCAGCGTGGCGTGGGCGATTTCATGGATTGCGGTCTTGATATTCTGCAATTCGTCCATGCCCTCGTTGATGATGATACGCTTTTCCTCATAATTGCAGCGTCCTTTTACGCCGCCGCTTAGTGCTTCAAATCCCATAGCAAAGGGAGAAGTCTTTTCAAGGGCAGCGAAAAAATCCTTGTATTGTTCCACGTTGCCCGTCAGCTCATAGGTAAGGGCAGGAAGCTCCTTTCCCTCGGTCTGTGAAATATCAAAGACAGATACCACACGAAAGGCGGGTATCTTGATTTCCTTTTCCTCGGTAACAGGTTTCCCGTCCTTATCGAAAACAGGCTTTTGGGTGTCCGGGTCGATTTTTTCCACTTGTTTCTTAACGGTAAACGGGGACGGTGCAAGTATCTTGATAGCTTTTTCTCCGGGCTTTACATGGCGGTCAAATTCCTTTTCCCATTGTTTATAGCCTTTCACAAGATTGCCGCCCTGCATGGCGATAAGGATTGTATTGTTAAGGCTGTAATCATGGAATTTTGACATGGTACGCAGATAATCGGCGTAACGGTCGCTTTCATACAGTCCTAAAATCCCTTGTTCCAGTCGGTCGGTAATCTCTTTCATTTTGTCAGCGGGCTTTTCAGAAGATAGGATAATCGGGAGAACCGGGGGCTGCTCTGTGGCGGCGGTCGGTATGGCTGTGGAAGCGTCAAGGTCTGCCTGTTCCTTTTCCTGTACTGGCGGCTGCGGCGTTACCCGGTATTCCTCCGGCACGTCGCGCCCGTCGTACCATTCTGTAAAGGTGTTGCGGTTATTGTAGATATAGCCCTGTTCGGTAAATCTGCCCCCGTCATTGATAGCAGCGTCCCGCCCGTATTCCTCATACATGAAATATTTTTTTGCTTCTTCGGGCAGCTCCAACTCGTCCAGTTCTTCAATCAAATAACGCCCGTAATCTTCCTCACTCTGTACGGACGGGTAAAGCCAGTAACAATCAAGGTTTTGTGCAAGGTTGATGATGTCCTGCAAGTCCCTTGTATGGTCGCCGTATGCCATAGCTGCAACAAATTTTTCCTGGTCGTCGTCAAACTGCATTTTCAAAAGTTCGCTCAAATAGTTCAGCTCGTCAAGGCTTTCAAGCTCGGTCAATTTTCCTGCCAGTCCTGCAATAGAGGACTGGTATTCTGTGATGTGCAGCTCCCCGTAGTTTTTGCCGTCTATCCCGATACGGTCAAAGACTTCTTTCAAATGCTCGGCAGTCGTGGGGAATGATACCCATTCGCCCGCAGGTCTGCCCTCGGTGTACTTTCCAAGATTAGAAAGATACCCGCTTAAAATCGTTTCTGCCATGCGTTCACTCCTTTCGTTTTCAATCATGCGGTGCATAAGTTCGTAGTCCTCCATGCTCATGCTCCCGTCAAATAGATAGGGGTCGGGTTCTTCGCCGTCCCGGTAGGCTTTTTCAGAGAAAGGTAGCCCCGCAGCGTGGGCGGCGGCTCTTGCTTCCTCGATAAGCTCCGGCGGCAGCCTGTCGTCGTGGGCTTCGATAAATTCCCCGATATTGCTATATCCGTTTTCGTAGTGGCGGCGCACCCCGGCGGTCAGTTCGTCAAGGCTCATATCCTCGCCAAGATAGCCGGAATAATAGCCGTTTACCACAACGGCGGCGGGGTCAGTCTGTTTGATTTCTTCCATGCGGCTTCTGTCCTCCGGGTAGAGGTAGTCGCCTATTTCAAGGTGGAAATATTCGGCGTTCCAAGAACGTCCCGTTTTCCAAAACGCCACCCAAGCGATACCGTCCCTTAATTCTTCTTGATAGTCCTTTACGGTGTCCCGTAAACTTGCCATGTGTAACCTCCTTTCTTCGGTTTCAGAGGGTAAAACCCTCCATAAAACAGAGGGTTTGGGAAACTTCCCAACAAGCAAAAATCCCCGCCGTTCTCGGTAGAGAAAGCAGGGATTTTACGGAAAAGGGTACTCTTTTCCTATGCTTGCTATTCAGTTATTTTTTCTTCGGAAGCTCCACCCGGTAGTTGACATATTTCCCGCCCGTATCAGCCAATACGATAGTTCCGTCGTAGGTTTTGCCCGTCTTTGGGGAATAGAGCTTTTTCACATTTACTTTGCCGGATTTTAAGAGTGCAGCGGCAATTTTGGGGGTAAAGGTTACTTTTCGTTCTTCAAAGAAACGGTCATTTTTCCACATGGTAAAGATACATTCTTTATTGCTGCAATAGTAGTTTTTCTTTCCCTCATAAACAGGAGAACCGCAGCGGGGACAGCTTCCCAACGCTTCCCGTTCCGGCTTGAACATCTGCGCTTTATCATCAGAAAGAAACGGATAGGTCTTTACCAGTTCCCGCGCCATATCCTCGATACCCTCCATAAATGCGGCGGGGTCTGCCTTGCCTTTAGCAATCTGCGTTAGATTGTTTTCCCATTCTGCGGTAAGCTGCGGGCTTGTCAAGGTGTCCGGCAGGACGCACACAAGGTTGATACCGTCCTTTGTGGGAAGTAGCTGCTTGCCTTTTCGCTCCACAAAACCGCCCTTTACCAGTTTTTCAATGACGGCGGCGCGGGTGGCGGGAGTTCCAAGCCCTTTGCGTTCTGCGTCCGGGTCGGTGTCCTCGCTTCCGGCGCGCTCCATAGCAGAGAGCAGCGACGCTTCGTTGTGAGGTTTTGGCGGTGTTGTGTCATGCTCCGTTACCGTTGCCGCCGGATTTTCAAAGGTCTGTCCCTCGGTAAATGGCGGCAGGGTCTTTTCTGTGTTGCTGTCTGCGTCGTCCGTTTCGGGTTTGTTCTTTAAGGCTGCCCTGTATTTTCGGTCAATCTCTTTCCAACCCTCACAAAGAATGGTCTTGCCCCTTGCGGTAAAGGACTGTCCGGCACATTCAAAAACTGCTGTAACCGCTTCAAAGGTATGTAGTGCAGCGGTCGCCATAAGTAGACGCGCCCCTGCAAGGGTAAGGATATTCCTTTCGCTTTCCGGCAGCGCGGCAAGGTCGGACTTTGCAAGCTCCATAGTCGGGATAATGGCATGGTGGTCTGATACCTTTTTACTGTTCAGAGCCTTTCCAAGCTCCGGCGTGAAGTCTTTTCCCGCCATAAAAGAAAATTTCCCACAAAGCAGCTTGATAATGCCCGCCGCTGTGTCGCCCATGTCGTCAGTCAGATAGCTGCTGTCGGTTCTCGGATAAGTAAGAAGTCTTTTTTCATACAGGGCTTGTGCAAGGTCAAGGGTCTGCTTTGCGGTATATCCGAACAGGCGGTTTGCTTCCCTCTGTAAAGAGGTAAGGTCAAAGAGCTTTGGCGGGGCTGCGGTCTTTTTCTCTTTCACAAGGGAAGTGCAGACTGCTTTTGACGTTTCGCAAGCAGCTTTCAGCCTGTCAGCTTCGGAACGGTCAGACAGTTTTTCACTTGCAGCTTCCGCGCCGGATAAGGCAAGGCGCACATGGTAGTATTTTTCTTTCTTGAATGTGGTAATCGCTGCGTCCCGGTCAACAAGCATTTTTAAGGTCGGGGTCTGTACGCGTCCCACGTTCAAGGTGTGGTTGTAAAGGACAGAGAAAAGGCGGGTGGCATTGATACCAATTAACCAGTCAGCCTTTGCCCTGCATAATGCGGAAGCAAAGAGCGCGTCGTATTCCTCGCCGTTCTTCAGACGGGAAAAGCCCTCTTTGATTGCGCTGTCCTCCATAGAAGAAATCCAAAGGCGGCGCATAGGTTTCTTGCAGCCTGCCATTTCATAGACAAAACGGAAAATGAGTTCTCCCTCGCGCCCTGCGTCGCAGGCATTGACGACTTCGGAAACGTCTGCCCGGTGCATAAGCTCTTTTAAGGTCTTGAATTGCTTTTCCTTGTCAGCCGCAACGGTGTACTTCCATTCCTGCGGCAAAATCGGTAAGCTGTCATAGCTCCACTTTTTATACTGTTCCCGATAGGCGGCAGCTTCCGCAAGCCCTACCAAATGTCCCACGCACCAAGAAACGATATAGCCGCTTCCTGTGAGAAATCCGTCTTTCTTTTCCTTTGCCCCAAGTACGGCAGCGATTGTCTGCGCCACACTGGGCTTTTCTGCAATAATTAAAATCAAATATAAGTTCCTCCTTTCGGGTAAAAGAAAAGAGCAACCGATTTTTCGATTGCTCCTACAAATGATTGTATAAAATTGTGCGATATGAAATAGTAAAATAATTTGACAAACTGTAGCTTTCGGTTATAGATTTACAATCATAATATATTCCTCATTATTTTCATCAACAACAGTAAATCCCACTTTCTCGTACATCTTGACTGCATAATTACTTTTCTGAACGGATAAGGATATTTTTGAATATCCAGCCAATTTTTCTACCTGTAATAGTTGTTTCAATAATGAAGTTCCAATGCCTAATCCTCTGTATTTTTTGTGGACAGACATAGCAAGCGATGGAGTATCATTATCAATGTGTCCATAATCATTCATAATTCTTACCCAAATAGCTCCTATTACATTTCCCTGCATTTCTGCAACTAAGGCTTTATCGTGTTTTCGATTTCCAAACTCAACGATATATTCTTGTAATTCTGGACATTCTATTACTGATTTAGGTGGCGGTTCAATTCCTTCTGGAATATAAATCGCTTCGTACAAAAAATCACTTAATAAACAGTATTCTTCACTTCTCATTTCTCGTATTATATAGTCCATAATTTCACTCCAAAGTCCGATTTTACTTAACAATATGTGCTGTGATAATTGTATAACTATATGAATTGATAGTAATTTTGATATTTTCAACTTCGCAATACCAATTTTTACCCTGTTTGTATATATTGCAATTTTTATCCAACACCTTATTTTTGCAATACTCAACAACATCTGCTGTATCTATTTTTAGGTTTCTTTTAATTCTATCAATTCCCATTTCGGTTGTATGAATTTTATCAATATTATCAAGCAATATCTTTTTATCTTCCATTCTTTCTTTTCCTCAACTTCAAATTTGTTTAACTCTGTCATTTCCTATGGTTGGAACAATTATATCATATTCCATATCGCAAGTATATCTTTTTATCGTTCTGTCGGTTGTTTGTTTTCAATCTTTCTGATACAGTACCCCACACAAGGGGACTGTCCCTTATAAGGGCAGGAAGCACAAGCCGGGGGATAAAGAACAGGCGGCGCATTATCACGCCGCCTGTTCGGTTTCTGTATCATCATCTTTTCAAAGGGATTGTCGGTAAACAGGGTCATAGGGTTTCTTCCTCCGTTTCTTCATCTTCGGAAGTTTCCCCGGTATCTGCTTCCGGCTCGTCCTCGTCGTAGTCCTCAAAGTCAAAATCTTCAAGGTCGGTGTTTCCTTTCACGTTCTGCTTCGGTTTTACAAACTTAAAGTAGTAGAACACTGCGCCACCACCAAGCAGCACAAAGAGGACTAAGGCAAGCACCGCGCCGGGATTGCCCCCTTTTTCTTTCGGTTCTTCCGGCTGCTCTGTGGGTGTTGGGGTAGGTTCTTTGCCTGTGCAGCCTGTCAGAGTAGTTGCACATACAGGGCAGGACGTATTTACTTTTCCGGCTTCGCATTTCTCCGTACAGTTGCAGACTTCCGGTTTTTTCGTGGCTTCCCCGGTTTCGGTCAGTGCCATAAGGTCGGCTTCGTCCACTTGATTAAGGAAATGTACGGTCTGTTCCCCCTCGGCTGCCCGGTCAATGAGGATATAGAAATAATTGCCGCCTTTGGTGGTAACAGTGATAAGCTGCTTATTGCCGCCGAAATCGTCCACCAGTGTTGCGTTGCCCTTTGGGGTAAGGGGCGGCGTTTCTTCTTTTTCCTCCACAACTACATTGCTGTCGTTGGTCGCGTCCTCTGTAGGCGGCTCTGTGGCTGTCCCCTGTGCATAGGCAGGGACAGAAAAACCGCCCATAAGGATAAGGGCGGCACAAAGGGCTGTCATGGTCTGTTTGAATTTATTCTTCATCTGCATTTTCCTCCTGTTCTTCATAGTCTGTGGCTGTCATGCCGGGGATAGTATCGCCTTTGAGCATGGCGTTAAGTTCCTGTGGGGTCATACGCATAGCGCGTACAAGCTGCACAATTTCAAGGTTTTCCGCTTCGGTTTTCTGCGCTTCCAGTCCTTTTAATTTGTTTTGATATTCTGTGATTTTCTCGCGGGTCTTTGCGATTTCCTTATTGATACGGTCAATTTTATTGTTTGCCATAAAGTAAATTCTCCTTTCTTTTTGGGGCTGCTTACCAGTTCATCAGCCCATAGCCTTTGATACATTGATAGTTGAGGTCGTAGCTTTTTATCTTGCAGGCGTCGCCGGAATTGCCCTCAACGGTATAGACGCGGCTGCCGTCCCTGCCAAGCACAAGCCCCACATGGTCGGCAACACCGTCTAAATCCCAGTCGAAAAAGATAGCGTCGCCCGGTGCGATATTCTCATAGCCCCGCGCGCCCCATTGTCCCCTTGACTGGAACCAGGGAACGCCTTGCCATTCGCAGCCTGCAAAGCGGGGTTCGCTTTTTCCGGCTTGATTGTAGCACCATGACACAAAGCAGGCGCACCATTCCACGCGGCTGTTAAAGCCGTACCAACTCCAATAGGGGTAGCCGCCCACATTTCCCACTTGCTGCTTTGCAAGCTCCATAAGCTCCGGGTTTCCGGGACGTGTGCCGTTTACAAACTCTACGCCGCTTAAATCCTCGGACGGGCTACCGTCGGGGGAGCCGCCGCCAAAAATCAGCGGTTTGTTGCCCTGTGTCTGTAAGTACACTTTGAACATTTCAAACTGCTGTGGGTTCAGCAGTTCTTCCGCAAGGGAAGCAATCGGCTTGTTTGTCAGTTTCACATTTAAGATACGGTATTCGTATTCTTCCTCGTTGCCCTCCTCGTCGGTGGTGGTGCGTATCTCGATTTCTTCCGTCAGCGTCAAGGTGTACTGTAAGCCGAACAGCCGCTTTAGCTCTGCCTGTGCGCTCTGCGGGGTATAACTCTGCAAAAGGGCAGTCAGATAAGACGCAAGCTCATGTGGGTTATGCCCGATAGTATCAAGGTCATAGCGGTATTCATCATAGCCGCTGTGGGTGCTTTCGATAGCGTCAATCTCACTTTGCAGCTCGTTTTCCATTGCGGCATAGCTCTGTTCCGTTGCCACAAGGTCGATGTCCTCGGACGTGTAGGAAGTCCCTAACACGCTGTTCATGCTGCCGGAAAACATTGCCCCACAAGAGGAAAGCCCTACCGATACCATGATGAACAGAAGCAGCGCGGTGATAGCGATTATCACGCCTGCCGGGTGTCGCCCTGCAAAGGCAGCCGCTTTTTTTGCTGCTGTTTGGGACGCTCCGGCGGCTGCTTTGGCGGTAGCTGCGCCGCCTTTCTTTACCGTCTTTGCATACTGGCGTTTGATTTTTTGTTTCTGCATGAACCGGGAAAAGGGATTACTTGTAAGCTGCGGGTTTTCCTGCAAGGCTTTGTGATACTGGAAATTGACGTTTGCCTTAAACGCTGCCCGTTCTGCCTTTGCCGCTTCCCGGTAGGGTTTCAGCTTATGGCTGCGGTAGCCCTGTTTTAGTTTCTGCGTCCCGTACCTTGCGCCGCGCTCGGCAAGTTCCTCCGATTTGTGCGCGCCCTCCACGCCGGAATTGTCTTTCTCGACGCTGTGGATTTTGTTGTGAACAAAAATACCCGCTTCCTGCGCGGGGCGGGATAACGGATTATTGTGGGGTTTGCCGCCGGGTAGGGGCTTTTCCTGTTCCTCAAAGTGAAGCCGGGTCTTTGCCTTTCCGGTGGCTTCCTCAAAGGTGCGCTCTTTTACCAGTTTCTTCTGCTTCGGGAGAGCTGCCTTTGCCGCGTCCAGTTTGTCGGCTGCTTTTTCTGATTTTTTGATGTAAGTTTCCAGTTCCGGCGTTGCCCGTTCCTCGTCGGTAAACTGCAAGCGGGAAGTGGAAGTACGCAAAACGGTAGCTTCCTGCGCTTTCTTGACTGCCTTTTTGCTTGCCTTTCGGGTATGGGCTGCGTCAAGGTGTTCCATGACGCGCTCTGCGGTAGCGGTGTCCGGCTGTGAAAAGTTGCTGTCTGCTTCCCGGCTGCTGATACGCTCGGCGGTCTGCTGTGTTTCGTTGACTTCCACCGCACCGTCGCGGGTCATTTTCTGTGTGATTTTATCGCGTGGTTTTAACTGTTTCATAGGCTGCTCACTTCCTCCGGCTTCGTCGTCATAATGCGGTAAAGCTCGGTGTCTTTCGGGAAATGGTCTACAAAGGGCAGCACCACATTTCCGTAAAAGATAAGTCCTTCGCCTGCTTCGGTGTGGGTTACATATTTCATCTGCTGTGGGCTGATATTTAGCTGCTTTGCAAGGATAGCCCGGTCGCCCTGCGCCTGATTGAGCATGAGGACAAAATCAGAGTTTTCAAAGATATTTTCCACCTCGCGGGAAGCAAGCAAGTCCTTGATGTTCTGCGTGATAGCTGTGGGTATCTGTTGTGTGATTAGCGGACAGTTTTTTATCTGTCCCTCCGGGGCTTTCGCCCATTTTCAGCGGTATGTCTGTTCATACCCGGCATAGCATATCTTTTTATCCTGCGGTTTATGCCGCAGACCGAAACGATAGCGGAGCCTCGTGGGGCTGTTATATTCCCGGCTATTGCAAACCGGGGGTCAAGCCCTATGCGTTGCGTGTGTATCAAGTATTACCTTGACACTTCCACTCGGATTAGGATTGCAAAACCTTTCCCGTTTTCTTCTCCGCTGATATTCTTAACCGTTCTTTTCGGCTTCGGTTAAGACGGCATACACAATCCCCATTTGCAAGATTGTAGGGACTGTGCCTGTTTACCTCCCCATTTTCTAAAACGCTTCCAAATCTCCACACTGTAAGCGGCGGTCTGTTCCTCTTTTAAGAGCAAATGAAATTCGTCCATATAGTAGCGGGTAGATTTCTTTTCTGCCCGGTTAATGGTAACGCGGTTCCATATCTGGTCTTGCACAATGAGCATACCTAATTTTTTGAGCTGTTTTCCAAGCTGCTTAATATCAAAGCAGACAAGGCGGTTAGAAAGTTCCACGTTAGTTCTGTGGTTGAACACGTTAAGACTGCCGGAAACATACAGTTCCAACGCCGCCGCAATACGGGCAGCTTCCGGCTCCGGCTGTTTTAACAGCTCGTCGTAAAGGTCGCCCAAAATAGGCATTTTTTCCGGTACAGGGTCAGCAAGATAGTCCCGGTACACATTCCTTACGGCGCGGTCAATGACGGTCTTATCAACGGGCTGCAAGCCCTCCTTGCCGCCAATGACAAGCTCGCAGAGGGACAGGATAAAATCACTTTTCAGTGCAAGGGGGCTGTCGTCCTCGCTGTAATTAAGGTTCATATCCATAGGGTTCACATACTGGGGCGTACCGTCCATGCCTTTCCCGGTCGGGGATAATCGTATCACTTGCCCGCCAAGCCGCTTTACAAGGGCAAAATACTCGGCTTCCGGGTCGCAGATAAAAATATCGTCGTCGGTAATGAGAAAGGCATTTGTGATTTCCCGCTTTGCCGCAAAGGATTTTCCGCTGCCCGGTGTTCCCAAGATAAGCCCGTTGGGGTTTTTAAGCTGCTTGCGGTCGCAGAGTATCATGTTATTACTTAAAGCGTTCAGCCCGTAATAAAGGGCAGCCCCGGTCTGAAATAGCTCCTGTGTGATGAACGGAATAAAAATAGCGGTGCTGCTCGTCGTCAAACCTCGCTGAATAGGGATAAGGTTCTCCCCCAAAGGGATAGAGGACATCAGCCCCGCTTCCTGCTGATAGTCAAGACGGGTCAAGGCGCAGTTGTATTTCTGTGCAATGCCCGCCGCCGCGAAAATGTCATTTTCCAGTTTCCGCTTCGTGTCTGCCATGTTTACCACAAGGAACGTGAGAAGAAACATTCGCTCGTTGCGGCTCTGTAAATCCTGCAATAAATTCTTTGCTTCATTTCCGAAAGTGGCAAGGTCGGACGGGAGTATGTCAATATCGTAACCGCTTCTAACCGCTTTTTTCTGTTCCTCAATCTTCATCTTGTCAAGGTCTGTGATTTTGCGCTTAATGGTCTTGATTGCTTCCGACTGGTCGATACTTTTAATGTGGAGATTGACAATAACCCCTGTTTCCAAGTCCAACATATCCGCTAAGATACGGTCGTTTAGCTCCGGGGCAAGGATTTCAAGGAACGATACCGCCCCCGTCTTTTTCCCCATAGCAAAGTAGCGTCCCTCCCTGAACTTGAAAGAGGACGGGGCGATAAAGTCCTTTGTGGTAAGCCCCGTCGGGGTCAGCCAGTCATAAGAGAATGAGAACGGCTCGCCTGCCGGGTGGAATACCCCATGCAGCACCTTTAAGCGTTCATAGCCCGATAAGGGGTGCGCCGATACGCCAAGCACCTTGAAATTGTTGAGTACGTCGGTTTCAATACGGGAAAGCCGCGCCCTTGCTGCCGCCGGATTGTCCGCTTCAATGGAAAACGTGATGTACTTGTGCTTTACAAGCCCGTTGTTCCCTTTGGCAAGCTGCGCTTTCAGCATATCGGAATACTCGGTGCGGATAGAGTTAAAATCGTCGTTTTGCGGCGGGATATGGATTGCCCGCGCTGCCTGTTCCTGCTGTGAGCCTTGATTGATGAAAGAAAGCTGCACGTTCACGCTCGCGTCAAAGTAGTTGAGGAAATCGCACCAGTTTTCAAAAATGGCGGTCTTATCATCTGCCTGTGCAAGCTGATAGTTGATGTCCTCAAAAGCAATGCTTTTTGAATATTTCCGCTGTGCCACTTTGCAGATACCGTCCGGGTACATGGCAAGATAGGGAATGGTCTGCTGTGCGGTGTGGGCTTTCCCGTCCCCTTTTGCCTGCCGGATAACCGCCGCTATCTGTTTCTTTTCCGCGCGGGTCAGCTTACGCTTGTTTCCTGCGGTTTCCCGCGTCTTTTTTGTCTGTCCTTTTGACAATCGCTGATACCTCCTTTTCTAATGCCCGCTGTTTCTCCAAAAGTGCATATAGGTTTTCCGTCTGATACGGTCGCACTTTGGGGCGGGTCAATTTTGTCTGAATGATGTTCTTTATAACCACTTCAAGGGGCTGTCCATGCTTTTCATACATGGCAACCAAGAAGCAGGGAAGCATGACGACAATCATTGCCATTGCCGCAAGGCTCGTCCCTGCGCTGTCTTTGAGCAAAAAGAAAAGCGGCAGTCCCATAAGAAGTGCCACTGAAAAACAAAGGATTTGCCGCTTTGTCAGATTGAAAGCGACTTTTGTTTTGACTTTGGATAAGTCTTTGGGTACAGGTACATACGCCAAGAAAAAACCTCCTTTCTGCGGGACTTTCCCGCGTGTGCTGTGTTAATGTGCATTGAAAATGGATTTTGCCAGTGCGCCGGATTTGAACAGGGAGAAACAAAGGATAACGGTAT
Source organism: Clostridioides difficile ATCC 9689 = DSM 1296 (assembly GCF_001077535.1). GTDB lineage: Bacteria > Bacillota > Clostridia > Peptostreptococcales > Peptostreptococcaceae > Clostridioides > Clostridioides difficile. The sequence goes on from NZ_CP011968.1 coordinate 1,969,434, forward strand.
AGGCTGCAAGGGAAAAAATCGCGCTGTGCAGATTGTCCGCTACCACCATTTCGCCTACTAAAACTGCGTAAATGCCGACGCATATCATAATGAGGAAGCCTTGAAAGCCCAGTGCAAACAGCCCCTTTAGGTAGTTGTTCCCAATCTGTCCCCATTCCCGGTTTGTCATGGTGGCAAAAGGGATAGGGGAAACGGAACAGTAGGCGTATATCTCAATCATTCTTCCGTAGAAGATAACGGTTATCAGTACGGACATGATTTTCATACAAAGGCTTACAAGGCTCGTTTCCATGACAAGTAACAGTAGTTCGGGGATTTCCATATCTTTTAGTCCCTCCTGCATGGCGGCAAGGGCTTCGGTTACGTCGATATTCGTATCGCCGCCGATTACCCCCGCCGCGCCGGATACAATATGCTGCGCCATATCAAACACCGCCATAGTAATATCAAAGGTATGTGTTACCAAGAAAACGGCAACAAAGGCTTTGAAAAACCACTTGAAAAACATAAATGTTTCTATGTCGTGCATATTGTTTTTTTCCGTTACCATGCTGATAAGCTCATAACAGAGGACATAGGTAATGACAAGCCCCGCAATGGGTACAATCACATTTTCCGACAGGTTTTGTATCATGCTGAAAATGTTTGCGTTCCACCCCTGCGGGGTCTTGCCTACCTCCGCTGCAATGGTGCCTACTTTTTCATTTACGTCCCCGAACATAGTTGACAGATTACCGTTTATCGCACCGATAAGGATTTCCTTTATCCATTCGTTAATCGCGTCAAGTATGCTCTCCATAGGCTACCCTCCGTAATCTTATCCGAACAGACCGGAAAGAAGCGGTACAAGGATAGTGCCGATAAGGGCAACGCCGCCGCCCGCCATGAGCTGCTTAATGCCTTGTGATTTTGCACCCGGATTGTCGTTTCCATATCCCTCCAAGAGATTGATAACGCCCCAAATGCCTAAGCCTGCGCCCAGTGCGATAACAAGGGTCTGTAATACGTCGATAGCAGAGTTAAAAAATTCCATAAAGCTCCTTTCTGCCGCAAATGCGGCTTGCCCTATAAAAGGGCATAAAAAACGGCGGTCAGTTTTGTAACTGCCGCGGTCATAAGTCCCCGCGCTGCTTATGTGTCTGCCGCGCGGCGGTATTCAGTTTTTAAGTGTGGGCGTTATGGATTTTCCAGTAGGGGCGCGTATTCTGTAAGTTGTCTGTTTCTTTGTTACTGCGTCAATTCCTCCTTTCTTTTCAGCCGGGAACACACATTTTTCGTCATTCCAAAAGATAGCTCCTACGCTGCATATACTCGGTAACGTAAAGGGTCTGTTCCCCTCCGCGTTCCTGCAAATACTCCCGCAGAGCGTTTTCTGCATTTTCTATCATCTTTGTAAAATAACGTTCACGACGTATATCATCAGTTTTTGTTTTCTGTCTGCTCATAGTATAACCTCCCGTAAAATCAAAGTTCCCGCCGCACCCGTTTCTGCTCATACAGGGCTTCACACCGTTTCACAAACTGCTGGATAGCTGCCTGCCGTTGCTGTTCCCGTCGCTCGGCAATGAAAACAAGCCCGTTTATGGCTTCTGTGATTTTCTTATCTTTTTTCTTCTGCATACGTCTATTCATGGTCGGTGTCCTCCTGCAAATCTGCTTCGCTGATTTCGTAATAGTCAAAGGGTTCGTCCGGCTTTACAAGGGCGGGTCTGCGCCTTAAATGCTTTTCCATATCAAAGGTATTTTTCTTGTCATAGTCGGAAAGATATTTATAGTTGGGGTGCTTTGTAATGTCGTACTTATCAGAGAAGAACGGGCGCACCCCGCGTAGCTGTAAGATACATTTCCCGCCGTCCATAACCGCAATTTCATCTTCCGTCATAAGCTGCTTGCCTAACTTCTGATAGTTCAGCCCATGCGATACCTCCCGCCCCCGGTTCTCGGAAGTGTTGAAGCTGTCAATGGTTTCTTTCCCCAAGATTTCCGACATTTCTTTGAGGGTGGTTTTCTCCTTTCCGCCTAAGAAAAGGGTGGTGTCGCAGTTGCCGGCTATGGTATCGGCGTTGTCCTTGTAAATGGCTTTTAACTGCGACTGGCTCTGCAAAATGATTGAAGCGGAGATTTCCCGGCTTCGTATGGTGGCTATGAGCTTTTCAAACTTCGGTATCTGCCCGATATTTGCAAACTCGTCTAACAGACAGCGCACATGGACGGGCAGCCTGCCGCCGTATTCATCATCTGCCTTGTCGCAAAGGAGATTGAAAAGCTGCGTGTAAAGAATACTCACAACAAAGTTAAATGTATCGTCGGTGTCGGAAATGATAACAAACAGGGCGGTCTTGCGGTCGCCTATGGTGTCAAGCTCCATTTCGTCGGTTTCCATAAGGTCGCGCAGCTCCTTAATGTCAAAGGGGGCAAGCCGCGCACCGCAGGAAATGAGGATAGAGCTTCTTGTCTTTCCCGCAGACAGCAGGAATTTCTTATACTGCCGGACGGCAAAGTGTTCCGGGTCTTTTTCCTCCAACCGTTCAAACATGAGGTCAACGGGGGACTGAAATTCCGGGTCGTCCTCGCGGGCTTCACTGGCATTTATCATTTCAAGCAGCGTCGTAAAGTTCTTTTCTTCCTCCGGGGCTTCGTACCAAATGTAGCCGATAAGGGCGCAGTAAAAGAGCCGTTCCGATTTTACCCAAAAATCCTCCCCGGCTTTTTCCCCGTCCCCTTTGGTGTTGGCAATCAAGGTATTTACCAGTTTCAAAATATCTTTCTCGCTGCGGAGATAGGCAAAGGGATTGTATTTCATGCTTTTTTTGAAGTTAATGGTGTTCAGCACCTTTATCCGATACCCGCCCCGCTGTAAGAGTTTCCCACATTCGACTAAAACCGTTCCTTTCGGGTCGGTTACAACGTAACTGCTGTGCATTTGCATTAAATTCGGCTTCACAAAAAATCTCGTCTTGCCGCTGCCGCTTCCCCCGATAACAAGGATATTTTTATTCCTTGCATACTTCGGCTGCTTTGGGCGGCTGTTCATGGTAAGCCGTTCCGTCTGTGTGAGCAGCACGTTATTTTGAAATACCGGGTCGGTGTAGGGACGTATATCTTCGGCATTTCCCCAACGGGCAGAGCCGTATTCCACACCTTTGCGGTATTTCTTCGCGTTCTTGCCTTTGACATAGACAATCAGCCGGATAAGTACCGCGCCGAAAAGCCCTGTCAGTAAATCCATAGGGGCAAGGCTCGGAAGCGGATTTGCAAAGGCAGCGGAAAAGCCGTCTGCAAGGGAAAGCACCTTGCCGGACAGGTCAGCCCCCGGCGCAAGGCGTACCGCCTGCCCGACTTTATCAAAGAGATACATAAAGAGCAGATAGGGAATATTGGGAAGTATCAGCCTTTTCCAGTTGATAGCGTTCATCTTGCAATCCCCCTGTCTTTGTTCTTGACTTTCTCCCGCTGTGCGTTCAAAGCTGCCGCCTTTTCTTTGAGGGAAACAATCAGCTTGCGGATAGAGGGCTTTTGCTCCTGCGTCAGCTTCTTTGCGGAAAACTCCTTGAAAGCTGCGGTCAGTGCGTCCGCGTCCCGTCCCTTAAAAAACACAAGATAGCGGGGCGGGGTTTCGGTGCTGTCTTTCTTTAAGGCAAAGTCAATCCCGTATTTTTTCGCCGTACTCTCAAAGGCTTTGATATTCTCCTTTGTGATTTCAATGTTGGAAACGCCCGCGTTCTGCTTCATAAGCTGCTTTAGGGTCTGCTTGCCATGCGGGATTTTCTGTTTGTCATGCTGCTTTTTCATCTGTGCAAGCAGGGCTTTCATAGCCTTTTGGAGCTGCTGCGCGGTCAGCTTTCCGGTCTTGATGTAAAGGGCTATGGTCTTTTCGTTGGTTTCCTCCTGCAATGGGTGTCCTCCTTTCGTGTTCTATGGTGGTATGCCCGCCGCCGGGAAACGGGACGGGCATGAAAAAAGAGCATCCGCTTTCACTCCGCCCTGTTAAATCCGTACCCGCAGCCCGGAAAGGTCTGCCGCCCGAATACCCACAAGATACCAGTTGTCCCCGTACTCCATACGGGTCGGCTTCCATTTGCCCCGCACAAAGACCTCCATGCAGTCGCCGCAATGCAATCCCCCGTAATAGTCGTTTACGTCAAAGCGAATGTCGTAGCGGTCAGCGGTTTCATCAAAAATCAAAGCTCCTGTTTTCTGTGTCATCATAAAATCCTCCTTTGGGTTGGTTTACAGGCTTTCGCCCTCGTTGCAGGTGTAATCGGGTATGCCCTTGCTTCTTGCCGACTGGATAGTGCGCCCGCCGTACATATCGTGAGATACAAGGGACGTGTAATAGCTGCCAATCGTAGACGGAGCATTGAAAAGGGCAGCTTTCATGTACTGCTTGATGTTGCGGATTTTGGTGGTGTTTTCCTGCATACAGTCCAGTACAAAGCGGATATGTTCGCTGTTCAGTTTCATAAATTTTGCTTTTACAAGCTCTGCCGGGTGGTCGTCCCCGGCGATACGGATTGTTCTTCGTTTGGTGCAGACGGTTTCAAGAATAAGGGCAAGGATTTCCTCTATCCTGTCCCGGTCAAGGTATCTGTCCTGTATCAGATAGTCGTACTCGATATTGTCCTTGATGATTTCCTCATACACGCTGTATGCGTCTGTCGCTTCCTTTCGCTTCCGTTCCGGCAGCTGTGCCGCGTCCTCTAAGGGAGAGGGATTTAGGGAATGGAAAGGAATGGAATGGGTACTTGATATATCTGTATTTAATTTTTCTTTTTTTGGTAAGTTAGTTTTTTGTATCTCTTTATTTAATTGCGTTGGATTTTCCGACGTCGGGTTATCCGGTGTCGGATTTTCCAATATCGGCTTATCCGCTGTTGGATTTTCCAATACCGGACAATCCAATGCCGGGGGCTGTGGCTGTTCGTAAATGGTGTACTCAATAGCGGTCATTTTGCCTTTCTCGTCGCGTCCCTGCCGCCTTGTGATATATCCGGCTTTTTCAAGCTCCCATACAGCGGTGCGGATAGCGTCGATACTTTCCCGGTTGATAAGGGACAGCCCTGCAAGGGTGTAGTCCCAATCTTCGGGAAGTGAGAGCATTTGCGACAACAAGCCCTTTGCCTTTAGGGAAAGTTCCTTGTTGCGTAAATGGTGGTTGCTCATAACCGTATAACCTTTGTTCTTTTCCACGCGGAAAACTGCCATAGCTTCATCACTCCTTTGGTTGGATTTGTTACGCAGTAGAAACGCGATTTTGAGGGAAAAGGTATCAACCCTTGCCTTTCTCATTTCCGCGCTCTAAGAGCCGCATAAATCAAGGCTTTATTTGCCCTTACTGCGTAACATGAGGGCATAAAAAAAGCAGCGTTCCTGTTCTCCTGTGTGGGAGTGAGAAACGCCGCCTTATAGGTGGTGCTTATTTTATTTTTTCTTTTCGACGTGCCGCGTAAGGTGGTGTAGTGGTTTATCCGGCAGCTTCGCAGGTGCTTTTGCATATCAAGGCTCAATTCGTTAAAAGTAGTAAATGAGTAGTAAAATCAATCTGCAAACCTGCGAATATGCCTGTAAATCAAGCATTTTTCAAGACAATCAACTAATTTATATTAAAATATTATAATATTACAACGAATTGTTACAAAATTACTTATTATTAACCATGAACATTTGTTTTGTGCTATCATATTTATATAAGGTAATTATCATAAAAAATATCTTGTTCATACAGTTTTATATAGAAAAAAGAAATGAAGCTTTTCTTTATATAAGTATATTTTGTAAATTGCCTCTATATTTATAGTTTAAATAATAGTGGTATTAAAAATCTGACAACAAAAATAAAACTTTCAAAAAATTAAATCTAAAAAGAATAGGAGATAAATATGAGTATTGAAGATTTATATGATTTTGAATGTGTTCCTTTGAACAATGAGATTGATATTGATGTTTTATTTGAAAAGATGATAGAAGATGGAAAAGAAAAAGAATATACACCAATTATAGTCATTGATGAAAAAGTAGGGCTATTAAGAAAAAATATAGATATGATTACTAAAGAGTATGGTTCTCTTGAAAACTATAGAGAGTATTGTTTAACAAAATATAATGAAATTGATGTAAATCAATTTTTTGATTTTAGGAAGAGTGAGATTTCAGAATTATTAAAGGAGCTAATTGATTTAGAAGATGATTTTTATGATTATAAACATTTTAGACCAATTATGAATATAGATATATTTCATGAATATAACAAAGTTTACATAGCTAAAATTCCAACAATTAAACCATATGAAGTATTTGCATACATACCTATTGGCGGATTTAATGATTGTCCTAGAGATGAAGAACATATAGCTATTGCAAAATATTGGTATGAAAAGCATGGAATCTTTCCAATCGCAATTGGATGTGATACAGTTCAATATTCTGTAAAAAATTTAACTAAAGATGGTAAAAAATTTGATGACTTATGTATTGAATTAGTATTTTATTGTGAGGATATTATTATACAAGGGTATGAAACCTTAAAGGCTCTTAAGGATGTATTAAAACGCTCTACAATAGTGCTTTTTTGGTGGGATTGATATTCTATCATTTAGATAGTATTAAATTGTTAGTCACCAAGAATCCACTTGCTTTAGTTATGGGGAGTGTGTCAAACTAGGTTTTTATACACAGTGTAGCATAGTAATATGTTTAAATTACAAAGGTTAAAAAAATACTTTAATATTTTTAATATTATAATTAATAGATTTAAAGGTAATTATAATTTATAAAATAAATACTTTATATGTTATAATCATTAAGAATGTAAAAAAATAATATATAGTTTTATAGTTCATATTTTTCCAGATATGGAGGTAAATTTTGTGAAGGAAAAAGAAAAATTAGATAAATTAAAAAAAATGTTACTTGAATTAGGCAGTGTTGTAGTTGCTTATTCTGGTGGAGTAGATAGTAATTTTTTGCTTAAGGTTGCAAAAGATACATTAGGTGAAAATGTTATAGCTGTGACTATTCATGCAATGATGCATTCAAGTAGGGAAATTGAAGAGGCTAAACAATATACTCAAAATTTTGGTGTTAAACATATCATATTAAATATAGAAAACTTTGATTTAAAAGAATTTAAAGAAAATGGTGTTGATAGATGTTATCATTGTAAAAAATATATATTCTCTAAAATAAAAGAGGTAGCAAAAGAACATAATATAAAGTACATAGTAGATGGAACAAATATAGATGATTTAGGAGACTATAGACCTGGGCTTAAGGCATTGAGTGAATTAGGAGTAATTAGTCCATTAAAAGATAGTAGTTTAAAAAAAGAAGAAATTAGGTCGCTTTCAAAAACATTAGGATTAAATACTTTTAATAAACCATCATTTGCATGTCTTGCGAGTAGGATACCTTATGGAGTTGAAATAACAGATGAAAATTTAAGAATAGTAGAAAAGAGTGAAGAATATCTATCCAATTTAGGTTTTTCTCAATTTAGAGTGAGAATGCATGGAGATATAGCTAGAATAGAAGTTGGACAGGAAGAACTAGGTAAATTTTTTGAAAATAACAATTTTAATAAAGTTGATACTAAATTAAAAATATTTGGCTTTAAATATGTTACACTAGATATGTCAGGATATAAAATGGGAAGTATGAATTTAAATGTGTAGATTATTTTAAAAATAAATAAGTTTTATAGTTAATATAAGGAAACAGGAGGTTTTATGAAAAATTATACGTTAATATCGCCATGTTTTTTTGGAATGGAAAAAATGCTGGCTAGAGAGATTACTAATTTAGGATATGAAATAATAAAAACAGAAGATGGAAGAATAACATATAAAACTGATGAGTTTGGAATAGCAAAGTCAAACATGTGGTTGAGATGTGCTGAAAGAGTACATCTTAAAATTGCTGAATTTGAGGCAAAAAGCTTTGATGAATTATTTGAAAATACAAAAAGAATAAACTGGTCTAGATATATACCTTATGGAGCTCAATTTCCTATATCAAAAGCTTCCTCTATAAAATCAAAATTATACAGTACACCAGATGTACAAGCCATAGTAAAAAAGGCTATAGTAGAAAGCTTAAAGAAAAGTTATTTGGAGGATGGTTTGCTTAAAGAAGATAAGGAGAAATACCCTATTTTTGTATTTATACACAAAGACAAAGTAACCATTTCTATAGATACAACAGGAGATGCTTTGCATAAGAGAGGATATAGAGAAAAGGCAAATAAAGCTCCAATAAGAGAGACTTTAGCTGCTGGGCTTATTTATTTAACTCCCTGGAAAGCAGGTAGAGTTTTAGTAGACCCTATGTGTGGTTCTGGTACTATATTGATTGAAGCTGCTATGATTGGTATAAATATGGCACCTGGCTTAAATAGAGAGTTTATATCAGAAAAGTGGAGAACTCTTGATAAGAAAATATGGTGGGATGTAAGAAAAGATGCTTTTAATAAGATAGATAATGAATCTAAATTTAAGATTTATGGATATGATATAGATGAAGAATCTATAGATATAGCTAGAGAAAATGCTGAAATAGCAGGTGTAGATGAATATATAGAGTTTAATGTAGGAGATGCAACTCAATTTAAAAGTGAAGATGAGTTTGGATTTATAATCACTAATCCTCCTTACGGAGAAAGATTAGAAGATAAAGACAGTGTTAAACAGTTGTATAAGGAGCTTGGTTATGCATTTAGAAAATTAAAAAATTGGTCGTATTATTTGATAACTTCTTATGAAGACTTTGAATATGAGTTTGGGCAAAAAGCAGATAAAAAAAGAAAATTGTATAATGGTATGTTAAAAACTAACTTTTTCCAATATCCGGGTCCTAAGCCTCCTAGAAATAATAAATAAGTTTTACATGATTTATTTGTAAAATATAAAATTTTATTAAAATAAGTAAAACATTATGATGCCTTGAAACGTCTAATTATTGTGAGGAGATTTTTGTGAACAAATTTAAAGATTTAAAGATTTATAGGATTAGGAGGAGTTAAATGAAAGTGTTAAAGCTTATTACTGTAGTAGCCCTGATGATGTTATTTGTTACTGGATGTAATATAAAAACTGAATCTCCAGAACAATTAGCGAAGATACCTGACTATGATGATACAAAAAAAGTATTGTATGATGGTATTGACCAGTTACTAAAACCAGATTCATCTATGATATTGCCTTCTAATACAAAAGAAGTAGGAAAAATAAATAAGGTAGATTTAAACAGCGATGGAATTGATGAATTAGTAGTATTTGAACAAAAAGAAGATTTAAGTAATAATGTGAGTCAGGTAGGGTTTGTAACCTTGAGTTACAATGGAGAAAAATACGTACTTGGAGACCATTTTTTAGAAAATGGCGAATCAATAGAATATGCTAATTTTTATGATTTGGACTCAGATGGATATAAGGAAGTTATCTTATTGGTTAAATCCAAAGACAAAACGAATATGCATATATATAAAGTAGTAGATAATGAAATAACAAAAATATATGACTTGGATGCATCATGGCTTCAAAATAAAGAAGATTTTAATGACATGAAAGTAAAAATTGGATATATAGATGGAGATGACAAGTTAGACATATTGATGCTTCATTTGAATAATAAGACTAATGAAATGTTTGCAAGTGTTGCAAATTTTGATGGGAAAATGAAAATCAAAGATTCTGTTAAGTTTGAAAATGTAAAAAACTTAAGTGAATTATATATAACATTAGGTAATGTTGCTTCATCTGTTGGAAATTCTTCTGCAGCTATAAAAGGTATTGTACTTGATATTCCTATATTGAAAGATAATAACTATATTACGCAGATACTTTATATGAAAGATGGGAAAATTAACAAAGCTTTTAGTGATTATGATAAAACTATTACTAAATCTTATTATATACCTGTAGATGATATTGACAAAGATAAGATTATAGAAATACCTATAGTTGCAGGCAGTACAGGTAATAATAAAAATACTTATAGTTCTAAATCATCTGCAACTATAAGTTGGTATAGATGGAATGGAAAAGAAGGTGCTGACTCAAGTTTAATATTTACAAGTCAGATATATTATAATTATAAATATAATTTTAAATTATTTATTCCAAATAATTTATTTGATAAAATACTTGTTGAACAGGAATTTGTTGGAGAAAAAGCAGTATTTAAATTTTACTATTTTGACTATTCAGACCGTAAGAATTTATTTAATATAGTAGTAGAGAGTAAAAATAAACTTGAAGATAGAAAAAATACAGGTACTCAAAATTCTATTGTACTTCAAGAGAGCGATGAATATACTTTCTTACTAGTTGTAAACAATGCAAATGAAATGGATAAGCTAGATATGACTATAGACGCATTAAAAGAATATTTCTCATTAATATATGGTTAATATTATACTCAATTGGAGGTTTTATTTTATGAAGGAAAAGATACTTATACTAGAAGATGAAATTGGTATTAGAAGTTTTGTTAGTATAAACTTAAAAAGGGAAGGCTATGAAATAGTTGAGGCAGGTACTGGAAGAGAAGCTATAGAAAAAATGACAACAGAAAAGGATATTACAATAGCTCTTTTAGATGTAATGCTTCCAGATATAAGTGGTATAGAAGTATGTAAATTTATAAGGGAGAATTTTGACCAAGTAGGTATAATAATGCTTACTGCTAAAGCTCAAGAAGATGATAAAATAGAAGGATTTATCTCAGGAGCAGATGATTACATCATAAAACCATTTAGTATAAAAGAGCTTTTAGTCAGAGTTTCTGCTCTTCTTAGAAGAGTAGCAAAGGATGATTCAAGTGTTAAGTCGAGTGAGATAGTTTCTCCACCATTTATACTTGATATAGACAAAAGAAAATTATTTAAAAATGGAAAGGAAATTGAGCTTACACCAACTGAATTTTCAATAGTGAAATATCTAATATCAAATGCTAAGCAGTCGTTAAGTAGAGACCAGATATTAGACGAAGTATGGGGAACTAACTATTTATATGATTTTAAAATAGTAGATGTAAATATAAGAAGGATAAGAAATAAAATAGAAGATGACCCATCAAAACCAAAATATATACAAACTATTTGGGGTTATGGATACTGTTTTAGAAAGGAAGAATAATAGTGTTACATTTTGAAGGTCTGAGAAAAAAAGTAATAAAAAACTATTTTATAATAATTATTATAATGGTTACTCTGTTTGAAGGATTGTTCATGTTTTACATACAAAACTACTATTATGATTCTGTCAAACAGCTACTTGAATCTGAAATAAAATATGCTGATGAATATAATGCTATTACAATGGAAACTACAAGTTTTGAGAAAAAAGTAAAAAATATATTTGATAAACAACCCTTAACTAAAAATTCAGAATTTGGAATTTCAATAATAGATAAAGATAAAAATATTATATTAGACCAATATGGTTTTAAAAGTAAAGAAAAAGCAAACTATGAAGATGTTAACAATGCATTAAAAGATATAAAAACTAAAAATTTAACACCTTATACTTATAGAATACCAGATACAGGAGAGCATGTTATGAGTATCTCCTTACCACTTAAGGTAAATAATATAATAGAAGGTGTTGTTAGATATACAGTATCATTAGATGCTATTGATAATGCAATATTAAAGCAAGCTACATGGCTTATATTAGCAGGAATATTTATACTTATTATAGCTATACTAATAAGTCTTAAATTTGCTGAGACTCTTATAAAACCATTACGAGAGCTAAAGAAATTTGCAAATGAATTGGCTGTAGGAAATTATAATATAAAATTAGAAAAGATGAAGATTGTAGATGATGAAATTGGTGATTTAGCACAGACATTTGAACACATGGCACATGAGATTGACAAAAGTGAAAAATTAAAAGAGGAATTTATATCATCTGTATCTCATGAACTAAGGACTCCTCTTACATCTATAAAGGGGTGGAGTGAAACCTTAGGTTATGAAAGTATAACAAGAGAAGAACTAGACTTAGGTTTAGGCATTATACAAGATGAAACAGAAAGACTTATAAAACTAGTTGAAGAATTATTAGACTTTTCAAGGCTTTCTTCAGACAGGATAAAACTTCATGTTGATATAGTTGATGTTGAAGGTTTAATTGTAGGTGTTGTAAATCAACTTAAAGTTAAAGCAGCTGAAAAAGATATATCACTTTTATTTGAATTTGAAAATGAATTTATAGAGAACATTCAAGGAGATAAAAATAGATTAAGACAGGTTCTCATAAATTTAATACAAAATTCATTTAAATTTACGAGTCAAGGTGGTTACATAAAAGTTGTAGCTTCTCAAGATGAAGAGATAACAACCATATCAGTAGAGGATAATGGTTCAGGTATAGAAAAGCAAAATTTAAATAAAGTGTTAGATAAATTTTTCCAAGAAGATTATAATAAGGCTGGTAGTGGATTAGGACTAGCAATTAGTAATGAAATTGTAAAACTTCATGGTGGAAGAATGAAAATAGAAAGTGAAAAGAATGTTGGAACAAAAATAACTTTTAATATAAAAAATAAATTTGCTAAACAAGCATAAATTCTTAGAAAGAGGATTAAGATGAGAAACATAAAAATGATAGTAGCATACGATGGTTCAAGATATAAAGGATATCAAAAATTAGGTGACAATAATATGACTATTCAAGAAAAACTTGAAAATGTTTTAAGTAAAATGACTAATGAAACAGTGGAGATAATAGGTTCTGGAAGAACTGATATGGGAGCTCATGCAAGAGGACAAGTGGTAAATTTTAGAACTAATTGTATGGATTCTTTGGATAAAATTCAAAAATATTTATATCAATATTTACCAGAAGATATAGTTGTAAAAACTGTTGAAGAAGTTGATGAAAGATTTCATTCAAGATACAATGTAAAGTCAAAGACTTATATGTATAAAATTGACAATAATAAGTATCATAATCCTTTTATAAGAAAATATGCTACTCATGTAAGTAAAAAATTAGATTTAGATAGAATGAGAAAAGCAAGTGAGTATTTAGTAGGAGAACATGATTTTACTAGTTTTGCTTCTTCTAAATCTAAGAAAAAATCAAATGTAAGAGAAATTTATTCTATAAATATAAAAGAAGATGATAATGTTATAGAAATATATGTAGAAGGAAATGGATTTTTGTATAACATGGTAAGGATAATAGTAGGTGCTTTGATAGATGTTGGTCTAAAAAGAAGAGCTCCACAAGATATTAAGTATATGCTTGAATCAAAAGATAGATGTCAATCATCAGATACTGCACCAGCTAAAGGACTATGTCTTTGGAAAGTAACATATTAATCAATTATATAAAACTCTCTTTAAAATAAAAATAAAATAAATTATATAGTTGACATAAATGGAAAAATAAACTATTATATATTTTATAAGAGAGATATAAAACTTTATATTTAAATCCTGTGAGAAAGAGAGTAACTTCTATGTGTTTTATAGAGAGCTGAGGATGGTGGAAGCTTGGCAAATAAGTATTAGTGAAAAGAACTTTGGAGGATACTAATTGAATTTAGTATGTTAGTAGGTAATCTCGCCTTAAGAGAAAGAGTGGATAAGTTTATCTTATCAATTAGAGTGGTAACGCGGATATATTTCGTCTCTTGGTTTTTCCAAGAGGCGTTTTTTAATATATTTAATTATTAGTGTTTATCTGGTATGTTGAACATTTACTAATTGATTAGCTAAGTTTATCAATAAGAGTGGTACCGCGGATATTTCGCCTCTTAGTATTTTAAAATACTAAGGGGTTTTTTTAGTATTAAAATGATTTTATGTGAGTCTAAATTCTCAGAGTCATTCAATATTAAGAATTTCTATAAAATAAAAATTATAATTTAAGATTGGGAGGAATTAAAAATGAAGGAAAAAGTAGTATTAGCATATTCAGGAGGACTTGACACATCAATCATAATACCTTGGTTAAAGGAAAATTATGAAGATATAGATGTTATAGCTGTTTGTGGAAATGTAGGTCAGGAAGATAAAATGGAAGATGTATATGAAAAAGCTTTACAAAGTGGAGCATCAAAGGCATATGTGGATGATATAAGTGAAGAATTTGTAACTGAAACTATATTTAAAGCCGTAAAAGCAGAGGCTAAATATGAAGGAAAATACTTATTAGGAACTTCTTTAGCAAGACCTATAATAGCTAAAAAATTAGTTGAAGTTGCTCATAAAGAAGGTGCAAAATATATATGCCATGGATGTACAGGAAAAGGTAATGACCAAGTTAGATTTGAAGCTACAATTGCAGCTCTTGACCCGACTATAAAAGTTATTGCACCTTGGAGAATTTGGAATATAAAATCAAGAGAAGATGCTATAGACTATGCTGAAAAACATAATATAAAGGTAACAGCAACTAAAGCTAAAATATATTCAGTAGATGCTAACCTTTGGCATGTTTCAACAGAAGGTGGAGATATAGAGCACCTAGAAAATGAACATAAAAAAGATGTTTATAAACAATGTGTAGACCCAGAAGATGCATGTGATGTAGCTGAATATGTAGAAGTTTACTTTGAAAAAGGTGTACCTAAAAAGGTAAATGGCGAAGAATTATCTCCAGTTGCACTGATTCATAAGTTAAATGAGTTGGGTTGTAAACATGGAATTGGTGTTATAGATATAGTTGAGAATAGACTTGTTGGTATGAAATCAAGAGGTATATATGAGACTCCAGGAGGAACAATCCTTTATGAAGCACATAATATTTTAGAAAGTGCTACTTTAGACAAAGATACATTACATTTCAAACAAATGGTATCTTATAAATACGGAGAACTTATTTACAATGGACTATGGTATTGTAAATTAAGAGAATCTATAGATGCATTTATGGAACAAACTCAAGATAATGTTACAGGAACAGTAAAAGTTAAACTTTACAAAGGAAATATAAAACCTGCTGGAATATTTACTGAAAATGCTCTTTATGATGAAGGAATATCTTCTTTTGGAAATAGTGAACTTTATGACCACAAAGATGCAGAAGGATTTATTAATTTATTCACTTTACCATTAAAAATCAGAGCTATGAAAGCTGGAAAATAATAAAATAAATTATTTAAGAGTGTATAAAAACTATTTTTAGGTTTTTATATGCTCTTTTTTTATTTGAATTTATTAAATTATACAGTAAATAGTATAAAAAAATATATTATAGTTCCAAATGGCTTAATAATGTGAAAATATAAGACCTAAAATATAAATTTTATAAATACAATAGTTATTGACTCTCTCATTGTAAGAGGGTTTATACTGAATCTAATGAAAATTTATAGTGAGGAGATAGATTATATGAGAAAAATAATTGAAATTAAACATCATTCACATGATTATGAGTGTATGTGGAATGGTATAGAAGATTTATATATAAATAAAACCGGTGAATGCCTTCCAA
This sequence comes from Clostridioides difficile ATCC 9689 = DSM 1296, assembly GCF_001077535.1. Classification (GTDB taxonomy): domain Bacteria; phylum Bacillota; class Clostridia; order Peptostreptococcales; family Peptostreptococcaceae; genus Clostridioides; species Clostridioides difficile. Next base: position 1,984,880 of record NZ_CP011968.1, read on the forward strand.
ACGATTTTTTCTTTTTACTGTCAGGTTTTGGTTCATTTTGTTATATGAAAACAAATAAAGCTGATTTGAAAAGAATGGTAGCTTTGGGAGATGGAAGGACAAAACAGATGTATAAATTTTTAGCACCAATTGTTGGATTTGAATACAAACATCATGAGTTTAAAAAGTATGAGCAAGCATTAAAGAAAGCAAAATCTGAAATTGATGATGGATATCCAGTTATTTTAGGAGCTTTAGATATGTATTATCTACCATATTATAAGAAGCTATATCATAAAGAACACATTCCTTTTCATTATATATTAATGGTAGGATATGATGATGAAGGAATATATCTGTATGATTGTGGTAGAACAGAATTATTACATCTTTCTTATGATAAATTACGTGAAAGCATGAATTGAAATTCCCCTGGATTAAGCAAAGAAAATACTATTTGCACAATAAGAATGAATACTTCAAAGAATAAATATAACATTGCTAGAGAAGCTATTGCTATAAAGCGTGATATGTTTTTAAATCCACCTAAAGGATTTTTGGGATATAAAGGTTTTGAAAAGTTTATTAAAGAGTTGCCACAGTGGAACACTGAATTGGATAAAGATGATTATGATAAGATTTTGACCAATATGGTTATGTTTTTTGGAACAGTACCAACAATTCCAAATGCAATCAAAGGAATTAAAGAACCAGATACTGTTCAATTTAAAGGTGGATTTGATAAAATGAGTAGAATGCTCAACAGTATTGGGGAGGAATACAAAAACGACTCTTTTATACAAGTAGCTGATATTTTTGATAAAACTGCTATTATAATTGAGAAAATATCCAATATTATAATAGATTACTTAACTCAAACATGTGATGATACAGGACAACTTCCGTTATTGTTCTCTGAGGTCTTAGAGCATATGAAAACAGGATATTTAATCTTGGATGTATAAAAAATATATTGTTGACCCTAACATTACGTAATAGTGTAATATGAAAATATAGCTTGAATATATTAGTAGGTATTGATGGCTGTAAAATTAAAATTTGAGGTGTGGATATGAGAACAGTGAAACAAGTTTCTGATTTAACTGGAATAAGTGTGAGGGCATTACATTATTATGATGAAATAGGTCTTTTAAAACCAAATAAAATTACAGATGCAGGATATAGACTTTATGATGATGAATCTATTAAAACTCTTCAACAAATTTTATTTTTTAAGGAGATTGATATTCCTTTAAGAGAGGTTAAGGAAATAATGTCAAGCCAATATTTTGATAAGGTTGAAGCTCTAAAAAATCAAAAAAAATTACTTATTTTAAAACGAAAGAGACTGGATGAATTGATAGAGCTTATAAATCAAACTCTAAGAGGAGAAGGAAATATTGATTTTAAAGAGTTTGATATGAGCGAGTATTTTGATGTTTTAGAAGAATTTAAAAGAGAGCATAGGAATAAGGTAATTAAAATTTATGGTAGTGTAGAAAAATACAATGAATATATAGAAAGAGTTAAGTCTAATGAAGAGAAAATTGCTAAAATGGCTATAAAACAATATGGAACTATTGAGAAGTTTGCCCAAGCTATAAAAACAAATTTTAGCAGTGATATATTGAATTTAGGAGAAAAATTTGATAGATATAAAAATGATTGTTTAAAAGAAAAACATCCAAAATTAAAAGAATTATATAGAAAGCTTGTAGAAGATTTAAGTAGGAATCATTCTTCAACAGACCTTCAAGAAATAGCAAAAGAGATAACAGATATATCTAAAAAAGATTATGAAATTTTCTCTATGGATACTGGTGATGACAACTGGTATTATATGGTTCAAAATTATCTAGTAAATCCTATGTGGATAGAAGAAGTAGATAAAAAGTATGGAAGTGGAGCAGGTAAGTTTATTGGACAAGTACTAAAGACTTATCTAAGAGATAGAAAACCAAAGATAAATACATTGTATGAAAAACTTGTAGAAGATTTGAGTAGAGATTGTTCTTCAAGGGAAGTTCAAAGCATTGTTGAAGAAATAGACAATGAAATGAAAAGAAGTAATGAATTTTATAAAATAGACAATGGTGAAAGATACTTTGATTATATGTCAGAGCTTTATTTACAAGATTCTAACTATATAAAAGTAACTGATAAGAATTATGGTGATGGTGCATCTAAGTTTATTGGAGAAGCTTTTAAGATTTATTTTGATAATAATAATTGTTGAAAATTTGGAAGTAAAAAATATGTAAGTTTTATAAAAGCACAAAAATAAGGATGTAGATTAGCTCCATCTATATCCTTATTTAAAGTTATTAAAATATATAGTTTACATCAAACTTAACACTTTCAATAATATTTCCCAAATATGTTTTTATACTTTCAACTTCTTCTAAAGATTTTAATTTATTTTCAGTATAAATTGCTTTGTCCAGAATATTAAACCTTAATCCTATTTCATCAAAGTACTCATGATTTAAAACTTTGTACCAATGGTTTTTTTCTTTATTCCAACTCGTAGATATTGAATCAGCTTCTTTTTGAGCTTTTTCCCAATCTTCATTTTCTATAGATTTTTCTAAAACAGATATATTGTCTTTATATCCTTCTGTAAAATCATATAGTTTATTGTTAACGTAAAATCCAAATAATACAAATAAGATAGTCCATAGTATAACAAATGTTGTAGATTTCAATATTAATCACCCTTTTTATTTTGAATAAATATTTTGTCATTTTCATCTAAAACACAAATAAGAACATCTTTAAAAGTTTCTATGTGATTAGATTTTAAAATACCCATTAACCAGTTAGTATCTTTTTGAGCTATGTCTAGATTTTTATTTATTATTCTACCATCCAGTATAAGTGGGATAGGTAAATGATTAAAAGCTCTTGGAGGAGTACTATTGTAGCTTGATGCTGGTACAACACTTAGATTACCATCAGTCTCCAAAATAGCATATTGTACATCTTTTAGGTTAAAGTATCCTTGAATCCTAAGTTGTTCTAATAATTCATCTATACTAATTCTTTCTTTTTTAAGCTCTTTATATACAATTTTTCCTTTATCTATTAATACAGAAGGTTTACCTGATAAAAATGAACTTAATTTTCTGCTTTTTAATGATAAGAATGAAATTAGAGTCTGCATGATTACAAGTCCAGATATTGCTGCAACACCATTTATGATTGGTATATTATTATTTTCCATTGGGACAGATGCAACTTCTGCAATTAATAGTGTTATAACTAAATCAAAACAGTTCATTTCAGCTATTTCACCTTTTCCCATGACTCTAAGTGCAATTAGCACTGTTATGTATAATATAATACTTCTTATTAATACTACTGTCATATCTATCAATTACTCCTTTAAAAAATATTTACACTTAGTTAGTATATCCTATATAAAAAATTTAATTCAAAGTATAAAAAACCTTAAATAATTGGATTCAACTATTTAAGGTTTTTTTGATAATTTTAATATTAAATTTTTTATGGATTTTCTGTTACTTTTATTTATTTTAATAACAGATTCAACAAAACTCTTTTTATCTCCTAATTTTAAGATAAAATCAGGATATTCTTCAAATTCATTGAGTTTTATTAATTTGAAAGAAGAAGATAGATTTTTAAAGTTAATAATTTTAGAGTTATTCACTAATACACTTCTTTTTTTAAAATAAATTTCTTTTTTACTTATATTTAGTATAGTTAATATTTGTTTAAGATATATTATTATATCTTCTGGAGTTCTATCAAATTTGAGTTCAAAATTTTCATCTTCAAAGTAGGGAATATAATATAAAGGTGTTTTGAGAGCAGGTAATTTATTATATAATTCTTCAAGAATATCGATATTTTTAGGGGAGTTAAAGAAAAAGCATTTACACACATTCATTAAATCCACAGCATCTGAAAGTGAGTTATGTTTAATATCTCCTTCTACAGAAAAAATTTTTTTCATATTCAGTAAAGATATTTGCTTAGATAAGATTCTATTATTGTATGTAATATGTTGAGATATAAAAGGTTGAATGTCAATCATCATATTAAATAACTCTAAGCATTTACCTGTATATTTATATACTCTAAATGAAGTTAGAAGGCCAGTTATATCAAAATCACCCCAATTATATATTGTAACATCATCAAATTTACAAAACCATTTATAAAAATCATCCATAACATATAAAAGATTAGGAGCATTATTGATATCTAGTTGGTTCAATTTGGTTAAATTTTTACATTTATTTGAAAGTATTTTATTGTATTTTGGCTTAACTAAAGAGTAATAATTATCTATTGTATTAAATTCGTTATCAACTAAAACTCCACCAATAGAAATTAATTCCGCACCATTATATTCTTTTGGTTTATTTTTATTATCATCTAGTATATTAAATTCAAAGTCTATAAATAACTTGTATTTCATAAATCTAAAGCACATCCTCAGGTAAATTATTTATTGAGCCTAAGCATCATAAGAATCAATAGATATAATGACTCTAAACATCAAAGGTTCATTACAACTTTTATTTATTTCATAATTTAATTCAAATAAATCTTTTAAGATATAATTTATAAGTATTCTTTCCCAACCCATTTTTAAATTAACTTTAGAGTCTATTAATATATTTTCTATCTTTTTAAATATTTCTATATTTGCTGGTATTATACTGAGCTCAATATTACTTTTAAACGGGTTAGACTGTAAATCTGTTATAAGTATATTTTTTAATTCCTCTGTAAGTTCAGAAATTAAACTATCACCTATGTATTTTTTTATGATTTCCTCTCTAATTTCTTTTAAATTTAGCAATATTAGTACCTGCTACTTACATAGTAGCTTTTCCTTTCCTTTTAATACTATTATTCATTTTTGAATCTTATTTAGATATATTTTAAGATTAAAAGTCTTTAGCTATATAATTTTTTACCCATTTTTAACTTATATTAACATATTACAGGCTTATATCTCCACCCTGCTTACATTGAGGATGGAGTATATTGCCTATTTTGATAAAAATGATAGGTTGTTATTTGCCTATTCCTTTTTCTGATAATTTTTCTAACATATCTTTGGTCATTTTATCTAAATCATAACTAAACTTAAAGTTCCATTCTTTTACTGCACTACTACTGTCTAGAGAGTTAGGCCAAGAATCAGCTATACTTTGTCTTACAGGGTCTACATCATATTCTATCACAAAATCAGGAATATATTTTTTTATAGAATCAGCTATTTCTTCAGGAGAAAAGCTCATAGCAGTAATATTAAAAGCATTTCTATGGATGAGTTTATCAGCTGGAGCTTCGATTAAATCCACTATTGATTGAAGTGCATCAGGCATATACATCATATCCATTTTTGTACCTTCTGCTATATAAGATTTATATCTCTTATTTTTTAATGCCTCATAATATATATCAACTGCATAATCTGTAGTTCCTCCACCAGGAGGCGTAACATAAGAAATAAGACCTGGAAATCTAACACCTCTAGTGTCTACTCCAAATTTTGAGTGATAATAATCACATAGTAATTCTCCAGAAACTTTAGTCACACCATACATAGTATTAGGTCTTTGTAATGTATCTTGAGGAGTCATATTTTTTGGAGAATTTTCACCAAAAGCAGCAATTGAACTAGGTGTAAAAAATTTACAATCCAATTCTTTGGCTATTTCAAGACCATTTATTAATCCATTCATATTTAAGTTCCAAGCTTCTAGAGGTTTACTTTCAGCAACTGCAGAAAGTAAAGATGCTAGATGAATTATAGTATCTACATCATATTTTTTTGCAATTTCAAAAAAACGATTCTTATCTGTAACATCTAATATCTCAAATATACCAGATTCACATACTGGATTACCTTCTTTTACTCTCCTTGAACTAGCGATTACATTTTGTTCTCCATACTCATTTCTAAGCTTTATTGTTAATTCTGAACCTATTTGTCCTAATGCACCTGTTATAAGTATTTTTTTCAATTTCACAACCTCCTAAGGGTTTAATTTATGTAGTACTACTTATTTTTATTTTAGCAAATCTTTTGTTTAAATACAAAGAATTAAAGATAATAATATACGACTTAATTGAATGAAGTGCAGTAAGTGCCTAAAAATTTAAAGCTAATATATAATGGTCTATTGTATAACAATAAAAGAGTAGATTAAATTATTATATATAGATTGTGTGACTAAGTCACAGAAAATAGAGTTAATTTAATATATAATAAAAGCATATCAAGTAAAGCTTTAAATTAAAGTAACTTTATATAAAAAGTAATATAAATTGATAAAATTATAAATTTATTTATAGTGAATATAGGTTGGATTTTATAGATACAAAAATAGTATATATGATATGTAGACCATTAGCATGTTTAAAGTAGCAAAACATATAAAATAAAATTTGAAAGGAAGTATAAAAATGACAAGACCATCAATATATCATAGCCAAGGATACACTTGTGCAGAGGCATTAATAAAGTCTTATAATGAGGAACACAACACAGATATACCAATCTCAATAGGAAGTGGTATGGGGGTTGGAATGAATGTTGGAAGTGTTTGTGGAGCTGTAAATGCTGCTGTTGTTATAATAGGGTATTTAAATGGGCGAAATAGTAATTTAGATGAAAATATAGCAAGGAAGTATTCAAGAGAGCTATTGAATAGAGTAAGAAATAAATACAGCTCAGAAATATGTGTATCTCTTAAAAAAAATAAAGTAACTTGTGAAGAAATAATAAATTTCACATATGATGCTCTAAATGATATGCTAAAAAATCAAAAATAATTCTAAGAAACAAGTATTTTACATTCGATAGAATACTTGTTTTTTTATGATATTTTTAATAAGTATTAGTTTATTATAATTTTTAAATCAATTTTATTATATTTTAATTGAAACAATCTACTTTGAAAATTACTAACTGACAAAAGAATATGATTATAGTATAGAAAAAATGTAAATTATTTAATATTAAGTGAGAGTATATGTTTACCTATATAAAATCGTATAAATTAATGGCTAAATTTATAAATTATAAAGAAATATATAGGAAAACAAAAGAATTAATTAGTATAATATAAAGTTAAAAAGTTAAAATTTATATAATTTATTTATAAAGTAAAGAAAAAATAGAAATTTGTAATAAAATAAAAAGTTTATGACATAATATGGTATAATTAGTAAAAATATAGAGATTGGAGGAATTGCTTTGTTTATAGATGAAGAATTAGAAGGTTATATATTAACATGTAAAATATCTGAAGACTTTAAAAATATACCTGAATATAGTGATGAAGAGTTTTATGTTACAGTCTATAAAGATGAAAGTTCTGACTCTGGGTACTATGCTTTATTAGAAAATAAAGAAGAAAGAGTTGTATGGGATGGAGAAGTTGTTGCCAATAATATTTTTAATAACCTTTGGATTGTAGTAAATAAGGTTAAAACTGGATAATAGTCTAATTATATAGTATTTGTAATATTTTAAATGAATTTTTACATATTTGAGATGAGTAAATAACAAAGATTATTCGATACTGGAGGAGTAATTCAATGGAATATAGTTATAGTAAGATGAACTTAAAAAAAGGGGATATTGTAGAGGTAAATTTAGAGAAACAAGCCAATGTAATATTGTTAGACCATATAAATTATGTGAAATTTAAAAATCAAAGAAATTATGATTACTATGGTGGATTTGCAAAGAAAAATCCATGTAGAATGAGAGTTCCTAATACTGGAACATGGTATCTAGTAGTAAATCAAGATGGAAATAGTGGAATAGTAAACTTTTCAATCAATACAATTCAAAATTAATTTTAGAATATTGGATATTCTTACTTTTTGTACTTTTTATATAGTTAAAATAAAATTAATAAGCAATTATTATAAAATAATGTGGGTGCCTCAAAATGAATTTTATAATTCACGAGACACTCTTTTTTATATGAACTCAAATATACTTTATCATTTCAACAATGAAAAAGAGGCGTATCTGTGTTTTGAGATAGCCTCATTTATCATATATCATATATAGAATTTTAATTATTCTTAACTAAAATTTTTTCCATAGGTTATCTGTACAATTAAAATATTTATTGTTAGCATACAGCTCCACCTGTAAGGTGTAAAAGAGCCTCTAGTATCTCTTCTTTTCTTTCCAAAACTTCATCTGATAAAAGCATTTCTATAAATTTATCAGCACCGATTCTATCGATAGTTATTCCAAAACGTTCACCTGTGTTACCCTGTTCTCTAAATAAAAGAATTGCTTTTTCAATTAAAGTCATAAGTTCCTCTTTTGAAAATAATCTATCAATCTGTGTTCCAGGACGAACTGATTTTCCCCATTTCCCTCCTATATAGACTTTATAACCAGATTCTTTTTCTTCAATACTATCAAAATTACAACTTTCTATACACTTACCACAGTTATTACATAGATTACTATCTATTTCAAGTTTACCTTTATCTGTTAATTTAGCTGCTTTAACAGGACAGACCTCTACAACAGCACATTTTTTACAACCAACACAAAGCTCTGAATCATAGTCAGGTACACGTTGACCAACAATTCCAAGATCATTTAGGTCAGGTTTAATACAGTTATTAGGGCATCCACCAACACCAATTTTGAACTTATGAGGTAGTTTTACATCATACCAATTTTTGTAAAATTCTTCGTGTATTTCAGCAGCAAGTGCCTGTGTATCAGCTAGACCATGAACACAAACAGTACCTTTACAAGCCACAACAGGACGAACCCTTGATCCAGTTCCACCTGTTATTAGATTTTCGCTAGCAATAAATTCACTTAGAGCTTCAATATCTTCAAATTTTACACCAGGTAATTCTACTGTTAGTCTAGTAGTAAATGCTAACTGACCGTTTCCGAATTTTTCAGCAGCTTCTGCAATTTTTTTTGCTTGTGATGCATTTATTACACCATTTACAGTTATTATACGTGCTGCAAAATGTTCTCCATCCCTGCTTGGTAGAAAACCTCTACCTTTTACTTCCTTTTTTTGTTCTGCTGTAACATTACTCATATTTACTCCTCCATTACCTTAAGATTTGGATAAAATAGTGTTCCACCTTCAAGAACTTTCGTATTTGTATAGCCAAAGCGTCTTAAGCGATTTTGCGCCATATAGCTATTTTTACCTTTAGCACATATAAGAAGAATTTTTTCATCCTTAGCAAGGCCTTCAATTTCTCCATTAATTTCACCAACAGGAATATAACGTAAACTAGGAATAGAAGGAGCTTTTGAAACATCAAGTTTAGTCCAACTGTCAAAATCCTCAATTTCGTCAAGTAAAACACTATCAAGTTCTCCATTAAGTTTATTTTGTAAAACATTTACTGCCACTACAAAAGGGTGAATAGCTGTTGAAAAAGGTGGTGCATATGCAAGGTCCATACTTTCTAATGAATAAAGGTCAGCGCCTAAAGTTATTGCAGTAGCAGCGATATCTACTATTTTATCAACCGCTCCAGGTCCCATAACTTGAACACCTAATAATTTTCTAGTATTTTTTTCAGCAACCATTCTTATAATAAAATTAGATGCACCTGGATAATAATGAGCTTTATCATCAGTAGCTATGGTTACAGAGCAAACATTATAACCTTCTTTTTCAGCTATTTCTTTACTTAGACCTGTTTTTCCTGCATTGAGCTCAGGTAATTTTACTACTGTTGTTCCAAGAACACCATTGTAAGTTTTAGATTTTCCAGATATATTTTGTGCGCAAATTCTACCCTCATGATTTGCAGATGACCCCATAGGTGACCATGTAGGTTTATTTGTTAAAGAATTTTTTACAAAAGCACAGTCTCCAACTACGTATATATCTTTGTCATTTGTAAGCATATATTCATCTGCAATAATTGTATTATTAGGGGCAAATTCTAAACCTGTGTCTTTTAGAAAACCTGTGTTAGGACGGATTCCAACTGACATAACCACTAAATCTGTTTTAATAGCTCTATTTTTAGTACGAAGTTTTTCAACTTTATTTTCACCTTCAATACCTACAACCTGGTCACCTGTAAAAATCATTATGCCTTTATCAGCCATATGATTTTCAACGTATTCAGCAAAATCAGTATCAAATCCAGGCATAACATGTTCAGCCATATCAACAACACTTACACGTATACCCATTGCAGAAAGATTTTCAGCAATTTCAAGACCAATGAAACCTCCACCAATAACAACAGCTCTCTTAATACCGTTTTCAATAGAATCTCTTAGTTTTATAGCATCATTTGGAGTACGCATAAAGAATACTCCAGGTAAATCTATTCCAGGTATTGGTGGTTTTATTGGGTCTGCCCCTGTAGCAATTACAAGTTTGTCATAGCTTAGATTTTCTTTTTCTCCTGTTGAAAGCGTTTTCAAAGTTACTTGTTTTGCATTTCTATCAATAGATGTAACTTCAACTCCACAACGAACTTCTGCTCCTGTTAGTTTAGAAAAACTTTCAGGTGTATTTACGATTAAAGATGATTTATCTTCAATTATCTTACCAACGTAATATGGAAGACCACAACCTGCATAAGAAATATCATCACCTTTATTTAGTATTGTAACAGAGCAATTATCACCCATTTCACGTTTTATTTTTGCAGCAGTTTTTGTTCCAGCAGCAACTCCACCTATAATTAATACTTTCACAATATATCACACTCCAATCTACTTTATAACTCTATAATAAAATTATACTTCTTGACAATATATTTGTAAAATACTAAAATATTAATAAAATCATAAGCATTTACTAATGTTTGCTAAGGTTGTGATAATATGACAATTCGTAGTCTTGAAATCTTTGTTAAGGTTGCTGAATGTGGTAAAATGAGTGAAGTAGCAAGAAATATGTATATTACCCAGTCATCAGTTAGCCAAGCTATTTCAGAAATAGAAAAAGAGTATGGTGTTAAGCTATTTGATAGAATTTCAAAAAAATTATATTTAACTGAGGCAGGGAAAAAACTTCTTGGATATGGGAGGCATCTTTTAGCTGTAAATGAAGAAATGAATGATTGTATGAAGCATTGTGCAAAAAATATCCGTATAAGAGTTGGGGCAACAGTAACTGTTGGTACATGTGTAATAAGTCCAATAATGTTAGAATTATACAAGGTAAATCCTCTTATAGAACCTGAAGTATTTGTAGAAGATACAAGACTGATTGCAAAAAAATTACTTAATAGTGAATTAGATATTGCGATTGTAGAAGGAAAAATTAAGCACCCAGATATTGTTACAAAAAGCATTATTAATGATAATCTTGTACTTATATGTTCACACAAGCATGAGTTCTACAAAAGAGACTCTATAAAAGTTTCAGAACTTTCAAATCAACCATTAATTATGCGTGAATTAGGAAGTGGTACAAGAGCACAATTAGAAAAGCAATTAAAAGAATTAAAAATCCCAATGAATATTAGATGGTCATGTTATAACTCTGAAGCTATATTAAGAGCAGTTGTAGATAATTTTGGCATTGCAGTTATATCCGAATTACTTATTGAGGATTATTTAAAAAAGCATCTTTTGTGGGCTTGTGATATTGAAGGTATTAATTTACATAGGACATTTGATATTGCATATCATAGAAGCAAGTTTTTTACAGAAAATATTTCAGCATTTTTTGATATTTCAGTAGAATATGGGAAAAAACAAGCGAGAAAGAAGAGTAGAAGTGTAAACAGTTTATAATATATCTAAATAAAAATAAGAGTATATAAATATACTCTTATTTTTATTTAGATATATTAGCCTATATTAACGCCAAAATTTTTACACAATCCTGCAAGTCCATCCTCAAATCCAGAACCTAAAGCATTAAATTTCCACTCTCCATTATGTCTATATAGTTCTGCCACAACTATTGCTGTTTCTATGCTAAAATCTTCACCCAATTCATATTTAATAAGTTCCTCATTAGTTTCTTCATTATATATTCTTATATATGAATTTTCAACTTGTCCGAAATTTTGTCTTCTTGTAATTGCTTCGTTTATAGTAACACTAAATGATATTTTAGCAATATTTTGAGGTATTTTAGATAAGTCTACATTTATTTGTTCATCATCACCATCACCAACACCTGTTCTATTATCACCCATATATTCAACAGCTCCAGAAGCGTGTTTTAAATTATTATAGAATATAAAGTCTCCATCATTCGTTACTTTTCCATCAGTTCCAGTTAAAAATGCAGAGGCATCTAAATCGAAATCAAAGCCACCATCATATTTATTAATATCCCATCCTAGTCCTACTATTACTTTTTTTAGACCAGGGTTACTTTTTGTTAAACTTACTTTTTGTCCTTTTGCTAAAGTTATACCCATTTAAACCAACTCCTCATTATAAATTTTTTATTGTAATTATTACTTATATGTATTAATTAATTCACGAAGCTCTTCATTTTGACCAATTCCTAAAGCATTAAATTTCCATTCTTCATTTCTACGATAAATTTCTCCTGCCAAAACTGTTACTTTACCAGAAAAGTCTTCTTGAAGATTATATTTAAATAATTCTTGCTTGGAATTTGAATCAATTAATCTTATAAAAGAGTTGTTCATTTGACCAAAATCCTGGTCTCTTTTTTTAGCTTTGTATATAGAAACTCCAAAAACTATTTTATGTACATATTCAGGTATGTCTTCTAAATTAACAATTATTTGTTCATCATCACCTTCACCTTTTCCAGTTAAGTTATCTCCAGTGTGTATAATAGCTTTAGAAGGGTGTTTAAGATTTCCAAAATAAACCAAGTCACCTCTAACATTCATTTTATCTTGGTTAGTCAATGCTATTGCAAATGCATCTAGGTCATAATTTTTTTTACCCAATTTATTCATATCCCATCCTAAGCCTACTACTAGATTTTTTACAGGATTATTATCTTTTACTAAGCTAACTCTTTGTCCTTTTTGTAAACTAACACTCATTTTAAGTTCTCCTTTTTATATTTTTAGTTTTATTGATGGTATCAAGTATAAGAACCATATTAGCTATATTATATACGTATTTAGGCTAAGTTGGCTATATTTATAAATTATTTATTATATAACTACATGAATATTTTATAATTTAAACATATTGACATTATATGCTTTAAATTATTTTGTAGTTTTATAATATTTAAATTTGTATTTGATTGTTATAAAGTAAAGTAAGTAATAAAGTTAGACTCAATAATTCTAAAATTTCTAAGCATACTATCTAAATGAGAACGGATTTGGAAATACTTGTATAAAACAATAATTGATACATTTAATTTTTATCTTAAAAACAACAATTATAATATATAAATAGCAAGTATAATATAACATATAAAAAGTTGAATTTGTATATGTTAATTATACTTGCTATTTATTTGTTAGTTATTCTATTTTTTTAAATCCATTACCTAAAGCTTCATGTATATCTGTAATTATAATAAAAGCATTAGGGTCGACATTTTTTACTAATTTTTTCAATTCGACAACTTCTTTCTTTTCAACTACTACTAAAAGTACATTTTTATTTTCTCCAGTATATGCACCTTCTCCTTTTAGAATAGTTGCACCTCTATCTAAATCTTCCATTATTTTTTTACTTATATCTTTTGAAAGGTCAGATATAATAGTGAATGATTTGGAATAATTAAATCCTTCAATAAGCAAGTCACTAACTTTTACTAAAATGTATAAAGCCACAGTTGAATAAAGTGCAATTTCAACCTGTCTATTTACTATACCTGATAAAACAACTACAACGCAGTCTACAATACCCATTAAAACAGGTATACTAAATGTAGGAAAATATTTATTTAGTAGGAGTGCCATTAAATCAGTTCCACCTGTAGAGCCATTTATTCTAAAAATAAGTCCTTGACCAACTCCCATTAAAATAGAACCAGATATAATTGCAAGATACATATCATTTGTTATATCTAATGTAGCCATATTTGCAGTAAGCTTAAGTGCTATGGTAAGAAAAATTATTCCTAAAACCGTTTTAAAACAATCTTTTTTTGAAAGTATTTTGTAAGCAAATATGAATAATGGAACATTTAAAAGTAAATTGACAATCCAAAGTTCTACACCGAATAATGAATTTAAAACAACTCCAAGTCCTGTTATACCACCAGCAGCGATTGCATGTGGATTAAAAAATAAGTTAAGAGAAATGGCCATTAATATACAGCCTACAATTAATATTAAAATTTCTGAAAAAGTTATTCTATCTTTTTTCAATAACATCACTCCTTATATATAGATTATAATATATATTATATAGTTTTTCCAATTTTTAATAAAAGAAATAAAAATATATTATAAAAACAATTTGATTGGAATTTTCAGAAAATTAATGCTATAATTAAAAGTAAATTTAAAGGGAGGTTATAAAATGGCTAAATTAACTCTAGAACATATAAAAGGAAATACATATTATATTCCACTCCCTACAATAGTAGGTGTATACGTAGATGGTAAAGATGCAATTTTAATTGACAGTGGAAATAATAAGGATACAGCTAGACAAGTTTTAAGATTATTAGAAGAACATAATTTAATTCCTAAATTAATAATAAACACTCATTCAAATGCAGACCATATAGGAGGAAATGCATATTTGAAGAATCAAACAAAATGCAAGATTGCTACGACTAAAATTGAAGGATATTTTACAGAAAATCCAATATTAGAATCAGCATTTTTATATGGTGGCTATCCAAGTAAAGCACTGAAGAATAAATTTTTATTAGCAAAGGAAAGTGAAGTTGATTATATTATACCTCCAAATGGCAAAATTGTAGATACAGAACTTGAAGCGATTTCTCTTCCAGGTCATTATTTTGAAATGATTGGTGTTAGAACTCCAGATAATGTTTTGTTTGTTGCAGATAGTCTTACACCAGAGAATATAATTACTAAATATCATTTTTTCTTCCTACTGGATATAGATTCACAGTTTAAGACACTAGAAAAATTGAGAATGTTAGAGGCTGATTTCTTTGTTCCAAGTCACTCTGTCAAAACTACAGATATAAAAAGTTTGATTAATATTAATAAGAAGAAGATGGAAGAAATAATAGATAATATTAAAAAGGTTTGTTATGAGCCAGTTATGATTGATGAAGTTATTGAAAAAATGTGTGATTTGTACAATGTCAAGCTTGATGCTAATCAATATGTGTTGGTTGGAAGTACAATACGTTCTTATATAACTTATTTATATGAGAATAATATGGTTGAATATATATTTGATGGTGGTAAGATGATGATAAAAGCTGTGTAAATAGTAATAATTTTCAAATTATATGATGAAATTGTTTTAGTATGACTGTTATTTGAAAAGTAATATAAAAAAATTTATATAAATAAGCTAAGATGATTGATATAAAGTTACTGATAATTTTAAGGTAATATATACGTTACTATAATATTATGTTATTATTTGTAAATAAGGGGATAATTTATAAGCAAATTAAAGACCTTAATTTACAGGAGGAATAGTGTATATTATGAATAAAAAATTCAAAAAATTCAGTAAAAAACTAAGTATATTAATTTTAGTTTTGACTATGTTTCTTTTTAATAATTTAACTGCAAATGCACAGATTAAAGAAGATTCAATAATAGGAATTGATAGATATGAAACAGCAGGACTTATAGCAGATAGACAAACTTATGATACTGTAATATTAGTTAATGGAGATAAAAATTTATCTGATGGGCTTTCATCAAGTGGATTAGCTGGAGCTATTAACGCACCAATACTTTTGACTAAAAAAAGTGAAATACCAAAAGCTACTTTAAATAGACTAGATAATAAGAGTTTAAATGTTGTAAAAAAAGTATATATAATTGGTGGTTATAATACTATTGAAAATTCAGTAGAAAAAGATATAAAAAGAAAAGGTATTCAAGTGGAAAGAATAAATGGTAACAATAGAATTGAAACTAGTTATAATGTAGCTAAAAAAATAAATGAAGTAAGTAGTGTAAAAGAGGTAATGCTTACAAATGGATTTGTAGGAGAGGCTGATGCTATGAGTATAGCACCTGTAGTTGCAAAAAATAAAGGAGCTATAATACTTACAGATGGGAAATCAGTTCCATTTAAGACTGAAGGTTTAAATGTTTACGCTATAGGTGGCAAATCTGCGATAAATGAGGATTTAGTAAATGAAACTAAAGCAATTAGAATCGGAGGAAATGATAGATTTGAGACCAATAAAAAGGTAATGGAAAAGTTTTATAATGGAGCTACAGATTTTTATATAACAAATGGATATCAATTAGTAGATGCACTAACATTATCTCCTTTAGCCAAAGAAAAACCAATCGTTTTAGTTGCTGATGGAAGTAATAAAGGTATTTTAAAAGGAGCTAAAAGTATAACAAAAGTTGGAGGTATTGATGCCAATATATATAAACAGTGTTTAGATATGATTAAATATAATAATATGGATATGACTCCAAATATTTTAAAACACTTAACTTCAGTTGAAGGAAATGAAGTTTCTGAAATACTTATAGAATCAGATAATTTAGGTGTGGTTGTTGAAAAGACGAATACCAATAAATTTGAGTTTGATTACGTAAGTGTAACTAATGAAAAAAATTGTACTTTTTCTGTATATAAAGAAAATTCTTCTAATAATATAAAAAATGGAAAGCTAGTTGTAAGTGCTAAGAAAAAAATAGATAAGAAAGATAGTGATTTGCAAGATATGAATGGCGACAATATGATAAATGCAAATAAAGATAGGATGGTAAATGTGATAAAAATTGGAGTTCCCGATAAAATGTATTCTAATTTTAAAGTAGATGTTGAAAGTGGTTCAGTAGAACTTTATAATATTAAAGGAGGAGCTACTGTTGATGTCAATGACGGGATTGCTAACATTGTTGATAACAATGTAACAAATCCTTTCAATATAAATACTAATAGTGGGATTTCAGGTGTAACAGCTGAAACTATATCATCTGAAATAAAATTTAGAGCAAACAATGGAATTGTAAATGTAACAGCTACGAATATAAATGGCAATATAAGTTTATTTGGAAGCGATAATAAAGGTACCTTTGATGGAATATTTAAATTAAATCTGAAAAAAGAACCATCAAATTTACACTTGAAGTTAATTGGAAATGGGATAAATAAATTGCCAGAAGGTTGGTCTAAAAATTATATTTTAGGAAATGGACAACCAATTATTGAAGTTAAAAATAATGGCATAAATAATATATCAATTGGAGAATAAAAACATATGAAAATAAAGTTTATATAGTTTTAAAAATTATAGAATTTTAAAATATTTATATATATTCTTTAAATAAAAAATTATTTTTTAAGTGATAATTAAGTATTTATCAATAAGGCTATGGTTGTAAAAATCATAGCCTTATTTTTATATTATAAATAAATTAGAGTATTTATCAATTCATAGTAGATAAAATTGAAATTAAATATAACAACAAAAAATGAAAATTACAATTAATTTAATGTTAAAGACTCAATTATTTGGATGTGGAATGGATAGTACAAGTAGTATATAAAAAGTATTGACTGGACAAATAACTATATTTTATTTTAAATATATAATATAATGTAATAAAATATATCAAATGTAGAAGGTGATAACCTATGAAAAAAATAACAATAAATGATATTGCTAACTTGGCAGGAGTATCTAAAAGTACTGTATCAAGATATCTAAACAATAAAGATATCAGTGATTCTACTAAAGAGAAAATAAAGACAATAATAGATGAATATGGATATGAGCCGAATGCATTTGCTCAAAGTTTGAGAGCTAAAAAAACATACTTTATTGGTATTATAACACCGTGTTTAGATTCTTTTGTAAAATCTAAAATTATGATGGCAATAGATGAAGAACTCAAAGAATTAAAATATACATCACTAATTATTAATACTAATAGAAAAATAAGGTCAGAAATAGATAGTATATCAAAGTTAGCTAGTCTAAAAGTTGATGGAATAATACTAATTGGTACCGAAATAACTAAAGAACATAAGAATGAAATTGAAAAGTTAGATATACCGATAGTTGTAGTTGGACAAAAAGTTGATGGTATCAATAGCATAGTGAATGATGATTATGGAGCAGGATATAAAATGGGTCAATATATTGCTAATAAAGGTTACAAAAACATTGTATATTTAGGTGTTGATGAAAGTGATATATCAGTTGGTTTAAATAGAAAAAATGGAGTACTTAATGGGTTAAAAGATAAAGGGTATGATGCAAAAGTATTTTATACTGACTTTGACCAAGAAACGTCTATACAAAGAAGTGGAGAAATGCTAGAAAGTGAAAATCCAGATATAATAATATGTGCAACTGATAATATAGCAATAGCAACAATGAAAGAAATCAATAAGAGAGGTAAAAGTATACCACAAGATATATCTGTAGCTGGATTTGGGGGATATGATGTATTGTCTATTATAAGCCCTAAACTTACAACAATAAAGTTTGAAAATAAAAATGCAGGTAAAGTAGCAGCAAATACGATAGTAAACTTAATACAAGAAAGAAAAGAACCACTATTAAAGGAGATTAAATTTGAATTAATAGAAGGTGAAAGTACAATAAATAAAAATTAAGATACACATTACATATATTAGTAATGTGTATTTTTTTACTAAAAAAACTATAATTCTAAAAATTAGGAAAACTTTTTTGAAAGAAATATTGCATCTGAAATAAATTTATGCTAATCTTTAATTAAACCGGTTTCGAAACCGGTTTAATTAAACCGATAGAATAGCAAAATGAGTGCAAAAATAACTGATTGTAACAAAGTATCAAAGTAATTATTGGAGTACATAGGAATAAACAAAATATAAAAGATGTAGCACATTGTGTAATAAGACTAAGAATTGTTTTAGATAGCAATAATAAAGCAAATATAAAATTATAAAAGAAAAGGAATAAAAATATGTACAAAGAGCCTAAATATAGAACCATATTAGAATCGACAAAAGAAGAATTAAATAAATTAAGAAATATATCTTTAAATGATAAATATAAACCACTATTTCATATACATCCACAACATGGACTACTTAATGACCCAAATGGATTAGCATATTATAATGGTAAGTATCATGTATTTTATCAATGGTATCCATATGATGCAACTCATGGAATGAAGCATTGGGCTTATGTAAGTTCTGATGATTTTGTAAACTGGAATAGAGAAGATGTAGCATTAATACCAATCGAAAGTTATGAATCTCATGGAGCATATTCAGGTAATGCGATAGAGGTAGATGGAAAATTGCATATGTATTATACAGGGAATATAAAATATAGTGCAGAAGATAGATATGCATATCAAAACTTAGCTATAATGAACAAGGATGGTAAAATAACTAAATATGAAAATAATCCAATAGTAAGTGAAATACCAAAAGGATATACAGGACATGTAAGAGACCCAAAAGTATTTAAAAGAAAGGATAAATACTTTATGTTACTTGGAGCACAAACAAGTGATAAAAAAGGAGTTATAATAGTATATGAATCTAAAAACTCTATAGATTGGAATTTTAAAGGAGAATTAAATGTAAAAAACATAGATGAAGATTTTGGTTACATGTGGGAATGTCCAGATTATATTAATATAGATGAAAAAGATATATTAATATTTTCACCACAAGGAGTAGAACCTAAAGGATTTGATTATCAAAATATATATAATGTAGTATATGCTATTGGTAATATGGATTTAGATAATTTAACATTTGAAATAGATACAATGAAAGAACTGGAAAAAGGATTTGATTTCTATGCTCCACAAACATTTATAAAGGACTCACAAATAATACTATTTGCATGGGCTGGAATGGGAGAAGTTTTATACCCTACAGATAAAAACAAATGGGCACATTGTCTAACTGTTCCAAGAAAATTAAATATAAAAAATAATAAGCTATTGCAAATGCCTGTAGATGAATTAATTAAATTAAGATATGATGAAACAAGTGGGCAAAATACTATAAAGAATAATATCAATATTATAGAAAATAATGAAAATTTATATGAGCTTAATATTAATATAAAAAATATTGACAGCAATAAATTTGGGCTGGAATTATTTTCATCACAAGATGAAGGTGTAAAATTAGAATTTAACAAATTAGGAAACATTGTAACTTTAGACAGAAGCAACTTTAAAAAAGTTTTCGGTGTTGAATATGGAACAAATAGAAAAGAATATATAAATATTGATGAAAATACTAATATCAAAGTACTAGCGGATAGAAGTATTTTAGAAATTTTTATAAATGATGGAGAAGTAGTATTTACTAGTAGAATATTTGCTAAAGAAAATTCTAATCAAATAAGGGTTTATAGTGATAAAATAGTAGAGTATGAGTATACTAAATTTAAATTAAAGCAAGGTATTGAATTATAAAAACACATTATAAGGGGTAGAAAAGATGAAAAAAGTAATTAGCATAGGAGAAGCTTTAATAGACTTTATACCGAATCAAAATGGTGGTAAATTAAAAAATGTATCAGAATTTAGAAGAGTAGCAGGAGGAGCTCCAGCAAATGTTAGTGCTGTTGTAGCAAAGCTTGGAGGAAAATCGAGTTTTATATCTAAGTTAGGAAAAGATGCATTTGGTGATTATATAATAGATGTATTAAATGAAGTAAATGTAAATACTGATTATGTATTGAGAACAAGTAAAGCAAATACAGGACTTGCTTTTGTATCATTAAAAGAAGATGGTAATCGTGATTTCTCATTTTATAGAAATCCAAGTGCAGATATGCTTTTAGAAGCTGATGAAGTTAAAAAAGAGTGGTTTAATAATTGTCATATCCTACATTTTTGTTCAGTAGATTTAATAGATAGTCCAATGAAATTAGCACATAAAAAAGCAATAGAATACGCACTTGAAAGTAATAGTATAATAAGCTTTGACCCTAATATAAGATTACCTTTATGGGATAGTGAGCAATCTTGTAAAAAGGCAATATCAGAATTTTTACCTTTTGCTCATATTGTTAAGATATCTGATGAAGAATTAGAATTTATAACAGGAGAAAATGATATAGAAAAATCATTACATAAACTCTTTGTGGGGAATGTTGAACTAGTATTATATACAAAAGGAAAAGATGGAGTAGATGCATACACTAAAAAAGTAAAAGGTATGTGTAAAGGGGTTAAAGTAAATGCAATAGATACAACCGGAGCAGGAGATTCTTATATAGGTTCATTTTTATACACCTTATTGTATAAACAAATAACATTGAATGATATAAAAGAAATGAAACAAGAAACGTTAAATGAGTATTTAGAATTTTCTAATTATTATGCAGCTCGTAGTACAACTATTAAAGGTGCGATAAGTTCATATGCAACAAAGGAAGAAATAACTGAATTTATAAAAAATTTATAGTAGGAATGAGTAATAGGTTTTGAAGGAAGTAACATGTAAAGAGTTTTTAAGGATGTTTACTATGAAAATAATTAACATATAAAAAGCAATAAAGAGGCTGTCTCAAAATAGAGATAAGCCTCTTTATCATTGTTGAAATGATAAAAAATATTTTAATTATTGTTACTTTTTAGAAGAATATATATCTTATTTTAAATAAGCAAATTATGTAAGATTTATTTATATTATCAATACTTTACTTGGAGTATTATGTCTTTAGCAGTTATCTACTTCAATTGAATTATCTAAAATATAATAAATTTGTTTTGCAAATTGACGAGAATCTTCTTCTTTTTCTTTATTCATAAAATTAGGTTTACCTAAATCACGTTCAACAAGCATTCCTATATATTTTAACTGTGAATGCTTACAGTAGCGCTTCATACCATTTTCCCAAATATCAGCACCCTTTTCAGGTCTATATCCACATGTTGTAATAAGTGCTACTGGTTTTCCTGCCCATAGAGCGGGGCCTTTCTCATTACCATAGTATTTATTCATTCCATACACCAATCTGTCAAGTAGTGCTTTCATTGGAGAAGTGCAGTACCAAGAATAAATTGGAGTAGCAAAAACAATTAAATCACACATAAGAATTTTCTTGAAAATTTTCTGAACATCATCTTTACAATAACATCCAAAATCAAATAAGTTATCCTGACACTTTTTACAAGCAATACATGGCTCTATTTTACAATCATATAACCATATTACTTCAATATTTGAATTATAATTTTCTAATTCCTCAATAAAAGGTTTTAAAATAGCAGCAGTATTACCTTTTTTCTTAGGACTTCCCATAAGAATGCATACTTCCATATTGATACCTCCACAGTATTTTAAAATAGTTTTTAGTGCTTAATATAGTTTTAGGATACTATGAGAATACGTTAACAACAATACACTTTGTATATTTGTAATAAAATTGAAACAAATTGTTTTATCAATAAAAGTTGGAATGTATCTATAATTAAAAATATTTTAGGTATGTTTTTACATATATGTGTGTAGTTAACTATGGTAATTTATTGTAAAATTATCTTATAGGATTATAATTGCTTAATTTATGATTATATTTAAAATCTTGGAGGTAAAAAATATGTACTCAAATGAAGACTATAAATTTATAGAAGAAAATGCACCATGTTATATATATGATGAGACTAATATAATTGAAAAATGTAAGGAATTGAAAAATAATATTTTAGGTTTTGATTTTTTATATTCTATAAAAACAAATCCATATAACAAAATTGTAAAAAGCATTGCAGAGCAAGGTTTTGGAGCAGATGCTTCTTCAACTAATGAAGTTATGATTTCATCAAAATGTGGAGTTTCTAAAGATGATATTTATTATTCATCACCAGGCAAAACAGAGATTGATATAGAAACTGTTTTAGATAAATGCATAATTATTGCAGATAGTATTACAGAAATAGAACTTATAAATAAGATATCTAAAAAGCATAATCAGAAAGTTAAAATAGGAATAAGAATAAATCCTGATTTTACTATGGATGATGATAGTGCTAAATCAAGCAAATTTGGTATAGATATAGAAGATATGAGCAGTGTTTTTAAGATGTTAAGTATGTGTGATTATGTATCTGTAGTTGGTATTCATATACATATTAAATCTCAGGTATTGGATTTTGAAAAGTTAGGACATTATTATGAAAAATGTTTTTTTATAGCTTTAAATTTAAATAAAAGTAAGTATATTAATATTGAATTTATAAATTTTGGTAGTGGACTTGGAGTAGCTTATGATAATCTTAGAGAAAATCCACTTAATCTTAAAGAGCTTTCAAAATTAACTCAAAAGATTGCTTTTACTAATTCAAACACACTAAAATCAAGACTTCTTATTGAATCAGGACGTTTCATAGTTTGTAAATCAGGTAATTATTATGTTAAAATTGTAGATATTAAAGTATCAAGAGGGAAAAAATATCTTATTGTAAAAAATGGACTTAATGGATTTATGAGACCTATTATTTCTAATTTAATTGAAAATATTACTTGTGGAGTAGAATTAGAAGGTCAAGAGCCATTATATACATCAAATCATGCCTTTTCTCTTTCAGTATTAAATAATTTAAAAGAAGAAGAGTATGTAAATGTTGTTGGGAATCTCTGTACATCATTAGATGTAATTGCAAATAATATTAAATTGAAAAAAGCAAACATAGGAGATTTGATTTCAATTAGTAATGCTGGAAGTTACTCCTATTCTTTATCACCACTATTATTTTCGAGTTATGAATTTCCTAAACAATATTATAAAAGAAAAGATGGATATATTGAGTAAACAATAGCATAAATTAATAAACTTAGTATTATTGAAAAAATTTAAAATGCAGGGGGTGTAATTCTATATGGAATTGTGGAAAAGAAATTTATTTGTATGTTGGATAGGTATGTTTTTTAGTTCTATAGGGATGAGCCAAATAGCACCTATACTTCCATTATATATTAAACAGTTGGGGGTAACTGATGTTAGTTTAATACAACAGTATTCAGGTATAATTTTTGGATGTACCTTTGTAGTAGCAGCAATCTTTTCGCCAATTTGAGGGAAAGCTGCTGATAAATATGGAAGAAAATCAATGCTTTTACGTGCAAGTATTGGGATGGGAATAGTTATATTTACCATGGCGTTTGTTCAAAATGTCTATCAGTTATTAGGATTAAGAATACTTCAAGGAGTTTTTACGGGTTATGCTACTGCATGTACTACTCTTATTGCAACACAGACAGATAAAAATCATTCAGGATGGGCTTTGGGTACTCTTGCAACTGCATCAACTACTGGCTCATTAATTGGTCCAACAGTAGGAGGATATATAGAATCAATCTTAGGTCTTAAAAGTACATTTATTATAACAGGAGGATTGTTGTTTGTATCATTTATCATCTCTATTTTATTTGTAGTAGATAATTTTAAACCTAAAGAAATAAAAGAATCAATTTCTATACCTAAAGAACAATTAAATATATTGCCAAATAAATTTTTAATTGCATCTATTTTTGTAACCACATTCATTACTCAACTAGCTTTATACTCTATAGAACCAATTGTAACCATATATATATCACAACTTACAAATTTTGCATCAAATGTAGCTTTAATAGCTGGATTGACATTTTCTGCATCAGGATTAGCAAATTTATTAGCAGCTCAAAAACTTGGAAAAATGTCAGATAAAATAGGCCCTCAAAAAGTATTGTTAATTTCACTTTTATGGGCTGGGATTATATTTATACCACAAGCTTTTGTAAAAACTGCATGGCAACTGATGTTGTTGAGATTTTTATTAGGGTTGTCAGTTGCAGGGCTTAATCCTTCTGTTAACAGCTTGCTTAAAAAAATTGCACCAGAAGAATATGTGGGAAAAATATTTGGATATAATGCATCTGCCCAGTATATAGGCTGTTCATCAGGAGCATTTTTAGGGGGACAAATATCAGCACATTTAGGTATTAGAACAGTATTTTTTTCAACAAGTTTATTGTTGTTTATGAATGCACTTTGGATGTATAAATTTACTGGATTGTTTATTAAAGATAAGACTAAATAATCATACTATTTACATTTCTAATTTTATGATGTAAAATAAATATTTTTTATGTAATTTATCATAAAATTATATAAAAAATAACCCTATGGTAAAAATTGGAAAATATTATTATCGACAAAATCTTTGACTTAAAAACTATATTGCGATAGTATTAATTTAATAAAAGTTTGAGAGGGGCGTAAGGTTATGACAATTTCAAAAATACCACAAGCAGAATTAAAAGTTATGAAGTTTATTTGGGAAAAAAATGATACAGTAACATCAAAAGAAACTATTGAAGCTATGGAACGAAAATATGGTTGGAAACAAACAACTACATTGACACTTTTATCAAGACTTGTTAAAAAACATTTTTTAAGTGCAGAAAAAATAGATAGATACACTCATTATACAATAGTTGTTGGACATAAGGAGTATTTAAGTGTTGAGACAAAAGATTTTTTAAGCAATATACACGACAATTCTTTACAGAGTTTAATTTCAGCACTACATGATGATGAAGTTGTTGATAAAGATATGTTGGATTTATTTGAAAGTCATTTTAAAAATTTAGAAGAAGAGTAATTATATCAGGATAGAACTCTAAGAATTTAATTAATCTATGGCTGAAAACCATAAATGGTATTATTTAATCAGCTACTCACTATTCATAAAGTAATATTAAATAGGTTCTCTAATTAGTAAAATGCCTAAAATAATTGGAATAGGGAGTATCAAGTTAAATGATACCACTTATTTAAATAAGAAATGATTTTTAAAATTTAAAATAATTTTATAACTTGTCAATATTCATTAATCTAAAGTATTATTTCTATTTAACCATATCAAAATATATTTTACTATTTTTAATTATTACAATATAAACCTGTCTTTTGTTATTATAGGTAAACTAAAAGTAAGAAATGATTTTTATATTTTTAAACTTTATTATTGGTAACTTATCTGTAAATATTTTAAAATGTACTATAGAAAGTTGTTAAAAATATTAAATAATTATATTAAATTTAAGTGTGTTTTTTATGCTATAATTAGTATGTATTTTTTATGATATATTTTATAAAAAATATAATTTAATCATTTTTGAGGATATTATTATGTTAGATGCATTTATAACAATTGTTTCTTCTATTATAGAAATATGGTCATGTAAAAAAGTTTTTGATTATACTAGTCAGTCAAAGACCGACTTAAAAAAACTAAATATGTATTTTCTCTTTTCTGTTTTTCTCATTATTTCTTCTTTATATATAAATATAGGAGCTAATAGTAGAATATTGATATGTATATTTGTAATGTTCGTTTTCTATAAGTCTAACTATAAGGTTAATATATATAAATGTCTGGTAATCTCATTTTTTTATTGGTTAATATTAATAGGTATAAATGGATTAAGTATGTTATTAGTAGCAACAGTAAGCAATTTGGATAATATGAATGTTTTACTTAGTGGCAGTTTATATAGATATGAAGCAATATTCTTGGGAAAGCTAATGTTAGGTATATTACTTTATGTTTATAAGGCTTCTTTTAAAAATTTTAAAATAAGTAAAAAAGAGATATACATATGTATTCCTATGATAGCAAATTTATTGTCATTTTTTGTACTTTATGATTATATTATTAATCTTGTAAAAATCTCTCCTGAAAGAAGAACTGCTTTTTTAGTAATAGTTTTACTATTAATATTATCTAACATTTCAATCTTTGTATTAATACATATAATACTTAAGATTAAAATTAGGAAAATAAGATAAATTTTAATACGATTCATTTAAATTAAAAGTTAATAATTACTTTTTTATGTATAATTTTACATGAATTTCTATAAAAGTTATTTTATTAAAGATAGATATACTTATATATACGGATATGATTAAAAAAAGTCTTTTTAACTTTAAAAATTAATGTTAAAAAATAAACTTATACATTAATATTAATAATAATTATTTAAATATCTTAAGTAAATCAGTCTTACATATATTTCCGATAGATTATATTGATAAAAAACACTAAAATTAAATTAATAAAAGTACTTGGAGGGATGGAAATGAAAGAGGAAAATTTTATTAATGTTGAATACGAGGATAAACGTTTTTCAATTAATAGTAAAGAAGTTTTGTACATAGAAAAGCAAGAGTATGAAGTAAAGATTTATACTGAAAGTGGTAATTATGAAGTTGGAGAAAATGCTCCTTGTATAAGAAAACTATTGAAAGAAGAAAATTTTTTCAAATGCAGTAATAGTTATATTGTAAATCTAGACAAGTGTGAATTTTATCTCAGCAATAATTGTATTTTTGTGAATAATAATTTTATAAGAATTTTAGGTTCAGAAAGAAAAAAGAAATTAAAAAAGAAATTAGAAAAATTATATGATTATGAAGATTAATATTGGGAGGCTGTATTTTATACAGCCTCTTTATTTATTGATTGTATTATTAATAAATTTTAAATTATGATAAAATATAAAACAAGTAACTTATTTCAGAATAAAATACTTTTTAAAAGAAAGGGACGAGATATGGGAGATTATAATAAAATGATTGAATTAAAGAATAACTTAGGTATCAGTGAAAGAAAGTTAAAATATCCTTGTATCTATAAACATTTTAAAGGAAAATATTATGCTACAATGGGTCTTAGCAAGGCTATTGATGATATAGAAAACATATGTGAAATATATGGTAAAGAAAATTTAATCCAAAACAGAAATAAATATAAATTAGTTATTAGACATACTGAAAGAGAAGAAGATATCTATGTTTATAGGGATTTAGATGGAAACTTTTATCATAAAAAAGAAGAAGATACTAATGATTTAGTTTTATACAAGACCTTATATGATGATACAGGAATATTTGCAAGACCTTTGGATATGTTTTTAGAAAAAGTAGATACAGATAAGTATGTCAATTCAATTCAAGAATACAGATTTGAAGAAGTATATAAATAATATGAGAGAAATATGCTTATAAATTTAGAAAAATTCTTTAACAGTACAATAATTTGCAGAAATACAAATGAGATTTATTGTAAATAATATGTTAGATTAGATTATAAAATAGAAACAAAGTAAAGTATTATATGATATAATTAAGTTTTGAGAAGTGATAATTTATATTTAATAAAAAATAGGCATATATTAGGAGGACATATGGGAAATACTTTTTATATAGTAAGACATGGACAAACGGATTGGAATATATTGGGAAAAACACAAGGTCATGGTAATTCTGACCTTACGCCTCAAGGTATAGAACAGGCAAAAGAACTTTCTGAAGATATTGGCAAGTATTCAATTGATTATATTTTTAGTAGCGACCTTGGGAGAGCAATGCAAACAGCTCAAATTTTAGGAGATAAGCTCAATATTGAAGTTCAAAAAACTGAGGCACTTAGAGAAATGGGATTCGGAGTTTGGGAAGGCCTTTTAATAAAAGAAATTCAAAAAGATTATTCAGATATATATGCAACATGGAGAAATGAACCACACTTAGTAAATATACCAGAAGGCGAAACTCTTAAGATTATAAAGGAAAGAGTAGATGCTTTTATAAAGGAACTAAATGAAAAATATGATAATAAAAATATAATTCTTGTTACACATTCAATTACATTGAGGGTTATGTTGTTGTCATTTTTAGAATCAGGTATGGAAAATATATATAGAATTAAGCAAGATAATACTGCTTTAAATATAGTAGAATTTAAAGATTATGGACCTGTTATAGTAAAAATGAATGATACAAGTCATATAAAAAATCATGTAAAGATAAATAATTCTGCACTGGAGTAGGAATCAATTATAAGGAGAAATTTATGAGTAAAGTTATAGTAGTTGGTGGAGGAGCTTCTGGAATGATGGCAGCTTTGTCAGCTTCAAAAAACAATAATGAAGTAATATTAGTTGAGAGAAATGGAGAATTAGGAAGAAAACTTAGGGCAACTGGTGGCGGTAGATGCAATTTTACCAATAATAGAGAGATAGAAGATTTTTTTGATAAAGTTGTCAGTAATAAAAAATTTCTCTATAGTAGTTTCTATACATTTACAAATAAAGACCTTATTTCGTATTTTGAAAGTAGAAATTTGGAATATAAGATTGAAGAAGAAAATGACCACAAAGTATACACTAAAAATGATAAATCTATAGAAGTAATAGAAGTATTAAATAAAGATTTACTCAATCACAATGTAAAGATAATGTATAATAAGAAAGTTATAGATATTATAACTGAAGAAATTGCTCTAAAAGATGATTCTAATAAGGACAAGTCAAAGTATCTAATAAAAGGGATTATTTTAGATAATGGAGATAAAATACTAGGAGACAAGGTTATTATATCAACTGGAGGAGTGAGTTATTCAAAGACGGGTTCAGATGGTTCAATGTATAAGATTCTTAAAAAGCATGGACATACATTAAACAAACTATATCCTGCTTTAGTTCCACTTACAATAGAGGAAAAATGGATTAAAGATTTACAAGGAATATCCATGAAGAATGTGGAAATATCTTGTAAGATTAAGAAAAGGAAAATATCAAAATCTGGAGACATGCTATTTGCCCATTTTGGGATAACAGGGCCTTGTGTTCTTATAATGTCTTCTTATATTAACAAGATTATTGAAAAGGAAAAGGTAGAATTAAATATAGATTTCTTACCAAATTTAAGTACTGATGAAATCTCTAGTATAATCAGAGCATTTCCAAATAAAAATGTTCTAAATAATCTTAAGCAAATACTACCTCAAAATTTCTTAAAAGAGATTTTTTCTCTATTATCTTTAGTTGATAAAAAGGCAAGTGATTTGTCTAAGGCAGATGAAATTAGAATTATTGAGTATATAAAAAATATGAAGCTAACTTGTAATGGGACTACAGGTATAAACACTGGTATGGTTACTTCTGGTGGTATTTCAGTTAAAGAAATTAATTCTTCTACTATGGAATCTAAATTAGTTAAGAACTTATTTTTTACAGGTGAAGTAATTGATATAGATGCAGAAACTGGTGGATATAATTTACAAATAGCATTTTCAACTGGATATCTTGCGGGTATAAGTGTATAAATATAATTTTTTAATAATTAAATATGAATAAATAGAGGTGTATATATGGGTAATTTAGTTATAGCTGTAGATGGTCCAGCAGGAGCTGGAAAAAGTACAATAGCCAAGATAGTAGCAAAAAAGCTAAATATAAATTATATAGATACAGGTGCTATGTACAGAGCAGTTACTTATAAGTGTTTAAAAAGTGGTATTGATGTCAATAATGCAAAAGAAGTTATTCAAATAGCTGAAAATTCGGATATAGATTTTAAAGATAACAATATATATTTGGACAACGAAGTTATAAATGAAGAAATAAGAACAATAGAAGTAAGCAATAATGTTTCTAATGTAGCAAAAATAAAAGAAGTAAGACAGTTGATGGTTGAAGTTCAACGAAAAATAGGAATGAAAAGTTCAGTAATACTAGATGGTAGAGATATAGGTTCATATGTTTTCCCAGATGCAGATTACAAATTCTTTTTAGTAGCTACTCCAGAAGAAAGAGGAAATAGACGCTATAAAGAACTTTGTAATAAAGGATATAATACTACTTTAGAAGAAGTAATTGAGGATATAATAAGACGAGATGAAATTGATTCAAATAGAGAATTTGCACCATTGGTAAAAGCTAATGATGCACTAGAAATAGATACTACAGGAAAAACTATAGAAGAAGTTGTAGAAGAAGTTGTATCTAAAATAAATCTTTAGTTTTTTATGCATCATAATGAAAATAAATGTAGTGTTGAAGGGAGATAAACGTGAATTTTTATAGATTTGTAATAAATATTTTTAAGGGTTTTTCTAAAATATTTTTTAAATATGAAGTTATAGGTGCAGAAAATATTCCAGATAGAGGAAATATAGTAATAGCATCAAATCATAAATCGAATCTTGACCCTATATTCTTGGCTGCTGCCATAGAAAATAGAGAAATAGCTGCAATTGCAAAGAAAGAATTGTTTAAAGTAAAACCCTTGGGATTTATATTAAAAAAATTGCATGTTATGCCTATAAATAGAGAAAAACCAGATGTATCTACAATAAAAACTATTTTAAGGTCAGTTAGAGATGGTTATGTATTAGGAATATTTCCAGAGGGTACTAGAATAAAAGGAGATTCTTTTGGTAAGGCTAAGGCAGGTCTTTCTGTATTTACAATAAAAAGTAAATCTAAAGTTGTTCCAGTATCAATAATATCTAAATATAAACTTTTTAGTAAAGTAATTGTATATATTGGAGAACCAATATCATTTGAAGAACATTTTAAGGAAAAATTGAGTAATGATGACCATGAAAGGATATCACAAGAGATTTTAGAAGTGATAAAACAAAATTACTTTAAATATTCAAAATAAGGGGGTAAAGTTATGAACATAAAAATAGCAAAAAATGCTGGCTTTTGTTTTGGAGTAAAAAGAGCAATGAAAATGGCATGGGATGAAGTTGAAAAAAATGATTCTGGCATATATGCTTTAGGTCCTCTTATTCATAACAAGCAAGCAGTAGCAAAATATGAAGAAAAAGGTCTTAAGACTGTGAATGAAATTGATACAATACCAAATCATGAAAATATGATAATAAGGTCTCATGGAGTTCCTGAAAATATATATAAGGAAGCCAAAGATAAAAAATTAAAAATTGTGGATACTACATGTCCATTTGTAAAGAAAATACATACAGTAGTAAGTGAATATCATAATAAAGGCTATGAAATAATAGTTATTGGAGATATGAAGCATCCAGAAGTTATAGGTATAAATGGATGGTGTGAAAATTCAGCTATAATAATAAAGACCTTAGAACAAATGGAAAATATGGAATTTGATAACTCCAAAAGATATTGTCTTGTTGCACAGACTACAATAAATCCAGAGTTGTATATAAGTATAGTTAATAAACTATCAGATAAATTAGAAGAAATAGTATTTAATGATACAATTTGTTCAGCTACAAAAACAAGACAAGAATCAGCTAAAGAGTTAGCTAAAGAAGTTGATTGTATGATAGTTATAGGAGGTAAACACAGTTCAAATACTCAAAAGTTAGTAAAGGTTTGTGAAGACTTAGTACCAACTTTTGCAATAGAGACTAAAGATGAATTGGATGTAAATACGCTTAAAAAATATAAAAATTTGGGTATTACAGCAGGGGCATCTACACCTAATTGGATAATAGAAGAAGTTGTAACATTCCTTGAAAATTTATAATTTGATAGGTAATAAAAATAGGTGGACATTGTTATAATTTATCATAATATCCACCTTTGATTTCATATTACATGTGGTAAATAGATAACCTAATATCAAAAAGTGTGTATCTTAAGATGAAAAACTAATAGTATAAGATGCGCACTTTTTAATATTAGAAATTCAAAAGAAATGTTGATATTGATTATCAATAGAAAATAAAATATAATATAATTGTTGCAAAATTAGTCTAGGAGGTAAATTAATGGAAATGTTGATATCCGCTTCTGAAGAGGCGTTTTTACATGTAGGTTCTATGATTGGATTTTTTATTTTGTTATTTGGATATATTAATTATAAAACTAGTGGAAATTTTACTAATATCATATCAAAAAACAGAAAATTTCAACCATTAATAGGTGCTTTAATTGGAGCTATACCAGGTTGTGGCGGAAGCTTGGCAATAATGCCATTGTATATAAATGGAAAATTAAGCTTTGGAGCAATAATTGCAAGTTTAATAGCTAGTATGGGAGATGCAGCATTTGTACTTATTTCATCAAATATTAAAATGTATTTTTTTGTCACTATAGTTAGTACAATTACAGGAATAATAACTGGACAATTAGTGGATTACTTTAAACTAGAAGAAAAATTAGGGTTAAAAAACCGTAGAAAATCAGATAAATACGATATAAGTAAAAATAACTCTAAAGAAAATAAAGAACAACATAATCATGATGAAATAATTTTAGACACTCTAGCTAAATCTCATGGAAATACAAATAGACTTGCATTTATAATAACACATGGAAAGGGATATAAAATTTATATAGGAATTATAGTAATCGGTTTTATATTTATGTCACTTGCTCACTCTGGACTTAATCTTCCTATAATTGAGAAGTTACATTCATTGGAAGAGGTAATAGCAGTGATTGGAATATTATTTTCAATAATTTATATGTGGTGTTTTAAAAAGGTATTTAAAAATTCTAATCAAAAAGAGGAAGAAAATAAAAAGATTTCTTTGCGAGAAATGCTTATCCATTCTGTTGGAGAAATATCATTTGTAATTACATGGATTTTTATTGCATATCTTATTTACGATTTGATAATATTAATTTTAGGTGGAGATGAATACTTAGTTAAATTAGTATTATCAACAGGTGTAATAAGTGTATTTATAGGTGCAGGTC
This sequence comes from Clostridioides difficile ATCC 9689 = DSM 1296, assembly GCF_001077535.1. GTDB lineage: Bacteria > Bacillota > Clostridia > Peptostreptococcales > Peptostreptococcaceae > Clostridioides > Clostridioides difficile. The sequence continues at coordinate 2,018,424 of NZ_CP011968.1, forward strand.
TTGGACTTATTCCAGGTTGTGGGATACAAATTGTGCTTATGTCATTTTATTTGAAGGGAACTATACCACTTGGTGCAGTGATAGCCAACTCTATTTCTCAAGATGGAGATGCACTTTTCCCACTTTTAGCAATGGATAAAAAATCTTCTTTATGGGCTATGATTATTACTACTATACCAGCAATACTTGTAGGTATGATAGTTTATGCATTTTTAGGTTAAATATAATTATGAATAAAGAAGTATTAAAAAAATAATAAAGCACATAAATTTATTTATAAGAATAGTGAAGATTAAATATAAAAATAAAAAATTCAATATGAATTAAATTATTGCTTAAATATTAATGAGAACATGGGAGATAATATTATTCCTCATGTTCTCTCTATTTAATTAAAGGAATTATGGAACAAATTTCAAGTGATACTTTCTATCAAAACTCATATATAATATATATTAATAAATTAAACTATAATACGTAATACAGCCAGTATATTGATATAAAAAACTTAGGAGGAGTTGTAAAAATGGGTAATTTAAAAAGACAGTGTGATGTTTCAAGTGGAAGAGAAAAAGCTGACATTGTACTAAAAAATGGGACAATCATAAATGTATTTACAGAAGAGTTAATAACAGGAGATGTAGCAATAGTAGGAGACACTATCGTTGGCATTGGCGATTACAAGGGCAATGTAGAAATTGATTGTAGTAACAAATATATATCACCTGGCTTTATTGATGCACATATGCATATTGAATCTACAATGGTAATGCCAATTGAATTATCGAAAAAATTATTAAAATCAGGTACGACAACTATCATAGCCGACCCACATGAGTTGGTCAATGTAAAAGGAGCTAGTGCAATAGATTTTTTATTAGAATCGACAAAAGATATACCACTTAATGTATATATTATGGTGCCTTCATCCGTACCTGCAACAAGTTTTGAAACTAATGGAGTTGGTAAATTTAGTGCAAAAGACATGGAGAGTTATGTAAATAATCCTAGAATTTTAGGTTTAGGAGAGGTAATGTGTTTTAATGATGTTATAAATTCTGAAAATGAAATCTTGGATAAACTAGAGCTTTTTAAAAATAAAGTTGTAGATGGACATGCACCTAATATAAATGGTAAATCACTTCAGACATATGTATGTGCAGGAATAGAAAATGACCATGAATGTATAACTTTTGATGAAGTATATGAAAAATTGAGAGCAGGATTAAAAATTTTAATAAGAGAAGGAAGCGCAGCAAAAAATTTAAAGTCTATAGTAAGTGGTATGCTAAAGCATAACTTGCCAATTGAAGAATTTATGTTTTGCACAGATGATAAGCACTTAGATGATATAGAAAAACAAGGTCACATAAGATGGAATATAAAATGTGCGATTGATTTAGGTATGGAACCTGTTAGGGCTATAAAAGTTGCAACTTATAATTCTGCAAAAGCATATGGGTTAAGGAAAATTGGAGCAATAGGTGCGGGTTATAAGGCAGATATTGTTGTATTGAATGATTTAGACAAAATGGAAGTGGATAGTGTATATAAAGATGGTAATTTGGTAAACGAAGAGATGTTTTCTAATTACAATTATGAGATTAAAGATAAAGAATTGCTTAATACAGTCAAGTTTAAATATATTAATAAAGAAAAAATACAGTTAAAAGTAAGTGAAAAAAATTATGTAATGGAGATTGTACCTTATCAAATTTTGACAAATAAGGTATATGAATCTTTACCATGTGCAGATGGATATTTTGTTCCAAATAAAGAGTATTCAAAACTTTGTGTTGTTGAGAGACATAGAATGACTGGAAATGTAGCAATTGCTCCATTAAAAGGATTTGGCATAAAAAATGGAGCAATTGCTACTACTGTGGCCCATGATTCTCATAATATTATAGTTGCAGGGGATAATGATGATGATATTCTAGTAGCTATAAATTACTTAAAGGAAATACAAGGTGGTTATGTAATTGTATCAAATGGAAAAGTTCTTGCACACCTAAGTCTTCAAGTAGCTGGATTAATTAGTACTTTTACAGCTGAAGAAGTACAAGAAATTACTGATAATATGTTGGAGATAGCAAGAAAAATGGGAGTTCCAGAGTATGTAGACCCTTTTATTACACTTTCTTTTATGGCACTTCCAGTTGTTCCACAAATAAGACTTACAGATTTAGGTCTATTTGATGTTGAGGAATTTAAATTTATATAGATAATATAAAAGTAATAATAAATGAGGCTTTCTCAAAATAGGGATAAGTCTCTTTTTATTGTTGAAATGATGAAAATATATTTGATTTCATACAAAAAAGAGCATCTCATGAACTAAAAATTTTATTTTTAGATATCCTTATTTTAATTAATCTATCATTTAACCTTGTTTTAAGCATAGATATCTTAATAAAACTATTTTCAGTCTATTTTAACATATAAATACATGAAAATTATATATTTATGAAACTTTATACATAAAAAATAAAATATTTTATTTATATATAGATTTATAGGGTAATAATATAAGCATAGTATAAAATTATTAATAAAAACAAAAGGAGAGATATTTATGTTGAGTATAGGAACAAAAGCACCAGAATTTACACTAGAAGATAAAGATGGAAATAAGGTAAGTATGTCAGATTTTAAAGGTAAAAAAGTAGTAGTATATTTTTATCCTAAAGATAATACACCAGGATGTACACGTCAAGCTTGTGCTTTTAGAAATGCATATGATGGATTTAAAAAGGAAGATATACAAGTTATTGGGATAAGTAAAGATAGTATAAAATCACATCAAAAATTTGCAGAAAAGCATGAACTTCCTTTTATTTTACTTTCTGACCCTGACTTAGTTGCTATAAAAGCTTTTGATGTATGGAAAGAGAAAAAAATGTATGGAAAAACTGCATTGGGAGTTGTACGTGCGACATATATTATAGATGAAAATGGAATTATTGAAAAAGTCTTTGAAAAAGCAAAACCAGACACAAATGCACAAGAGATTCTTGAATATTTGGAAAAACAGGAGTAATAAGAATTTATGATTATAATGTTATCACCAGCTAAAAATATGAAGAATATAGAAGTATTTGATAGAGATTTGAGTTTGCCTTGCTTTATAGATAACACAAAAGAAATAGTGGAAAATATAAAGACATTTGGTATAGAAGATTTTAAAAATAAAATGAAAATTAATGAAAAATTAGCTGTATTAAATAAAAATAGATTTGAAAGCATTAAATTTGATAGATTAGGAAACCCTGCAATCTTAACTTATGATGGAATACAATATAAAAATATAGAAGCAGAAAATTTTACAAGGAAAGATGAAGAGTTTGCAAATAGCTGTATTCGAATCATAAGTGGATTGTATGGTGTTGTAAAACCATATGATAGTATATATGAATATAGATTAGAAATGCAGACAAAATTACAAGTAGGTGAGTTTAAGAATTTATACGAATATTGGGGAAATCGTATATATAAAGAACTAATCAAAGAAAAAACAGCTATCGTTAATCTTTCATCAAATGAATACAGCAAATCCATAGAAAAATTTATTAAAGATAGTGATACATATATTACATGTACTTTTAAAGTAAATAAAAATGGCATATTGAAAGTGGAATCTACACAAGCAAAGAAAGCTAGAGGTATGATGACAAAATACATTGTAAAAAATAGGATAAGAGATATTGAAGAACTGAAAAAGTTTGATTTAGAAGGTTATAAGTATAAAGAAAACTTATCTAACAATAGTGAATACATATTTGTAAAAGAGTAGAAGTTTTGTTAAATATTAAATGGCATTGTTAAATTTAGGTAAAATATACTTAGTGTGTATTGAATTGAACTTGATTTTAAAATATAATTATTCTTAAATTAAAAAAAGAAAGGAGTGGTCTTCCAAAATGGAAAATCACAAACAGATGCCTTGGCATTCAAGAGCAACGCATGAAATTTTAGAAAGTCTAGATTCATCAGAGGAGGGGCTCACCGATACCGAGGCGGAAAAACGGCTTAAAGAGAATGGCTTAAATGAACTTAGAAAAAAACCACCTAGAACAACTTTACAAATGCTTTGGAGTCAAATTACAGATGCTATGGTTATGATACTAATAGGAGCAGCAATATTATCTTTGATATTTGGCGAATTTACAGAAGCTTTTGTAATACTAATAATTGTAACAGTAAATGCAGTTATTGGAATTGTTCAAGAGAAAAAAGCAGAATCATCATTAGAAGCATTAAAAAATATGAATTCACCTACAGCTCGTGTTATGCGTGATGGTGAAGAAAATGTTATTCCAGCAAGTAATCTTGTAGTAGGAGATATTGTTTTTTTAGAAGATGGAGCTATGGTTCCAGCAGACCTTCGTTTAATAGAAACATCAAGTTTAAAAATTCAAGAGGCTTCTTTAACAGGAGAATCTGTTCCATCAGAAAAAGATGCAGATACAATCTTACCTAAAGAATGTGTATTAGGAGACCGTAGCAATATGGCGTATACATCTTCAATAGTCACATATGGTAGAGGTGTAGGTGTTGTAGTAGCAACTGGTATGGATACAGAAGTGGGTAACATAGCACATCTTTTAGATTCACAAGATGATTTTGATACTCCTATAAAACGTAAACTTAATACTGTTGGAAAGACATTAAGTGTCATAGGTATTATTGTATGCGTTGTTATATTTGCAATAGGTGCATTTTATCAGAGACCTCTCTTGCCAATGTTTATGATTGCAATTTCCCTTGCCATATCAATTATTCCAGAGGGATTACCTGCAACAGCTACTATTGTAATGGCTTTAGGCGTACAGCGTATGGCTAAAAGAAATGCTTTAATTAGAAAATTACCTGCTGTTGAAACATTAGGAGGAGCTACAGTAATATGTTGTGATAAAACTGGTACATTAACCTTAAATAAAATGACTGTTACACATATTGCTGTCAATGGAGATTTTGAATCTGGAAAAGTGACATCAATAGATACTGCATCTGAAAAACATCCATTAGTGTATAAAGAGATTGTTTATGCTGGTGCACTTTGTAATGATGCATGTATTAATCCAGATAAAACAGATGAAATATTAGGTGACCCAACAGAGGGCGCATTAATTTTTATGGCCAAAAAATTTGGAATAGATCAAGAAGCTCTTGAAGAAGAATATCCACGTGTATTTGAACAGCCTTTTGATTCAGATAGAAAATGTATGACAACTGTTCATAATATAGATGAAAAGATTATTGCTTATACTAAAGGAGCAGTAGACGAAATTCTTGACCTATGTACTAAAATATTAACTTCAAAAGGTGAAAGAAACATTACCGAAGTGGATAAAAAGAATATACACGAATTATGTCTTAACATGTCTAAAGATGCATTGCGTGTACTTGGTTTTGCTAAGCGTGAGATTTCATCTATACCAAAAGAAGATAGTGAAAATATAGAATATGATTTAACATTTATAGGTATGGTTGGTATGATTGACCCACCAAGAACTGAGGTAATTGATGCAGTAAGTACTTGTAAAGAAGCAGGTATAAGAACCATAATGATAACAGGTGACCATAAAGTTACTGCCACAACAATCGCTCATGAGTTAGGAATATGGAGTGAAGAAAATACTGTGATATCTGGTGATGAACTTGATAATTTGAGTGATGATGAACTAGATGAAGCTGTTAAAAATACTACAGTATTTGCTCGTGTATCCCCATTTGATAAACTTAGAATTATACAATCTCTAAAAAGAATTGGAGAAGTACCAGCAATGACTGGGGATGGTGTAAATGACTCTCCTGCCTTAAAGTCTGCTGATATTGGTATAGCCATGGGTATAAGTGGTACAGATGTTGCAAAAGATTCTTCTGACATGATTTTAATGGACGATAGTTTTACAACAATTGCTTATGCAATAAAAGAAGGTAGACGTGTATATAGAAACATACAAAAAGTTATACAATTTTTGCTTGTTGGTAATATAGCAGAGATACTTACGTTGTTTGTAGCAATATTATTAAATTGGGATACTCCGCTTCTTGCTGTTCATATTCTATGGGTAAACCTTGCAACTGCTACGCTTCCAGCCCTTGCTCTTGGAGTTGACCCACCAAGCAGAAATATAATGAAGCACCAGCCAGTGAAATCAACCACTTTGTTTGAAAAAAATCTTATACAAAGAGTTGTTACCCAAGGTATATTTGTGGCAATAATGACTATTTTAGCATATAAAATTGGTCTTAATATAGAAAATCATTCTGTAGGTCAAACAATGGCATTTTGTGTATTAGCATTTTCACAGATGTTACGAGCATTTAGTCAGCGTTCAAATACAGATTCAATGTTTAATAGAAATAATGGTAAAAATCCATTTCTTTTAATCTCATTTTTAACTTCTGCATTTTTAATAGCAGTAATACTATTTGTACCTGTTTTTAGAAATGCTTTTAACTTAACAGTTTTAAATAACTTAGAGTGGCTTATAACGATTGTTTTAGCCATAATGTCTGTAATTCAAGTAGAGGTTGGGAAAATTATTAAAAGAAAAAAATTAAAAAAATAGTTGACAAAATTAGGAAAAATATATAAGATATAAAACATAGAAAAATTAAATAAATCTTATCCAGAGAGGTGGAGGGACTGGCCCTATGAAACCCGGCAACCAGTATATTTATATACATTGGTGCTAAATCCTGCGGCGAAAGCTGAGAGATGAGTATAATTAAGCTTATACAGAGCCTGAGTTATATACTCAGGCTTTATTTATTTTAACTCTCATCTGGTAAATAGTTTAATTTTTTTTACTAAAATCTAAGGGGGATACAAGAATGTATAATAAAGAAACAATATGTGTGCAAGGAAATTATAAACCAGGTAATGGAGAACCAAGAGTACTACCTTTATATCAAAGTACAACTTTTAAATATAGCAGTATAGACCAACTTGCTGAATTATTTGATTTAAAAGTTGATGGACATATATATTCAAGAATAAGCAATCCTACTATTCAAGCTTTTGAAGAAAAAATAAGTTTACTAGAGGGTGGAGTATCTTCTGTAGCTGTATCATCAGGGCAATCTGCAAATATGTTGGCAGTTTTAAATATATGTAAATCAGGAGATAGTATACTTTGTTCTTCAAAAGTATATGGAGGAACATTCAATTTACTAGGACCTAGTCTTAAAAAATTTGGTATAGATTTAATATCGTTTGACTTAGATTCAAGTGAAGATGAGATAGTAGAACTTGCAAAGGAAAATACTAAGGTTGTGTTTGCAGAAACACTTGCAAATCCAACTCTTGAAGTCATAGATTTTGAAAAAATAGCAAATGTAGCTAAGAGAATTAATGTTCCATTTATTGTTGATAATTCATTAGCATCTCCAGTGCTTTGTAACCCTTTAAAGTATGGAGCAAATATAGTTACTCATTCTACCACAAAATATTTAGATGGGCATGCTTCAAGTGTTGGAGGAATTATAGTGGATGGTGGAAACTTTAACTGGGATAATGGAAAATTTCCAGAATTAGTTGAGCCAGACCCAACATATCATGGTATAAGCTATACTCAAAAATTTGGAAATGCCGCATATGCAACTAAAGCAAGAGTTCAGTTGCTTAGAGACTATGGAAATTGTTTAAGCCCATTCAATGCATATCTTACTAATTTAAATGTTGAAACACTACATCTTAGAATGGAGAGACATAGTGAAAATGCACTTAAAATAGCTAGATTTTTAGAAAAACATGAAAATGTAGATTGGATTAATTACCCAGGACTTGAAGATAACAAGTATTATGAGAATGCCAAAAAGTATTTATCAAGAGGATGTAGTGGTGTTTTATCATTTGGAGTAAGAGGTGGGTTAGAAAATGCCAAAAAATTTGTGGAAAAATTACAGATAGCATCTTTGGTTACACATGTTTCAGATGTAAGAACTTGTGTTATACATCCAGCTTCAACTACTCATAGACAATTAACAGAAGAACAATTAATTGCATCTGGAGTATTGCCTTCACTAATAAGATTATCTGTTGGAATAGAAAATGTAGAGGATTTAATAGCTGATTTAAATCAAGCTTTAAATTTCTAATATTCTAAGAGAAAGAGAAGTGAAAAGATATGGCTTTAATACTACCAAAGGGATTACCTGTTATTAATAAATTATTAGATGAAGGAATAGATGTAATTTATAAAGAAGATTTTAAAAAGGAATTAAAATATGAAGAAAACATAGACACTAAGATAGCTATACTAAATCTAATGCCTATAAAGATAGATACAGAATTAGATTTACTAAGAAGGATAGATAAAACAGGATTCAACGTGTCTGTGGAATTTATTAAAATTTCAACAAGAGAAAGTAAAAGAAGTTGTAATGAATATGTTAAAGAATTTTATAAAACATTTGATGAAGCCAAAGGAGAGTATTTTGATGGCTTTATAATAACAGGAGCTCCAGTTGAACAAATGGAGTTTGAAGAAGTTGATTATTGGAATGAACTAGAAGAAATTATGGATTATTCTAAGAGAAAAACTAAATCTACATTATATATATGTTGGGCAGCTCAAGCAAGTCTTTACAAATACTACAATGTAAAAAAACTTCCACTAAGTCAAAAATGTTTTGGAGTATTTAAGCATAAGGTAGATAAAGATAGTAAAATAGTAGATGGATTTGAAAATGAATTTTTTGCTCCACATTCAAGACATACTACTGTAAATATTGAAGCTTTGAAAGAGAATAAAGAGTTGAGCATTGTGAGTCATTCTAAAGAAGCTGGTCCCTATATAATTACAAATTCAAGAGATGTGTTCGTAATGGGTCATAGCGAGTATGACAAATACACTCTTGATAAAGAATATAAGAGGGATATAAATAAAGGAGATAAAATATCTATACCTCAAAATTACTATATTAATGATGACCCTTCAGAAGAGCCAACTGTAAAATGGAAAAAACATTCAGAATTGTTGTTTAGAAATTGGATAAAAAACTATTTGATACAATAAATTTTAAGAGTATATAAATGTTAACTAAAAAAATATAGAAATTTATAGGTATAAAGTTAATCTTAATGATACTTTATACCTTATTTTTTTAAAATTTGACCTTATAATAGTAGTTTTATATTTTAAGAAAATCACTTTAGGTGTATGTAGATAGAGGTGGCTTTAATTTTATATATGGTGCGATAATGGGAGACTAAACCTTTATAGTATCAATAAATTTGTATTTTAACTTTTAAAAGAGATTAAAAAGGGAGAAATCAGTGTAAAATATATATATAGATTTTTTATTAAATTTTATTAAAAATATCCTGTATAAAATTAAATATCAATAAGATAACAAAATTTCAATTGAAGTTACAATATTGTAATTGACAATAAATACTTAATACTATAATATTTAATACATTAAACATTATAGTGTTAAGTATTTATTTACAGTATGCACTTCAGCCTAAATTTGAAATAAAGTATTTTCGTAGGGAGCGTTTGTATGGATGAGATGAGTTTTAAGAAAGAGCTACTAGAGTTGACTAGAGATATAAATATGAAATTTACAACTTTATTAAGTGATTTTTATCAGCCACTTGGTATTACAGCAGTGCAAGCTTTGATTTTATCTGAGTTATGTGAACATGGAGAAAAAAAAATAAGCGATTTAGGGAAGAACTTAAACATGACAAATAGTAATGTATCAGTAATCTGTCAAAGGCTTGAAAAAAATGGCTTTTTAAATCGCATAAGAGATATAGAAGACCAACGAATTGTAAAAGTAAAAGTTACAAATAAATCATTGGATATACAAGAACATATTTCAAGTAGTATTTTTGATAGTTATTTTGAAAATATGACCAGTGAAAAATTGCAAGATATGGAAGATATAATAGAAGGTTTAGAGAAATTAAATAAACTTTTAACTTACATTGATTGCAAATAACATAAAAATAATTTAAAGGAGAATAAAATTATGGATGAACATAAACCCCAAAAAAGGTCAGCACTCTATTATTATACAGTTATAATAATAGTAGTAATGTTTTTAAATGCTTTAATATTTCCAAGTTTAATGGATAAAAAAATGGTTGAGATTGACTATGGAAAGTTTCTCACAATGTTGGATACAGGAAAGGTTAAATCTGTTGAGATAGAAAATAATAGAATAGCAATAAATCCATCTAGTAGCAAGGATAAGAATATATACATAACTGGTAGAATGGATGACCCAGAATTGGTAGATAGACTAAAAAATGCAAAAGTAGAATTTACTAAGGTTATTCCTAAGGAAAATTCACCTCTTTTAAGTATTTTACTTACATGGATAATACCTATAGGTATTCTTATGCTATTTGGTAACTTAATGATGAAGTCTATGCAAAAGCGAATGGGTGGTAATGCTATGCAATTTGGAAAAAGCAACGCCAAAATGTATGTATCTGCTCAAAGTGGAAAAAGATTTAATGATGTAGCTGGTCAAGATGAGGCAAAAGAAGCTTTAACTGAAATAGTAGATTTCTTACACAATCCAGAAAAGTATAAAAAGATAGGAGCACAAATGCCTAAAGGAGCACTTTTAGTAGGACCTCCAGGTACAGGAAAAACACTCCTTGCAAAAGCTGTAGCAGGTGAAGCAAATGTACCATTTTTCTCAATATCTGGTTCTGAGTTTGTTGAGATGTTTGTAGGAATGGGAGCTTCTAGGATTCGTGATTTATTTAAACAAGCAAAAGAAAAAGCTCCATGTATAGTGTTTATAGATGAGATTGATACTATTGGTAAAAAGCGTGATAATGGAAGTGGATTAGGTGGAAATGATGAACGTGAACAAACTTTAAATCAGTTGTTAAGTGAGATGGATGGTTTTGATGGTGGAATTGGAGTAGTAATACTTGCTGCTACAAATAGACCTGACAGTCTTGACAAAGCATTACTTCGTCCAGGAAGATTTGATAGACGTATACCAGTTGAACTTCCAGACCTTGGAGGACGTGAAGCTATATTAAAGGTACATGCTCAAAATGTAAATGTAAGCTCAGATATAGATTATAATGCAATTGCAAGGTCTACATCAGGAGCATCAGGTGCAGAACTTGCAAATATTGTAAACGAAGCAGCACTTTTAGCAGTTAAGTCTGGCAGAGATATAGTAGAACAACAGGATTTTGATGAATCTGTTGAAACTGTAATTGCTGGGTATCAACGTAAAGGAGCTGTAATTTCAGATAAGGAAAAGAAAATTATAGCATATCATGAAATAGGTCATGCACTTGTTGCTGCTATGCAAAAACATTCTGCACCTGTCCATAAGATTACTATAATACCTAGAACTTCAGGAGCATTGGGATATACTATGCAAGTTGCTGAAGATGAGAGTGTACTTATGTCTAAAGAAGAAGCAATTGATAAAATAACTACTTTTACAGGTGGTCGTGCTGCTGAAGAGGTTATCTTTAACACTTGTACATCAGGAGCATCAAATGATATAGAACAAGCTACTAAAATTGCAAGAGCTATGGTTACTCGCCTTGGTATGAGTGAAGAGTTTGATATGGTCGCTCTTGAAACTGTAAGCAATCAATATTTAGGAGGAGATACTTCTCTTGCTTGTTCTTCCGACACTGCTGCTAAAATAGATGAAGAGGTATTTAAAATAGTAAAGGCTTGTCACAAAAATGCAATTGAAATCTTAGAAAATAATATTGATAAATTGCATGAACTTGCTAATTATTTATTAGAAAAAGAAACTATTACAGGTGATGAGTTTATGGAAATACTTAACTTAAACTAAAATGATTATACACAAGATAAAAATGCCTATTGTTAGGCATTTTTATTTTACAACTAAATTTTTTAAATTCATATTTAAATCTTTACATAATCTTAATCATTAAAAATACATCTTAACTACAATTTTATATCGGAATTGATATTATAATAGTAATGAATGGTGTAAGGAGGTTTTTTAATGGATAGACCTAATCCTGATATTCTATTAGAAAAAATTAAAAATGAAGAAGAAAAACTAAGTAGAGGTCAATTAAAAATATTCTTTGGTTATGCAGCTGGAGTAGGAAAAACCTACTCTATGTTGGAATCTGCACAAAATTTAAAAAAAGTGGGTGTAGATGTAGTAGTTGGATATATTGAACCACACACTAGACCAGAAACATTGGCTTTACTTGATGGCTTGGAAATTCTTCCTGTAAAGGAGATAGAATATAAATCTATAAAACTAAAAGAATTTGATTTAGATGCTGCTTTAGCAAGAAAACCAGAAGTTATATTAGTAGATGAATTTGCCCATTCTAATGTTGCTGGGTTAAGGCATACAAAAAGATGGCAAGATATAGAAGAATTGCTGTTAGCAGGCATAAATGTCTACACTACTGTAAATGTACAACATTTAGAAAGTCTAAATGACATTGTTGAGATAATTACAAACGTATCAGTTAAAGAGACTATACCAGATAAGTTTTTGGATACAAATACACAGTTAGAACTTATAGATGTTGAACCTGATGTACTTCTTGAAAGGTTCAATGAAGGTAAGATATATAAGAAAGAACAAGCTACTAGAGCAAAAAATAATTTTTTTATAAAAGATAACCTGGTTGCACTTAGAGAAATCGCACTTAGAAAAACTGCAGAGAGAGTTAATAAAGAAGTTCAAATGACCAGACTATCAAAGGGTGATGTAACTGTAATACCTACATCAGATACACTTCTTGCATGTATAAGTCCATCTCCATCTTCAGCAAAAGTTATTAGAACTGCATCCAGAATATCAGACAGTACATTTGCAAAATGGATAGCTTTATATGTTGAAACTCCAAACACAGCAAGACTTCCATTTGATGAACAAAAACAACTACAAAATAACCTAAAATTAGCTAAGAAATTAGGTGGAGAAATAATTGTTTTACATGGTGAAAATATAATAGAGCAAATACTTAGAATTGCAAAGCTGAGAAATGTAACAAAAATTGTAATAGGTAGAAATCATTCAAGTAATAAAAGATTTAGTAAAAGATTTAAAAAAGATATAGTTGACAAATTAATTGATGAAGTTGATTATATAGATATACATATAATTCCATATAAATTTGCCTCAGATGTTAAATACAAACCTAAAAAGGATAAATCATCAATAAAATCTAAATTTAAAATTAGCAAAGTTGATTTTATAAAACTTATATTTATTACTTTGATGATAAGTATTTTAGCATATGCAGTACAAAGCATGGGATTTATAAGAGAAAATATATTGTTAATATATATGTTGGGTGTAGTTTTAGTTTCTATGTGGACTAAAGGGTATAGTACAGGTATAATAAGTTCTGTATTTAATATAGTTCTTTTAAATTATTTTTTTACAGCACCATTATATACATTATCTATAGCAGATTCAAACTATATAGTAACACTGGTTGTATTCTCAATAGTAGGTATAATAACTAGCACTCTTACGTCTAAGATACAGCATGAAGCAGAAACTGCTGCTAAAAGAGAAGAAAATACAAAAATGATATATCAAATAATTAAGGGATTTTTAAGATTATCAAATAAAGATGATATAGTAAACAAAGGTATAGAACTTTTGTCTCTTAGCTTAAGTAGAGATGTAATTTGTTATTTAAATGTAGATAAGCATAATAAATCAAAGCTTTACAAAAAAAATACTAATAATAAGGATAAAAATGATTTGGATAGTGAAGATGAAAAAGCTGTTGCAAGTTGGGTTTTATCCAATTCAACAGTGGCAGGAAATGACACGGATACACTTCCTGGTTCAAAGGGATACTATATACCAATTGTAGGAATGAATTTAACTTTAGGAGTAGTGGGAATATCATGTATTGATTCAAAATTGGATACAGAAGATATAAGCTTAATTGAAACAATAATTGCTCAAATGGCAATAGCGCTTGATAGAGAAATCTTGTCAGAAGCTAAAGAAAATACCAATCTTGAGATTGAAAGGGAAAGATTAAGAAGTAATCTTTTAAGAGCAGTTTCGCATGACCTTAGAACTCCACTAGCAGGAATATCTGGTGCAGTAAGTACAATTATAAAAAACAAGGGCACTATAGGTCAAGATATAATAGATGAATTACTTAGTGGTGTATATGAAGATACTCAGTGGTTAATAAGACTTGTTGAAAATTTACTTAGTATGACCAAGATAGATGAAGGGAAATTGGAAGTTAAAAAACATTCTGAACTGGTTGAGGAAATTATATCAGAAGCGTTACAAAAAATAAAAAAAAGAATTGAAAATGCACTTATAGATATTAATATACCAGAACAGATATTATTTGTTCCTATGGATGCAAAATTAATAGAACAAGTTTTAATTAATTTAATAGATAATTCTTTGAAATATTCAAAGGAAGATTGTAAGATAGAGATAAATGTATATGAGAAAGATGATTATGTTTGGTTTGAAGTATCTGATAATGGTCCTGGTATATCAAAGGAACTTAAAAAGCATATCTTTGACAGATTTTTTACTGGAGAAGAAGGAGCTAAAGATTCCAGAAAGGGTGTTGGACTTGGATTATCAATTTGTAAATCTATAATTCAAGCTCATAAAGGTGAAATTATGGTAGAAAACAATAAAGATAAGGGTTCAACTTTTAAGTTTAGTTTGCCTAAGGAAAATGAATAGTTTTAAATTTTAAAATTAGTTTTGGAGGAAGAAATGAGTAAAAAACTTATATTGTTAGTAGAGGATGATAAGACAATAAGAAAATTTATATCTACTGCACTTTTAACACAGGATTATGATGTCAAGGAGGCTATAACTGGAAAAGAAGGTATATCTATAGCTGTCTCATATTCTCCAGATGTTGTTCTTTTAGATTTAGGCTTAGAAGATATGGATGGAATAGAGGTAATAAAAGCTATCAGACAATTTTCAAATATACCAATAATTGTAGTTTCAGCTAGAGAGCAAGATAGAGACAAGGTAGAAGTATTTGATGCAGGGGCAGATGATTACTTAACAAAACCATTTTCCATAGTAGAGTTATTAGCAAGAGTAAGAGTAGCATTTAGACATTCACAAGTAGAAGCTCAACAAAAAGATGATGTTAAATCTACGTTTGAAGTAGATAAATTATTGATTGATTTTGATAAAAGAAAAGTTATTGTTGATGATGTTGAAGTCCATTTGACACCTATTGAATATAATATTCTTTCATTACTTGCAAAGCATCATGGAAAAGTGCTTACTCATAATTTTATAATAAAAGAAATATGGGGTAGTGTTATAGGGAATGAGACTAAGTCTTTAAGGGTTTTTATGGCAACGTTAAGACGAAAAATAGAAAAACAACCTGCAAACCCAAGATATATAATTACAGAAGTTGGTGTAGGATACAGATTAAATGATGAATAGTTGTAATATATTAATTATTAGATTATGTGCTTATTAATATATATTAAAATTATATAGTTTAGTTA
This sequence comes from Clostridioides difficile ATCC 9689 = DSM 1296, assembly GCF_001077535.1. GTDB lineage: Bacteria > Bacillota > Clostridia > Peptostreptococcales > Peptostreptococcaceae > Clostridioides > Clostridioides difficile. The sequence goes on from NZ_CP011968.1 coordinate 2,033,912, forward strand.
AAATAAGAATGAAGTGTATGTGCTTGTTGTCAGTTTAGCACATGCATTTTATTTTTTAGCTTTTTTAGTATCAATAATTTTTTAGTATCAATAATATGAAATATGTTTTAAAATAAGTATATAGTGTAATCTGTAATAAAAACTTTGGTTAAATAATAAATGTATTTAACACTTACCTTATAATAAATTTAATATAAATATTAAATAATAATTATTAAAATAGTGTAAAATAATTACAGTAAGGATTATAAAAAATTTTTAGAATGTAAATTGAAATTTAGGAGTAGATGTATGTATATACTGAATTTAAATACAAGAGAGACTATTGAAGATTTTAGAGATAAATTTTATGTAGCAGAAAATTCTTATCTTATATTAAGTGCTCCAAAAAATTTAAAATTGCTTAAGGAAACTTTGGATATAGATGAAATAACTTTTAATGATTGTCTTAAATTTGATGAAATAACCAAACTTGATTTATTTGATAATTACGATTTTTTAAGCCTAAATACATTTGAACTAAGAGATGGAGAAGCTGTTATAGAAGAGGTAAATATGTATTTATCAGATAATTTTATATTGGTTGTAGTGAATGAAGAACACTTTTTATTTGAATTTGTAAAAAATATTATTTTGAAGAACTCTCAACTTGAAAAAAATCCAGTTATTAATCTATTTAAGATAAACTACTTGATTCTTAGAGAAGTTATAAAAAATGGTTTTGAGTCTTTGGAAAAAGTTGAAGAGTTAATTCTTCAAATAGAAGATGAAATGATGGACAACATTAATAAGAATCATGTATCTAGAATAAGTGATGTAAGAGGATTAACAAGAATTATAGTTAAGAATACTAGACCTCTTTTGTATATTGGGGATAGAATAGTTAAGGAAAATATAAGATATTTAAAATATTCAAATGTAAAAAAATATAATTTAGAAAATTTTCAAGGTATAGATTTTGGAATTGACAAATTATACAATTTCGCATTGTCAACACGAGAGTTAGCAGATAAATTATTAGATATTTATTCTTCCAGAGTAGGTGAGAAAACAAATAACTTAATTACAAAATTAACCTTGTTAACAGCCATATCAGCACCACTTACAATTATAACTGGTATATATGGAATGAACTTTAGATATATGCCAGAATTAAACTGGATTTATGGATATCCAGCAACTTTATTTTTTATGCTATGTATAATTTTTGTTGGAATTATAATATTTAAAATAAAAAAATTATTGTAAATTACAGATGATGTTTAATTGATTTTATAAAAATACATCAATTGAGAAGCTGATTTAAGTAAATAAAAAAATATTTTAAATTGAAAATATTTATAGAAAATATTGACAATTATATTTTCTTTGTTATAATTATTAAACAAGAAGAATAATAAATTATAAAAATGGAGGATAATACTATGAAAGGAATATTAAAAGAACTAACAGCAAAACTTTATAGCTTTTTTTACTTTATGTTCTGGGGCTTTTATTTTAGCGCTGGCTATTTCTTTTACAAAAATATATGTACTTCCTTTCTGGTGAGGCCTTATTTTAGTGATTTTGAGCATAAGTAAATTTTATAAAAATGATTATTTTATATATTTATATAAGATTTAGTGCTTGATAGATTATTTTAGAGAACTCATTAGTGAGTTCTCTTTTTTATTTTAAATATAAAATTATAATATTGGGAGGTAGTAAAAATGATAGTAGTATTAAAAATGGGAGCAGATAAAAATGAAGTTAAAAAATTAATTGAGGCTATTGGGAGAGAAGGAGTAGAAGTTAATCCCATAGATGGAACAGAATTAACTGTTTTAGGTTTAGTTGGAGATACTAGTAAAATAGATGCCAAAAGAATAGAAGCAAATAAGGTAGTTGAAAAAGTTATGCATGTGGTAGAGCCTTTTAAAAAGGCCAATAGAAAATTTCATCCAGAACCTTCAATCATAAATGTTAATGGAATGGAAATTGGTTCAAAGAAAATTGCTATGATAGCTGGGCCTTGTTCTGTTGAAACAGAAGACCAAATAGTATCTATAGCTAAAGATGTGAAAAAATCAGGTGCAGGATTTTTGAGAGGTGGAGCATTCAAACCAAGAACATCACCATACGCTTTCCAAGGATTGAAATATGATGGATTGGATTTATTAAAAAAAGCAAAAGAAAAAACAGGGCTTCCTATAGTTACAGAAATAATGTCAACACAAGATATAGATATATTTGAAGAAAATGTAGATGTAATTCAAGTTGGAGCTAGAAACATGCAAAACTTTGATTTATTAAAAGAATTAGGTAAAACAAATAAAACAATACTTTTAAAAAGAGGATTATCTGCTACAATTGAAGAGTGGCTAATGTCAGCAGAGTATATAATGGCTGGAGGAAATGAAAATGTAGTTCTTTGTGAAAGAGGTATAAGAACTTTTGAAACATATACTAGAAATACTTTGGATTTAAGTGCAATTTTAGCTGTGAAGAAACTTAGTCATTTACCAGTTATAGTTGACCCAAGTCATGCAGCAGGTAAATCATGGATGGTTGACTCTTTATCTAAGGCAGCAATTGCAGTTGGAGCAGATGGTCTAATAATCGAAGTTCATAATGACCCAGCACATGCACTTTGTGATGGAAAACAATCGATTAAGCCAAATGAATATGATGAATTGATAAGTGAATTAAAGACTATCGCATCAGCAGTTGGTAGAGAAATATAATCTATAAAAGGATGGTTAAACGTGGAAGAAAAACTATTAGTAAATTTAAAAGAAAATAGCTACAATATATTTATTAAAAAAAATATACTAAAGAATATAGGAGAAGAAATAAAAAAAATATATTTTGGAAATAAGATTTTTATTGTAACTGATGAAAATATAGCAAAATTATACTTGGATAAAGTAAAAAATAATTTAAGTGAATCTGGATTTGAAATTAAATCTTTAATATTAAAATCTGGTGAAGAAACAAAATCATTTAATACTCTTCCTAAAATATACGATAGTTTACTTGACTTTAAGTTAACTAGAAAAGATTTGATTATTACTTTAGGAGGAGGGGTAATAGGTGATTTAGGTGGATTTGCAGCAGCAACTTTTTTAAGAGGTATAAGTTTTATTCAAATTCCAACATCTTTATTAGCACAAGTTGATAGTTCTGTAGGTGGAAAAGTTGGAGTTGACCTTGAGAGAGGCAAAAACTTAGTGGGAAGCTTTTACCAACCAAAGGCTGTGTTTATCGACCCAAATGTATTATTATCACTTCCAGAAAAATTCTATAGAGATGGAATGGCAGAAGTTATAAAATATGGATGTATAAAAGACAAAACTTTTTTCAATAAACTTTTAAGTTTAAAAAATAGAGAAGAAGTAATGCAACATATAGAATACATTATACATAAATGTTGCTTTATTAAAAAAACTGTAGTTGAAGCTGATGAAAAAGACTTTGGAGATAGAATGCTTCTAAACTTTGGCCATACATTAGGTCATGCTATTGAGAAATACTACAATTTTACGGGTTATACCCATGGAGAAGCTGTTGCCATAGGAATGTATAAGATAACTTTAGAAAGTGAAAAGATAGGAATTACAAAAAAAGGGACATCAGAACTTATAAAATCAATTTTAATGAATTATAATTTGCCTTATGAGATTGAATTAAGAGATAATAAATCTATAGTAGATGCTATATCTCTTGATAAAAAAAATCTAGGTGATACATTAAAAATAATACTTTTAAAAGATATTGGAGAGAGTATTATATATAATACTACTTCTAAATTTTTTCAGGAGGTAAGATAATGGGAAGTCTAAAAATATATCCAAGTAAATTATCTGGAGATGTAAAAATACCACCATCAAAAAGTATGGCACATAGGGCAGTTATTTGTTCATCTCTAAGCAATGGAAAAAGTAGAATTTCTAATATAGATTTTTCTGATGATATAATAGCTACTATAAGAGCAATGACATCATTAGGAGCTATTATAGAAAAGAAAGAAGATATTTTAGAAATTTCGGGAATTTTTTCTAAAGAAGGTATTTTAAATAGAGAGAATCAGTTGAATCAACCTAAATTGACAATAGATTGTAATGAATCAGGCTCTACATTGAGATTTTTAGTACCTATATCTTTAGCATTTGATGGTGTAAAAAGGTTTATAGGTAGAGGAAATCTTGGAAAAAGACCACTTGATACTTATTATGAGATATTTGACAGACAGAATATAAAATATAGTTACAAAGAAAATCAGTTAGATTTGATTATATCAGGTAAGCTTAAACCAGATGAATTTAGAGTAAAAGGAAATATAAGTTCTCAGTTTATCACAGGTTTACTGTTTATATTGCCTACGCTAGAGAGTGATTCAAAGATAATAATTACTACTGAGCTAGAATCTAAAGGATATTTAGATTTAACTCTTTCAACGATAAAAGATTTTGGGGTAGAAATTATAAACAATAACTATAAAGAATTTATTATAAAAGGAAATCAAACGTATAAAGCGAGAGATTATAAAGTAGAAGGAGATTATTCTCAAGGAGCATTTTATTTATCAGCAGATGCTATAGGAGAAGATATTAGCATATTAGACCTTAAAGAAGATTCTCTTCAAGGGGATAGTGAAGTAGTTGAAATTTTATCTAGGATGGGAATGGAAATATTAAGAGAAGGCAACAAAATAAAAGGAATAACAAATGGTTTAAATGGTACTTTGATAGATGCATCTCAATGCCCAGATATAATACCTGTATTATCTGTAGTAGCATCCTTAAGTATAGGGAGGACTACAATAATTAATGCTGGTAGGCTTAGAATTAAAGAATGTGATAGACTTCATGCAATAAATGTTGAGTTAAATAAACTTGGAGCAAATATAGAGGAGAAAGAGGATAGTTTGATAATCGAAGGAGTAAGCAAGTTAAATGGTGGAGTAGAGGTGTGGAGTCACAAAGACCATAGAATTGCTATGACACTTGCAATTGCTTCTTGTAGATGTGATAAACCAATAATATTAAAAGATTTTGAGTGTGTATCAAAATCTTATCCACATTTTTTTAAAGATTTTAAGATGTTAGGAGGTCGAATTGATGAGTGGAATATGGGGAAATAATTTAAAAGTATCAATTTTTGGAGAATCTCATGGAAATGCTATAGGTATAAATATAGATGGTCTTCCTTCGGGGATTGAACTTGACCTTGATAATATTGATAAAGAAATGAAGAGAAGAGCACCTGGAAAAAATTCTATATCTACTTCAAGAAATGAAAGTGATATACCAGAAATTCTAAGTGGATATTTTAATGGAAGAACTACAGGAACGCCATTATGTGCAATCATAAGAAATAGTGATACTCGTTCAAAAGATTATGGAGAGCTTAAAAACTTAATGAGACCAGGACATGCAGATTTCACAGGTAATGTGAGATATTCTGGATTTAATGACTATAGAGGTGGAGGTCATTTTTCAGGTAGGATAACAGCTCCATTAGTATTTTGTGGGGCTATATGTAAACAAATTTTATCACAAAAAGGAATAGAGATAGGAGCACACATAAAAAAAATTAAAAATATAGAAGATATGAGTTTTGATTATGTAAATATTTCAAAACAACAGTTATCAAATTTGCAAACTTTGGAACTACCTTTACTTGATTTATCAAAGGAAGAAGCCATGAAAAATACGATTATAGATGCAAAAAATCAAGGAGATTCAGTTGGTGGTATAATTGAGTGTGCAGTAGTAGGTATTAATGTAGGGCTTGGAAATCCATTTTTTGACTCTGTTGAATCTACTTTATCACATTTATTGTTTTCTGTTCCTGCTGTAAAAGGTGTAGAGTTTGGTTTAGGTTTTGAACTTGCAGATATGTATGGCTCTCAAAGTAATGATGAAATGTATTATGAAGGAAATCAAGTTAAGAGCAAAACAAATAACAATGGAGGAATTATAGGAGGGATTACTACTGGAATGCCAATAATTTTCAAAGTGGCAATTAAGCCAACTCCATCAATTAGCAGACAACAAAACACAGTTAATATAAAAGATAAAAAGGACGATATTTTATATATTAAAGGCAGACATGACCCTTGTATAGTTCAAAGGGCTATACCTGTAATAGAAGCAGTAACAGCCATTGGAATTTTTGATTTGATGAAAGGACGATAATAATGGAGGATTTAACGAGATATAGAAATGAGATTGACAATATAGATAAAGAGCTTATTCAATTATTTGAAAAGAGAATGAATACAGTTCTTGAAATTGCCAGACATAAAATGAAAAATAACACTACTATACTTCAAAAAGATAGAGAAGAAAAAGTACTAAGTAGAGCCGTAGATAATTTAGATAATAAAGCATATTCACAAGAAACGGTACAGTTTTTTAATTCTATAATGGAAATTAGTAGAGGATTACAAAAAAGATTTATAGATAATGATGGTGAGCAGAAAATCGAGTTTAGTTTAGATTCATCAAATAAGAATTTTGATTTGTCAAATGTAAATAAATATAAGTCTTTAAAAGATGAATTAAATAAAAAAAATATCCTAGTAGGCTTTCCTGGAAAATCAGGTTCATTTACAGAAGAAGCACTAAATAAATTCTTCAACAAAAAAATATCAAAAAAACAATTTAAAGAATTTGAAGATGTTTTCATAGCACTTAAAAATAAAGAAATAAACTATGGAATAATCCCCATAGAAAATTCATCTACAGGAGCTATCTCTGAAACTTATGACCTTTTGAGAAAGTACGGTTTTTATATAGTTGGAGAAGAATGTATAAAAATAGACCAAAATTTAATAGGGATAAAAGACACAAAGCTTGAAGATATAAAAGAAATATATTCTCATCCACAAGGTATAGGACAATGTAGTGAATTTTTAAAACAAAATAGTACATGGAAATTGATACCATTTAATAACACAGCAACAAGTGCAGAACTTGTAAGAAAACTTCAAGATAAAACAAAAGCAGCAATTGCAAGCAAAAAAGCTGCAAGTATTTATGGATTAGAAATAATAAGTCCTTGTATAAATGATATAGCAAACAACTATACAAGATTTGTAGTAATCAGTAATCAAATACACATTGAAGAAGAATCAAACAAAATGAGTGTAGTATTTTCTGTTGAACATGAAGCAGGAAAACTTTATAAAGTACTTGGATACTTTGCTAAAAATAATATAAATATGACAAAAATAGAATCAAGACCTATGAAAAATGCCTCATGGAGATATTTCTTTTATATAGATTTTGAGTGTTCTATATACAATGCTAAAGTGTACGATTTATTAGAATTGATAGAACATAATACAGCATATTTTAAATTTATGGGAGTATATAAAAATAAAACTGAATAGATAAGATAAATTTTTATTTAATTTATAATTATTAGGAGGTGTAAGTATGAATTTTTTCGGTCTAGTAGGTGAAAAACTCTCTCACAGTGTTTCACCTCAAATCCACAAGAGAGTATTCGAGATATTGAATATTGAAAGTGCTTATAAAAACTTTGAAATTTCAAAAGAAGATATATCTAAGCTAGACGGTGCTATAAAATTATTAGGAATACAAGGGGTAAATGTTACTGTACCATATAAGGAGCGTATTATGAAATATCTTGATTTTATATCACCAGAGGCAAAACGTATAGGAGCAGTTAATACAATTTTACTCAGAGAAAATATGTTATATGGTTACAATACAGATTACTTTGGTCTTGATAGTATGTTTAAAATGGCTAATATTGATGTTCAAGGAAAAGTAGCAGTTATATTAGGAACTGGAGGTGCTTCTAAAGCTGCTCTTACATATTTTATTGATTCTGGTATAGAAAAGCTTTATGTTTCAACTAGAAAAAAGGATGATAAAAAATTATTAAATAGTAAAGCTATATTAATAGATTATGAAGAACTTAAACATATAAAAGGAGATATAATATTAAATGCTACACCAGTAGGTATGTACCCTAATGTAGGAATTTCACCAGTGTCAAAATCTATTATACAAAATTTTGATATATTAATAGATTTAATTTACAATCCTGGAGAAACAGAGTTTTTAAGAATTGGTAATAGTATGGGTAAAAAAACTTGTGATGGATTATATATGCTGGTGGGGCAAGCAATAAAATCTCAGGAAATTTGGCAAGATACTAAAATAGATAATAGTATTTTAGATGTTATATATAATGAACTAAAATTAGAATTTTTGTAAGGGAGATTGTTATGATAAATAAAACAAAAGAAAAATTGATATTAATAGGTATGCCAGGTAGTGGAAAAACTACAATTGGTAAACTTTTGGCCAAAGAATATAATTGTAGTTTCTGTGATATGGATGATTATATAATTCAAATATCTCAAAAAAGTATAGCAGAGTTGTTTTCAGAAGGAGAAGATATCTTTAGGAACTATGAGACTCAAGCATGTAGAGAACTTTCTATAAGTGATAAAACAGTGATATCTACAGGTGGAGGTGTAATAAAAAAGGATGTTAATATGGAAATACTAAAAGAAACAGGTATAATAATTTTTATTGATAGACCTATACAAAAGATTTTGGAAGATATAAATATTAATTCAAGACCATTATTAAAAAACGGAAAAGATAGATTGTATAATCTTTATAATGAGAGAATAAATCTTTATAAAAAATTTTCAGATATAGAGATTTTAAATGATAAATCATTAAATAATGCTGTATATAATATTACAAATGCAGTCAGTGAAAATTTTAAATTTGACTTTAAAGAAAAATAATCTAGGGGGAAGTAAAAATAATGAATATTGTTATTGTAGGACTAGGAGTTATAGGAGGCTCTTTTGCTAAAGCATTAAAAAAAGCTGGATATGAAAATGTATTTGGAGTAGATGTAGATTTAGAAACTTTAAAAAAAGCAGAAAAAGCAAAAATCATAAAAAAAGGATGTACTACAGGTAAAGAGTTATTTAAAAAAGCTGATTTAATTATACTATCTATATATCCTAGATTAGTTGTAGATTTTCTAAATAAGAATAAAAACTTTTTTAAAAAAGGGACTATAATTACTGATACTACAGGAATAAAAGAAACACTTATCAATGATGTGTTGCAAATTATTCCAGATGATATAGATTTTATATTTGGACATCCAATGGCAGGTAGGGAAAAAAAGGGTATTGATTTTGCAAGTGAACAAGTTTTTAATGGTGCAAATTATATAATTACTCCAACTGGCAGAAACAACATAAAAAATTTAGAGTTAGTTGAAAATTTAATTTTAGAGATTGGATTTAAAAGAGTAAAAAAGTTAACTTCACAAAAACATGATGAGATTATAGCTTTTACTTCTCAGTTACCTCATGTTATGGCAGTTGCTCTTATAAATAGTGATGAAGAAGGTAGAGATACGGGTAAATTTATTGGAGATAGTTATAGAGATTTAACTAGAATTGCAAATATGAATGAAGACTTATGGAGTGAACTTTTTTTAGGAAATAGAGATAATTTACTAAAAGTTATAGAAAACTTTGAATCAGAAGTAAATTTAGTAAAAGAAGCTATATTTAACAATGATAAAAATAAATTAATAGAGTATTTTAAAAAATCATCAATAAGAAGAGAAGCTTTAGAAAAATAAATATTAATATTTAAGCTATATATAGATGGGTATAAATATAAGCGATAGTGTATTTAATTGTATTAATAAATATGGATTCAATATAATTAAATATGCTATTGATATATTTGTACCCTTAACTATTGTTATCTTTTAAATGATAATGATATTTATTTAAATACTCTTTATTAACAATTTATAAAACTTAATTGTAAAAAATACTTATTAATAGTAAAATAAAGTGAATCAATTATATTATAATTGCTAAAGAGAGTGAGGTGTAGCTATTTGAAAAAAAATAGATTAATAGCAAAGAATATATCAATAGCATTTATAGTACTATTCTTTTTTAGTGTATTTACATTTTTTTATGTAGGTAATATTAATAGAGTGTTAGAATATGAAACAAATGACATAATAACAGTTACAATTGCTGGATGGATTATACTTTCATTTTTATTTTTAGGTATTATAATTTACATATTATATTCAAAAGCAAATAGTCAAAAAACTATAGAAAAAGTAGCATATACGGATTTTGTAACAGGTTATTCCAACTGGAGAAAGTTTGAATTAGATGTTACAAATTTATTAAAGAAAACATCACAAAATAATAAATATGCAATGGTCATATTCGATATTGATAAATTTAAAGCAATTAATGATATATATGGCCATAAAAAGGGAAATTTAATATTAAAAGATATTGCAGATACTTTAAATGAATTGACTGATATCAATGAAACTTTTGCTCGTGTAAGTGCTGATAATTTCAATATATTATTAACATATAACAAAAAAGAGGATATAATAAATATTATCAAAAAGATTATGGCAAATAATGAACTTGTAAACTTATCTTTTGGAATTTATGAAATCAAAGATAAGGATTTATCTGTAAGTGTATATAGTGATAGAGCTTCACTTGCAAAATCATCAATAAAAAATAATAGTGATGTAAATTTTGCATTTTTTAATGACAAATTAAGAGAGAAATTATTATTTGAAGATAAGATAGAAAAAGAAATGGAATATGCTCTTGAAAGTGGGCAATTCGTAATGTATTTACAACCAAAATACAATATTAAATTAGATAAATTTTGTGGAAGTGAAGCCCTAGTCAGATGGCAATATACAGAAAAAGAGGTCATATATCCAGGTGATTTTATTCCTATATTTGAAAAAAATGGATTTATTAGAAAGATTGATATGTACATATTAGAACAAGCTTGTAAAGAAATCCGGTCTTTATTTGATAAAGGAATTTCACCTTTACCTATATCTGTAAACTTCTCAAGAGTTGATTTTTTTAAAAAAGATTTTATTGAAAACATAGTAAATATATGTGATAGATATAAAATACCATATAGTTTAATAGAAATTGAAATTACTGAATCTAGTATGTTTGGAGATACTGATACTCTATTTAATGTTAGTAGAAACCTACAGGATATTGGCTTTATAGTTGCAATGGATGATTTTGGCTCTGGATATTCTTCTGTAAATATGCTTAAAAATATACCATTAAATGTAATAAAATTAGATAGAGGATTTTTTGTTGATGATAAAGATGTTGATAAGAGTCAAATTGTTATAAAAAGCATAGTTTCTCTCATTAAGCAATTAGGAATAAGGGTTGTTGCTGAAGGAATTGAAACAAGAAGTCAAATAGAAATGTTAAAAAAAGCAAATTGTGATATTGTTCAAGGATATTATTTTTCAAAACCATTACCAATTAAAGAATTTGAAAAATTAGTCTATAAAATATAGTCAGCGAGTCTTAAATGGGAGGTGGTGATTAAGTGATAAGAGCAAAATCGTTAAAAAATGTACTGAGTATTGTTTTAATATTTTTATTTACAATAATTTCTTTTTCTGATTTTGCATTTAAAACTAATGTCCAGGAAGAAGAAAATAGTAAAATTAATTTAAGAGAAATATCCCTACAAAGTTCCAATGCTATAAAAATAAAATTAGATAGTTCTCTATCCTTTATTAAAAGTGTGGCAAATATGGTTTCTTATTTTAATACTATAGATAACTCAAAAATAGTTCCATTATTAGCTAATATATCAAAAGAATCTGACTTTCAAAGAATCTCTATTGTATCTCCTGATGGAATAAGTCATACCAGTGATGGCAAAATTATCAATGTGTCAAAGTATCAGTATTTTAAGAAAGCTATTAAAGGAGAAAGTAATATATCTGAAGTTGTGAAATCTCCAATTGATGGAAAAGATACTTTTGTTATAGCTACTCCTGTATTTAATAAGAATAACAAAATAATTGGTGTTTTATACGGTTCTTACTACAATGATAAATTAGCTGAATTTATAGATATAACAAGTTTTAATAGTGAAGGGTACATAGATATATTTGAATCTAGTGGTCAATTTGTTTTAAAATCTTCACATACAAACAAACTGATTAAGTCAAGTAGTAACATATATGATATATTTAAAAAAGCTTCTTTTAATGATGGTTATAGCTATAAAAAAATATATGAAGATACAAAAAATAACAAGAGTGGCTTTACCTCATATGAATACAAAGGAGAAAATCGTTATGCTACTTATACACCCATTGGTGTAAATGACTGGTATGTAATTTCTGTGATACCACAATATACTGTAAGAAGAAACATTGATAAAATAAATCAATTAGCATTTTCTCTTATTTTCAAGGTATTCTTATTGTTTATTATGCTTATAATATATATTATTTATAAAAACAATAAATCTCAGAAAGATATACTAAAAGCTAACAAAGAAATCTCATCTATTACAAATAGCATTCCTGGAGGAGTACAAAAGTGTACCCTGGGTGAGACATGCAATATTAATTTTTTAAGTGATGGATTTATAGAGTTGTTTGGTTATACAAGAGAAGAAATAAAAACATTGTTTAATAATGATTTTTATAGTTTAATACATAAAGATGATGTTGAAAGAATAAAAAAAGAAATTTTTAAACAACTTTACAAAAATAAAACTGTTGAATTAGAATATAGGATTATAACAAAAAATGGTAATACAGTATGGGTTTTAGATAAAGGGGAGCTTATAACAGAACCTGATGGAAAAGAGTATTTTTGTTGTGTAACTGTAGATATTACTAGAACAAAACAATTAGAACAAGAGATGGAACAAAAAAATCTAGAACTTGAAATGATATCAGAAAATGTTTTAGGTGGTATAATTATAACAGAATTTAATGATGATTTTACTATAAAATACGCTAACTCTGGTTATCTTTCAATGATTGGATATACACGTGAACAATTAGAAAATGAACTTAAATACAAAGCTTGTAATCTTGTTTTTTATGAAGATAGAAAGAAGGCTCTTGAAAGTATACAACATCAATTAAACACAAAAGGAATAGCTGTATATCAACATAGAATAAGAAGAAGAGATGGTAATATTATTTGGGTTTCTATAAAAGGAAGGCTTATTGTTGATGATGATGGTATTGAAAAAGGTATTTGGATTCTAAATGATATAACAGATTTAAAAAATGCAGAACAAAAACTTAAAATAAATGAAGAAAGATTTAGAATTGCATTAAAGCAAACATCAAACACTATATTTGAGTATGATATAAAAACAAAGTCACTTTTAAATACTAGTAAAGAGCTTGATAAATATAATATTTATAAAATTACTAAAAATGTTCCATATTCTCTAGTAGAATCAGGAGTTATTCATAAAGATTTTAGTGATGATTTTATAAACATGTATGAAAATGTAATAAATGGAGCAAAAAAAGCAAGTTGTGTAGTTAAGATGAAACTTCCAGATGAAAATTATATATGGAATAAAGTTACCTTGACTACTATTTTTGATGAAGATGGTAATCCTGTAAGAGCAATTGGTATACAGGAAGATATAAGCAAACAAAAGGAAGCAGAAATAAGATACAATCAAGAAGGTAAGTATCATTCAGCTATATTGTCGGAAGCAATGATAACCTATGAAATAAATGTATCAAAGGATACTTTTATCAAAGGAAATGAAAGTTGGCAAAAACCATTTGGAATTAAGCCTGACAATAACTATTCTCAAATGGTAAAAACTATAGCAAATAGTATTGTACATAAAGACAATAAAGAAACATTTTTAAATACATTTTTATGTGAAAACTTATTGGATGCATATAAAAATAATGTGACTGAAATAAAATTAGAATATCAAAGAATGAATCAAGAAAATAAAATGATTTGGGTCATTTGTACAATGCACTTAATAAAAGATTCTATTACGAACGATATAAAAGCACTTGCTTATGTTAAAGATATTGACAAGCAAAAAAATGAAGAAATTAGATTGAAATTAAAAGCTGAAAGAGATACTCTTACAGGATTATATAATAAAGGTACTACAGAAAAATTGATTAATGATTTCTTGAACTCTGAGGAAGCAAGCTTAGGAATGCATGCATTTTTAATTGTTGATATAGATAATTTTAAATCTGTGAACGATAATTTAGGACATGTATTTGGAGATAAAGTATTATTTGAAGTTTCTAAAAACCTAAAACCTATATTTAGAAAAGATGATATAGTAGGTCGAATTGGTGGAGATGAATTTATAGTATTCTTAAAAAATATTCAGTCTTTTGAGAATACCAAAAAGAAAGCAGAAAAAATATGCGATATATTTAGAAATTCTTATACGGAAAATAAAAAGACATATAAAATATCTGGAACAGTTGGAATTTCATTTGTACCAGAACATGGAACTGTATTTGAAGAACTTTATAAAAAAGCAGACATAGCACTTTATTATGCAAAGAGCAAAGGAAAAGATAAGTATGCACTTTATAATGATTGTATCTACCAAAATGGACTTGAAAATAATATAAGTGATAATAATATAAAATTAGCAGATAAATGTGAGAAATCCAAACCAGTACTTAAAGAAATTCTTGATTCTATTGATAATTATATCTATATAGTGAATCCAAATACTTATGAACTTCTTTTTGTCAATAATAAGGTGTCTCGTTTGGATTTAGAGATAAAATTAGGAGAAACCTGTTATAAATCACTATTAAAATCTGATAGACCATGTAATAATTGCCCTCTTAACGGATTAGAAGAAAATAAGCATTCAAAATTCAAAATAGAGACAAATACATTTGGTAAAAATATCAGTATAGCAAGTTGGATTAATTGCATAGATGGAGAATACAACTGTCTTATAGAGTGTATAGATTCTTCTTTATACAAAAATAAATAAAAAAGGACTATGAAGATATGTTAAATAGTATAACTTTGATACTTGGTATAATATTTACAATTTACTATTTTTATCTCAAAATAGTTTTTGGAGGAATTTCATTTAGTGAGATTTTCTTAGTTGTAGGAATTGTACTAATTATCTATCAAATATTTAAGAAAAAAATTAAAGAAAAGAAGGTTTTTTATAGGGTGTTAAAAATAATAATCAGCATTTTTTTAATAGTATTTGTAGTTACTGAGAGTCTAATTATTTTTTATCCTAAAAATAGTTTAGAATCAAAAAGTGATTATCTCTTAATTTTAGGAGCTTCTGTAAAAAAGACTACACCAAGTACAACCCTGAAGGGTAGGTTAGACACTGCATTGAAATACCTAAAAATTAATGATAATTGTTATGTGGTAGTATCTGGTGGTAAAGGAAGTGGAGAAAAAATAACTGAGGCAAAAGCTATGAAAGATTATCTTATAAAAAATGGTATAGATAAAAATAGGATAATAGAAGAGGATAAATCCACGAATACTTATGAGAATTTTAAATATTCAAAATTGAAGATAGAAGAACATAGTCAAAGAAAACTAAGCGATTTAAAAGTAAAAATAGTAACAACAGATTTTCATGTTCTCAGAAGTAAAATATTAGCATATAGAAATGGATATAAAAATACGTCTTTTTATGCTAGTAAATCAAAACTTTCATTTGTACCAACTTATTATACAAGAGAATTTTTTGCATTATGGAAAACAATCATTTTTGATAGATAATAAATAAAAAGACTAGATATAAACTCATATCTAGTCTTTTCTATTCCCTTAATTCTAATCCATTTTCCAACTTTACTTGTTGTAGAAATTTCAACATTGGGATTTACAAGTAATTGCTTATAAGAAGTTTTATATTTTACGATTCCAAAATATAATTTTCCTTCATAATCCATTATAAATCCGAATGGTCTTACTCTTGGTTTATTATCTTCAACTGTAGCAAAATAGAATGTTGAGTTTTCTTTAAAAAAATTCATTATTTTTTTCATGATTAAATCCTCTTTGTATCTTATACTAATATAATGAATATAAATAAAATATTCATAATACTAATATAAATCGATATAAAAACAATTACAATATTATATTGATTATTCAAAATTATATATAAAATTCAGAAAAAAATTAGTTTACATAATAAAAATAAAGTCAACTAAAATTATTGATTTTAGATTAAAGTACCAGATTAAGCGTTTAAGTAGATTTTAAGCTTGATTTGATTAGAAAGGTACAAACTATCGCCGAAAAAAATTAAACCCATTTAAAAAGCAATATAAAAGCTTGTTATTTTTGAGAAAAATAGACCCTCTAAACTCAATTAGATAAAAATAAAATACAGAAAATTATATCTCTGAATATCTCAAGTAATTAATTTTAAATTTTACGATATTTTGTTTGATGATTTATAATATAAAAGCATACTCTTAATCTGCTCAAATTAAAAAGAATAAAAAATAACAAAAAAATCACTGACATTTCACTGACAAATTGTAATTTTGTTATTATAAATACATTGAAAATACTTGATTATTGAAAAATGGCATAAAAAATACATTTTATGCCATTTACTATTATTTGATAGTTTTTAACTTATGACATAAGATATTTTTTAACATATACAATAAAATATAAAAAATTGATATTACAAATAAAAAAAATACATATTAGATGTTATAGAAAAAAAGCGCACTTATAGGCTTAAAATGTCACATAAAAGAGTTTTAAAGAATAATATATTATGAACACAAATTTTGTAATCGCAAAGGAGTGATAATATGGCAACAGTATCAGGACAAATAGTTTTTGATAGAAATAGAAGTGCTACCATTGATTCTGGAGACTCAGGAATAGCCAATATACCAGTTGTATTACAAGATATAGCAACTGGAGTTAGACTTGTGGTTCTCACAGATGCATCAGGAAATTATGTTTTTACTAATGTTCCAGATGGTAACTATAGAATTGTAGAAGCTTTTGGAACTACAGGAGGAGTACCAACACCAGGGGATTTTGCAACAGCGATAGTAGGTCCAGTTCCAATTGCAGAAATGCCACCTATTAGTTCTGTGACAAATCCTCCTATTGGTTCAACAAACTTAGATGGTACAACACCTAACACACTATTAATAACAGTAGCAGGTTCAGATATAACAAATCAAAATATATTAAATGGGCCTGTGATTTATACACCTATAGAGAATATATTGGATTCTTGCGTATCTGTATCTAATATAAACCTTATTACAGATGCAGATAACGGAACATTCGGTTTTTTTCCACCAGGTACACCAAGTAATACAGGACCTGAAATAGAACCTTACCCAAATGTGACGCCAGATTTTACGTATGTTGTACCAGACCCAACTAAGTTTACACCTTTAGATGGAGAATATACAGTACAAAATATTATGACAAATGCAATGAGTAATGTTATAGGAGCTTGGTGGCGTATTGCTGACCATACTACAGGAAATGAAACAGGAAGAATGATGGTGGTAAATGGTTTTAATCCTGGAGCTGTATTTTTTAAATCAACAGTACAAGTTACACCTAACACTAATTATTTATTTAGCACTTGGATTTTAAACCTTTTTAAGGTAACAGGATATCCACCACCACAGCTAGGTGTAAGAATATTTGACCAAAATAATAATATACTATATCAAGCAACATTAGGAGCTCAAATTCCAGTTAATACAAACGCACCAGAATGGAAAGAAGTAGGTACTGTGATTAATTCTCAAAATAATAATCAACTTACAGTAGAATTTTTTAGTGAAGGAGAAAGCGCCATTGGAAATGACTATGCTATAGATGATGTTTCTTTAAGAGAAATAGCTGTTCCAACTTTTACTCCAATAAAAACAAGTAACACAGAAACTGCTAATGTAGGTGATATAATCACATATACAGTTACATTAGATAATACTTGTGATAGCCCTTTAACTAATGTATTTTTTAGGGATTTAATTCCAAATGGTTTAGAGTTTATACCTGGAACTGTAACGGTTGATGGAGTATCTGTACCAGGAGTAGACCCTAATACAGGTTTCCCACTTCCAGATATTGGAGGAGGAACAGGGGTTGAAGTAACTTTTGATGTTGTGGTTGAAAGTATTCCTAACCCAAATCCTACTAATAATATAGCTAATATAGATTACTCCTATACACCTGTAGAAGGCGGTATACCAAATGATTTTTCAGTAGATTCTAATCCAGTTCCTGTTGAAGTAATATCAGCAGATATTGAAGTTACAAAATTATCTGAACCTACTATAGTGAATCCAGGAGAGGAATTAATATACACTATAAAAGTAGTAAATAATGGACCATTCCCATCTGAAAATGTGGTTTTAACAGATGATGTACCAGCTTCTATTGTAAATCCAGAGTATTCATTAGATGGAGGAGTAACTTTTCAACCATGGACTGGAAGTTTAAATATAGGGACATTAGAAGTAGGAGAGACAAGAGTTATTATAATTAGGGGTATTGTAAATCCATCAACAGTAGGAATTATAACAAATACAGCTGTAGTATCTTCAACTACAGCAGACCCAAACCTTAATAATAATGCATCTACAATAGAGACAGAAGTGAATTTATTAGCAGATATTTTAGTAATGAAAACAGCAGAACCTAATTCAGCTGTTCCAGGTACTTTATTGAGATATACTATTCAAGTAGAAAACTTAGGACCAGCAAATGCTGAAAATGTAATATTAAATGATGATATTCCAGCTTCTATTATAAATCCAGAATATTCATTGGATGGAGGAGCAAGTTTTCAACCATGGAATGGAAGTCTTAATATAGGTACTTTAAACTCTGGAATTTCATTAACAGTTTTAATTCAAGGAACAGTTAGTTTAAATTCTTCAGAATATATAGTAAATACAGCAACAGTTTCTTCAACTACACCTGACCCAGATTTAAGCAACAATATATCTACCATTATTACACCAGTTAACCCACAAGCAGGTATTTCTATTATAAAAGTAGCTGACGAGGATGTAGCTGTTCCAGGAGAAGAATTTGTATATACAATTGAAATTTTTAATGAAGGACCATCTAATGCTACGAATGTAGTTTTAACAGATGATATACCAGATGTTATTTTAAATCCAGAATATTCATTGGATGGAGGAGCAACTTTCCAACCATGGACTGGAAGTCTTAATATAGGTACAGTTGCACCAGGGCAATTAATAAGAATTATCATAAAGGGATTAGTAAGTTCAACTGCTACAGGAGATATTACTAATACAGCAGAAGTAAGTGCAGATGTACCAGAACCAGTTACGGATTCATCAACAGTGACAACTCCTATAGTTCCATCAGCAGATATAGAAGTAATAAAAACTAGCAATATGGATACAACAGTTCCAGGAGAAACTTTCAGTTATACTATAACAGTTACAAATTTAGGACCATCTGCTGCACAAAGTATCGTTTTGATAGATGATATACCAGATGTTATTTTAAATCCAGAGTATTCATTGGATGGAGGAGTAACTTTCCAACCATGGAATGGAAATCTTAGTATAGGCACTTTGGATGCTGGAGAAATAAGAAGTATTATAATAAGAGGAACAGTGAGCCAGACAGCAGTAGGTACAATTATAAATACAGCAACAATAAGTTCAACTACACCTGACCCAAATCCAGATAATAATACTTCAACAGATGAAACAGATATAAGTCCATTAGCAGATATTTCTGTGATAAAAGGCAACGAACCAGTTGCTATACCAGGGGGAAGATTTATTTATGGAATTGAAATTGCAAATGCAGGACCATCTTTTGCAGAGAACGTAACTTTAACAGATAATATACCAGCTTCTATTTTAAATCCAGAGTACTCAATAGATAATGGAGTGACTTTCCAACCATGGAATGGAAGCCTTAATATAGGTACTTTAGATGCTGGAGAGATAAGAAATATCATAATAAGGGGAACAGTAAGTCAAACAGCAATAGGCACAATTATAAATACAGCAACAGTAAGTTCAACTACACCTGACCCAAATCTAAATAACAATACTTCAACATCAGAAGCAGAGGTAAGTTCATCAGCAGATATTTCTGTAGTAAAACGAAGCAATCAGACTGTTGTTGTACCAGGAGATGTACTAGACTATACAATTGAGGTGAGAAATGCAGGACCGTCTACTGCTCAGAACGTAACTTTAACAGATAATATACCAGCTTCTATTTTAAGTCCAGAATATTCAATAGATAATGGAGTGACTTTTCAACCATGGACTGGAAGTCTTAGTATAGGCACTTTAGATGCTGGAGAGATAAGAAATATTATAATAAGGGGAATAGTAAGTCAAACAGCAATAGGTACAATTATAAATACAGCAACAGTAAGTTCAACTACACCTGACCCAAATCCAGATAATAATACTTCAACATCAGAAATAGATATAAGTTCATCAGCAGATATTTCTGTAATAAAATTAGCAAATAAAACAGAAGCATGTGTAGGAGAGCAAATAGATTTTGTAATAGTAGTATCAAATGCAGGACCAGAAAATGCTCAAAATGTTACTTTAATAGACAATGTTTCAGATAAGCTTAAGAAAGCAGTATTTTCACTTGATAGAGGTGTAAGTTTTCAACCATGGACTGGAAGTCTTAATATAGGTACACTACCAGCTGGAACTTTAAGAGTGATTCTATTAAGAGGAATTATAAAATCAACATGTCTTGATAGATTAACAAATATTGCAGAAGTTACTTCAACAGCACCAGATTCAAACCTTAACAATAATATATCAAGAGTGCAAGTAGAAATAAAACAATGTTGTTGTAATGATTGCTGTTGTAACAACTGTAGTAATTGCTGTTGCAATGATTGTGGTTGTAAAGATTGTTACTGTAATTGTTGTAAAAATGACTTTTGGTGTTGATTTTATAAAATAATTTTGTATACCTTAAATTAAACTGAAATAAAAAATAAATTCACATATGAGTAAAATATTTTATAAATATTAATAAATTTTTTATCTTTGATATGGACCACATTCGTAATACTAGTTATTAAATGAAGTGGTCCTTTTTAATTCATTAAAATTATTTATTCTAATTAAATTTTAAATGTATTAAATAATTTTAATTTTTTATAAAAAATATTGATATGTTATTTATATTAAAGTTTAGATATCTAAAAATACTTTTAGAATTTATTATATTATGTTAATTTTTTATATCTTATAAGGATTGTATTTTTCTAACTATAAAAATAGTATTATACTTATATTTAAAAATAAAAGAATTTTATTCCTATTGTGTAAAGTGAGAATACTATTTTCTTATATTGGTATAATAATAGTAAATCTAATATAGAAAAGAGGTATTTCTAGTATGCATGAAAATAAAAAGAATCTATTAGACGGAAGCTTAGCTCAATATAATGATACAGCAGTTCCAAAAATACCAGTATTTGCTGGTAACGATATAACTTCAGAAGTTTATTATTTTAAACCTAATCAAGTTCTTAATGCTCATAGACACCCTAATGGTGAACAAATATTTGTGTTCCTAAAAGGAGAAGGTAAAATGAAACTTGGTGAGCATGAATGTGATGTAAAAAACGGAGATACTGTATTTGTACCAACAGGAGAGTGGCATGAAATTACTAATGGAAGCAATGAAGAAATGGTAGCCGTTCAAATTACAAAAATTAATGCTGGAGCAGAATACAGAGGATAGATATATAAGTACAGTTAGTACTTTAATATCTATTTTATTATATAAACTTTAATCTCAAATATAAAAAGAGTCTTTTAAAAGGCTCTTTTTATATTTTTGTTAATTTTCATTATAAAAAAAGAAAATATCTAGCTAAAACTAATATATTTTATTTAATATTTTTTATAGCATTGTTTGCAAACTCAGTATTTACGATATCTTTATAAGGTGCTTCCTTATCTAGTTCTTTAGCTTCTTTCATAACAGTCATCAATTTCTTCAAACCTTCCTCTTTTAATACAGGATTTTGAGACCATGCATCTATTGATTTATATCTATCTACAACTGTTGTTAAATCTTCTAAAGATATATCTTCAAAGAAAGGTTGCATAGCCTTAGCTACTTCTTTGCTAGATGCTTGTTGAATCCATAATTGACCTTTATAAACAGCATTTGTAAATCTTTGAATTAAATCTTTATTGTTTTTCATGTATGATCTCGTAGTAGAGTATGCTGTAAAAGGTATTTCTCCAGAATCTTTTCCTATAGATGTAACTATATATCCACTACCTTCTTTTTCCATTGCTGTTGCTGTAGGTTCAAATGCTGTTGTAAAGTCACCCTCTCCACCTGCAAAAGCTCCAGCCATTACACCAAATTGTACATCAGTTCTTACATTAACATTGCCTACTTTTAGATTTTCTCCAATAGTAAGACCTTTTTCTTTTAGAACATATTCAAAAGTCATTAGTGGAACTCCACCTTTTCTACCACCTAATATTTCGGTTCCTTTTAAATCATTGTAAGAGAAATTAGGCATTTTTTTCCTAGCAACTAGAAAACTACCATCTCTTTTTGTCAATTGAGCAAAGTTCACTGCATAATCGTTTTTGTTTTGATTATATACATATATAGATGCTTCAGGACCCATTAAACCTACGTTTGCTTCACCTGAAATCAAAGCTGCCATAGTTTTATCTGCACCTTGGGTATTTATAAGGTCAATCTTTATACCTTCATCTTCAAAGAATCCTTTCGTAATAGCAGCATACTGTGGAGCATAAAAAACAGAGTGAGTAACTTCTGCTATAGTTACTTTATCCAGATTTTTAGACGAAGAAGATTCACCTTTTTTGTCATTAGAGTTAAAATCACATCCAGTTAGACATATTGTACTTACAATGATAGAGCTTGCTATTGCGACTATTTTTTTAAACATAATAAATACCTCCCATAAGACATACGAATAGTATATAGTATTAAAAATTTATTGTAGTTGTTACAAAAATGTATCTATGCTTATAATATTTCTACAAAAACTTAATAATAATTTTCAGTTTTATGTTTAGTTTTTTTAGTAATGTGTAATATTGGATAAATTATATTGATTATTTATAAACTAAGTAATAAAATTAGAATAATATCACTTTTTTGTCTATTATATATAAGGAAAAATTTTTTAATAATATAAATCATATTCATTTATATTATTAAAAAATTTATTTATAGAAACTTTTATTATTTTATATAAAAGTGATAAAAACTTATATTTTGTGTTTAGTAGAGTGTTGCTAAGTGAATATATTTAAAATGGAGGAAACTTTATGAAACAAAATAAATATGATGATGATAGATTTTTTAATAAATACAGTAAAATGGAACGTTCTACAAATGGATTAGCAGGTGCTGGAGAGTGGCATGTTTTAAAAAAAATGTTACCTGATTTCAAAGGAAAAAGAGTTTTAGATTTAGGATGTGGATTTGGATGGCATTGTCAATATGCAGTTGAGAATGGAGCAATTTCTGCTGTTGGAGTTGATATTTCAGAAAAAATGTTAAAAGAAGCTAGAAACAAAACGCAACTTGATAATATAAATTACATATGTATGCCTATTGAAGATATTAATTTTCCAAAAGATAGTTTTGATGTAGTTATTAGTTCCTTGGCATTTCATTATATTCAATCATTTGAAGATATATGTAAGAATATAAGTAATTGTCTTTCAAATAAAGGTAATTTTGTATTTTCTGTTGAACATCCTATATTTACTGCATATGGAAGTCAAGAGTGGTACTGTGATAAAGATGGCACTAATCTACACTGGCCAGTAGATAGATATTTTGAAGAAGGAGTACGTAAGTCAAATTTTCTAGGAGAAGAGGTTATAAAATATCATAAAACATTAACAACTTATTTAAATACGTTAATGAAAACAGGATTTGAAATATTAGAAATTATTGAACCTCAACCAGAAGAAAAACTGTTAGATACAATTCCTGATATGAAAGATGAGCTACGTAGACCTATGATGTTACTTGTATCTGCAAAAAAAAGATAAGTAAATATAAATAATCATTATTGTAGAAAAAAAGTTGTAGAAAATAATTATACTAATGGAGATGATTATACCAGTGGTATTAATTACACCAGTAGTAAGGAGGCAAAAGCATTCGTTGCTTTTGCCATTTTTTAAGTTGCAATTATACTTCTACGTAGTATATTTCGTTTCCATTTTCTTCTATAAGCTTTTTCATATCTTCAAATTTTAAAAATACAGTAGCAGTATTATCATTTGGATGTATACCTATTTTATCCATTTTTAATAAATCCTTATCAAATACAACTTTTACAACAGCCTCTTTATCATTTAATATACCAAAAGGAGTCACAGCTCCTTTAGTAAGTTTCAAGTATTTTTGAAGTCTTTCTTCTGATGCAAAACTAAGAGGTTTACTATCAATTTGTTGACGAATATCTTTTAAATCTGCTTTTTTGTCTTTACCTAATACAACTAAAAAATGTTCTTTTCCTTTAGCATCACGAAGAAATAGGTTTTTTACAACAAATTCCATATGTAATGTTTTTAATTCTTCCATTTCTTCAATTGTATAAACTGGTGGATGATTTACAGCCTCATAAGGTATGCTTAACTCATCTAATTTTTTATATACTTCCTGTTGTTGATTGTTCATGATTTCCTCCCATTAGAAATTTATTTTATATATAAATAATATTATCACAGAAAACTTTAAAAGAAAACGTTTTATATAATATAGACAATAGATTATATTTTTATAAAGAAGCAAGAATACTCAATAAAACTTAAAGAAATTAAACAATTTCTAAAAATACCTTGAAAATAGAACCTTATTTGCCATTTATAAATTATATAAAAAGGGATTATATAAAGTCATATATGAAAAAACTATATTATACTATCTTTTCTTTTTGGAATAAACTATACTTTAAATATAGATATTTAATTTAAATAAATTTTACAGTATTAATAGTAAATTATCTTAGAAAGGAATGTGCTTTATATGTCTACAGACAAAGTTGTTGGAATCATAGATGAAGAAACGGCAGAACTTGCAGGAATTGAATATACTGGTAAAATTTATGCTTCTTCTGGTGTTATAAAACATATAAAGAAAAAACATAGATGTCAACTGAGTAAAGATATTTTTAATGATATAATAGACACTATAAAAATGGTATTAAAGTCACCTGAATATATAGGAAGTCATCCTAAAAAACCTGGAAAAAGTGTGGAGTTTATAAAAAAAATTGATGATTATATTTTAGTAGCTACAGAATTAGATACAAAAAAAGAATATTTATATGTATCTTCAATGTATGCTATAAAAGAAGCAAAATTAGAAAGTAGAGTAAACAGTGGAAGAGTAAAACAATATAATGGTTAACATAATATTATTAATTTTCCCTAAAATATTGAAAAATATTATTATATAAGTTATAATATTAATATACACGTAGATATTTATTAGTTAGATTTGAGGTTGGAAAAGGCACCCAATACGCTACTATAGAGTAGTTAATAGAGATGCAGGATACGCCGCCCTGCCAAATCTAATTAAATTAAAAAGAGAGGATTAATTCCTCTCTTATTGTTTTTTTGAGATACTAATTTAATCTATATAGAAAGATTGAAGGTCATTTATACTAAAAGTTTTCAGTTATATACATTAAACTAATTAAATAAGATATTTATAATCTATATGTGATACATATTATATATTAATAAAAGAAAAATATATAGAAAATCCTTATAAAAATTTAAATTGTAATGAATAGGAAGTAATTAAAAAGAATTTTTATTGATTTTTAAAAATTTAGTTAGAAACTATATCATTATGGTAAAAAATGTATTATAATGTTTAGAAATATTATAATAAGGAGCGATTAAACATGAATCTATCGAAGAAAATAGAAGATAAAAGAAAAGCTAAACAGAGAGCTGAAAAAGTTAAGAAAGCTAAAATTGCTACAGCTGGTGTGGTATTAGGAGCTGTTACTGGTGCAGTGAGTGGAGTACTTTTGGCTCCTAAATCTGGAAAAGAAACAAGAGAGGATATAAAAGATGCTTCACAACAAATTGCTGAAAAGATAAATATGAAAACTGTAGACGTAAAAGGCAAAGTATCTGAGAAGCTAGAGGATAAAAAAGGAAACTTTATAGAATCAAAGAAAAAAATAAAAAAATATATAGATAACAAAAAGAGTGTTGAAAATTCTAGTGAGGAAGATAAAATAATAGATATAGTTGAACCAGTTAGTGTTACTGAGGAATAATATGGACAATACAATAACGATTAACATAAGTATAATATATGTATTATTAGCTATACTTGCTTGTATTGCTTTAGTTTATTTAATTATTGTACTTGTTAAACTACATAAGATTTTAAATAATGTTGGAACTATGTTAAATGAAAATACTCAAAATATAAATACAACTTTAAATAATCTTCCTAATGTTGTAGAAACTTTTGGAGAAGTAGGAGAAAATATGAAAGATGTAACAGAAGTAGTTACTGAAGTTACAGCAGATTTTCTTGTTACTAAAGACAGTGTCAAATCAAATATGGATGTTATAGTTGATATATTGACTATAATTAAAAACATTTTTCTAGATAAAAAATAATAAGTTAATATAAAATAAGCCTATAAGATATAATTTAAACGACCTTAAAATAGCATTTATAAGGTCGTTTTTTATTAGCTTGATTTGACACTATGTGTTTTTAATAATTGGTAATATTCCTCTTTATCATTTGAACATATATATCTATGCTTGTTGTTTCAATTACATCCATAAGAACATCTTTACATTCAAGCTCAAAATCTTCCATTCCTTCTAAATATTCATCATCTTCATCAAAAAAGATATAAGAATTATATAGCCATTCTTCAAATCTTTCTTCAAGTATATCCCAATACGAACTCCAAAATAATCCACAACCTGATATATAAGATGCTCTACTTTGATTTATATAAACCTCATTTAGAAGCTTTTGTAATCTACTGCTATAAAGAAAATCTGCTCTTCCACTGCTTGATATTAATTCATTTAAATCTTCTATTGACATTAATTCAACTTTACCACTTTTATCATAAGGAGTATAATTTTCATCAACCCATTTATGTGGTTTGTTTTCTCTGCATACTGTTGCTATCAACTCTACAACTTTTGTTCTTATCATTTTTTTATCCTAACTTGTTTATTTTTTATAAAATAATCATGATTTTATAATTTATCTATTTCTTGTAATGCTAATTTAACAGTTTCATATCTATCAGCACCATTTATTACTACATCACCTTTTACAAGTTTATTAGCTTCTCCACCTACAACATAAACCTTTTTACCTAAACCTTGCTTATAACTAGACGCCTCAATTATTAAAGAATCTTTCAATTGCCAATGTAAAATCTGAGCAGCCACTTTATCAGCATCACCTGTATAAACGATTACATTTTCATACACTTTATTTTCCCCTCCCCCTTGAGAATTTGATATAGATTTGTTTAGTATACCTTCTGCTATCAATTTAGCAACTTTATCTTTATTATTAACATAATAATCTGTATCTGCTTTACTATCTACAAAACATACTTCTATTAATATTGCTGGTGCAATAGTATGATTAAGCCAATAAAGACCTCTAACATCAGACTTTGCACCCCTATCTTTGAATACTGTAGCTAACCTAGTATTCACTCTTTCTGCATAGGTTTTGCCATTATTAGTCTTATATATTGTTTCTGTCCCTACTGTAGTTGAAGTTGTAGCATTTGAATTAAAATGAATCTGAACAGCCAAATCAGTTTCCTGTTTATTTGCTATAGCACATTGGTCTGCTAAATGATTACTTGATTCATCAACTCTTCCTGTATAAACAGTAGCTCCACCTATTTTAAGCCATTTAACAATTAAGTCATTCAGTATTCTTGTTTCTTTGCTTTCGTTTATATACCCAACAGCTCCTGTACCTTTTCCAATTAAAGTGTGCCCTGGTATTATTACTACTTTCAAACTAACATCTCCTTTACAATTAAATTTAACTTCTATTTAATATATGCATAACCTAGAATTTTGTTTCTTTTTATATCTTATACTTTTATTATAACCCATTTTGTAAAAATATAGAATATTAAGTAAATAATGTTAAAATTATAATTTTGTATATAAGACATTACTTGATTGCAATAATTTTATAGCATATTCATCTATTCTATATCCAGTTCTATAATATATATGTTTAATTCCAGCTTGAATTATAGCCTTAGTACAATTTAAGCAAGGAAAGTGAGTTACATAAATAGAGCAATTTTTAACTGAAATACCTTCTTTTGCACAATAATAAAGGGCATTTTGTTCAGCGTGAATGGTTCTAATACAATGTCCATCTCTCATTTCATGACCAACTTCACTACAATGCTTATCTCCAGAAATACTACCATTATATCCAGTAGACACTATTCTGTTTTCTGAATTGACAATTATAGCTCCTACATAAGCTCTATCACAAGTTCCTCTTTCAGCTACTGTTTCGCACAGTCTCATAAAATATTCTTGCCATGAGCATCTATTTTCAAGTTTTTTATTCAAATCATATACCTCCAAAATTTATATCTAATATATAAGATTTATACCTTAAAAATAATATTAAAAACAAATTTATACGATAAATAAAATTTATTAATACTGTTTTTAGTCTAAATTATTTCATTTTAAATTAAAGTTACAAGGAATCTAAAATTATATATATCTTTCTTCGTAATATGAATGTTACAATATAAAAAACTGTCTCAATAAAATAGAGACAGTTTTACAGTCAAAGTTTATAATACAAGTTCATATTTTTCTTTAAATTCTTTTACAGCTTCGGGCCATGCCTTTTGTTCTGTAATACCTTTTTCTTTAGCTATTTTAATTGCAATCTCTCTTATCATTGCAGCGCCTTCTAATATTCCCATTTTTAATCTCCCTTCAAATATCTTTTTGTATAGAATATAAATAGTGCTAAGATTTATTACATGCTGCATATACAATATCTATACAACACATAACTTGTAAATTCCTTTTATTTTCATACGTCTTTAACCGACATATAATTATATTCAATAAGTTTTAAAATTATGAACTCAATTATAATTATTTTTATTTTTTTAGAATCTAAACACTAAAAATTGTAGGTAAATTTGTCTTATGCCTTTATAAATATTTCTACAGTTTTAATTACTGGACATATCTATTTTTATTATAAAAAGCGCTTAAAAATCGAGAATATCCGCATAAAAACTATATATAAGCAAAACGATTAAAGGAAAAAGAAGAAATTTACTTGAATGTTAAAATGCGTTGCTTGAAGCAATGGGCAGTTTTGCTTATAATATCGGTAACAACTGAAAGAAAGGTGGTTAGCCCTAATGTTAAGCGAAAACATTAAAACAATCAGGAAGTCAAAAGGACTTTCACAACAAGAACTTGCTATAAAACTGAATGTAGTGCGACAAACAATATCTAAATGGGAACAAGGACTGTCGGTTCCCGATTCTGATATGTTGATTTCCATATCAGAGGTGCTTGAAACGCCCGTAAGCACTTTACTTGGAGAAACTATTGTTGAGTCGGAAGTTGATAACTTAAAAGTGATTTCTGAAAAATTAGAGATTATAAACTTGCAACTTGCACAAAGAAAAAACATGAGAAGAAAAATGTTTCATTGGTTATTTATTTTATTATGTGCAGTCATATTAATAGTTTTTGTGGTCTTAGGGAGACTAAATAGTCCTTACTTGGATTGGAATTATACCGACCCTGAAACCGCTGTTTTTGGAGTAGCTTTTCATGCTTTTGAGTGGCTATTTGTCAGATTAGTACCGATTGTCCTTATAGGAGCAATTATTGGAATCTTTTTGACACGTAAGAAAATATGAAGTAACTCTGCTTTTTATAATACAGCAAGCGTTCCTTAAAAGCG
The DNA here is from genome assembly GCF_001077535.1 of Clostridioides difficile ATCC 9689 = DSM 1296. GTDB lineage: Bacteria > Bacillota > Clostridia > Peptostreptococcales > Peptostreptococcaceae > Clostridioides > Clostridioides difficile. Next base: position 2,063,802 of record NZ_CP011968.1, read on the forward strand.
TCATTCTACATGGCAATCGAGGACGACTATGTAATGAAGAACCTTTTTGATTTCCAACTAAGCGAAGTTATTGAGGACGACAGTAGGCCCAAAACCGCATTAAGTAAAGTACAGGAAGCAAGACTGCTGGACTTATACTCTCATGCGTCAGATGCAGGAAATGCGAGGTCTGGTAGCATGATTTACAACGATTTGTACAACTATTGCGAGTAGAAATATATGGAGATAAGTATTATCTACAAAGTCAGAAAAGAAATGATTTGATAATTTACCCATGTTATAATTATTGATGTGAAATCAATAAATCAAAATTCCTTTTTGGGATTTAACAATAAGGAAAAAGTGAATGACTTTTGCAAGGAGGTGTTAATATCAGACAAGTAAAGTCTTTTGTTTTTCCAGTTATATCCTTAATATTCTTAGACCAAATTAGCAAAGTTCTTATAGGATTATTCTTAATGGACTTTGAAATTGATATAATTGGGAAATTTTTAAGATTCAATCCTGTTCAAAATACAAAATTAAGTCTCTGCTATCTAACAAACGGAGCACAAAAATAAAAATTAAATATAAAGCACAGTTAATTTTGATTAAAAAGTTGACTGTCTTTTCTTTTGTAGAAATTTAAGCATAGGTAATAAAGAAATGACTGCATTTAAGCATTATGTATATAATTGGAGGCAATAAAAAGCCAGCAAAGCCCATAAAATAGAGCTGTGCTAGCAACATGATGAATTATAAGAAGATAATCAAAAACTTACGCTTTATTTTAATTTAAAAAAATGATTACTGTAAAGAAATCATTTTTTATTATAATCACTGATACATCAAATATTCTAAATAAAATTTTTATTTATCTGGAATTGTATATTTTTTCTATAATATTAACTACAGCGTACATTGCCCAAGCACAGATAGCCAATACAAATACTCCCATCATTACTAAATCTAATTTAAATACTTGAGAACCATATACTATCAAGTAGCCTATTCCATATCTTGAAACTAAAAATTCTCCAACTATTACACCTACCCATGCCATACCAATATTAATTTTAGTTAAATTTATTAAATTTCCTGTGTTTGCAGGTAATATGAGTTTAAATAATATTTGAGATTTAGTAGCTCCAAAACTTTTTAACATCTTAATTTTTTCTTCATCTATATTCATAAAATAATTATAAGCTGAAAGTATAGTAACAACAACAGAAATCGTTACAGCTGTTACGACGATTCCTTCTATTCCAGCACCTACCCAAACTATAATTATAGGAGCTAAAGCAGTCTTAGGAAGAGCATTTAAAACTACCAAAAATGGGTCTAATATTTTTGATAATTTTTCTGACCACCAAAGAGCAATTGCTACCAAAATACCTAATACAGTACCTATAACAAGACCAAGAACAGTTTCATATACAGATATTCCAATATGTTTAAATAATTGACCACTAAATGCATATTGAATAAATAAATTGTAAATATCACTTGGTTTGCTAAATAGAAATGTATTTATAACATTTAAGTCAGCTAAAAGTTCCCAGATTACAATAAAACCAATTAAAATTAATAGCTGGTAGAATAATACATTTCTTTTTTCTCTTTTTACACCTTTAACATAGTTTATATATCCTTCAGATCTTTTATTAAGCCTCATGTGTATCTAGCTCCTTCCATAATATGTCGAAATACTTTTGAAAATCAGGAACTTTACGTGTTTTGAGAGGCGTTTTTGTTCCATCCATGTTAAGTTCAATATCGTAAATATTTTTTATGGTAGCTGGTCTTTTAGATAGTATTGCAACCTTATCTGATATGCTTATTGCTTCTGCTATAGCTAAAAAAGTGCAACTAATTGCTTAAAGAAACAGAATTATCAACTTCAGCACCCATATAAACAATATTAAGATTTCCTAAACTGCTATCCCAAACGATACTATTAATAATAGTAGATAATAACAATCTCTTATCATCTAAACTGGCATTATCAACTTCATCATTAAATCTCTTCAAATTACTAACAATAATATCAATATTAATACTGTCACTACTAATATTGATGTTACTAGATTCCAAAATATTAATCTTATCCTTTAAAATACTAATCTCATTATTTAGGCTCTCAATCTGGGAAACTATATAATCAGAAGCAGTACTACCAGTATTTTTTGCAAGCTCTATAACTAAATTTTTAATAAGTCTTTCCTTATCTAAAATTTGATTTTTAAGTAAATTAGTCTCAGATTTAAAAATATTAAAAACATTATCAGTCTTAATGTTATTACTATTGAATGCACTTATAATAGACTCTTCTTTACAATTCTTAATTTTATCTATAACTAAACTTTCAACTAATGGACCATTAAGATTTTTACAGTTGCAACTATCAGACCCAAGTGTTTTTTTAGTACCACAAATATAATAATACTTTAAATCCTTGTCAGTTTTTTTGCCTTTATAGGTAATTCTCATATTAGAACCACATTTACCACATTTTATAAGACCAGATAAAAGAGCAGTTTTTCCAGTTGATATCCTTGGAGTTTTATCACGATTTTTATCTAATTGATTTTGTACTTCAAGCCATATTTCAGGTTCTATGACTCCATGGTGTTTTGCAATTGCTGCTATTGAGTTAGATGTATTTTTAGCATAGGTAAGGATTCCACATTTTCTATCTGGAGTACCTACAACATCCATACCACTATTTTTAAGGTAATCTAAAATTTCATCATTAGCTTTTACATATGCTGGATTTCTAAGTATTCTAGATAAAGAACTAGGGTCAAATTTGCCACCACGAGGACCCCTTATTCCATTATTATAGACATATTTATATAACTTAGATAAGGACCTAAGTTCTAAATATTTATTGTATATTAGCTTTACAATCTCCATTTGTTCATCATTTACTTGAAGCTTATACATACTTCTTTCTTTTAGATTTTCATCTAAGAATGTGATTTTTTCACTGTTGAATCCATGAGGTGTATTGCCTCCAAGCCATCTACCACTACGGGCTAATTCATACATATTGTCTTTTATACGTTCTGCTATTGTTTCTCTTTCTAATTGAGCAAATACACTTGATATAAACATCATAGCTCTTCCCATTGGAGTTGAAGTATCAAATTGTTCTTTGATAGATATAAATGATATGTTTAGTTCATTTAATTTTTCTATTAAAGTAGAGAAGTCAGATACATTTCTCGATATCCTATCTAATCTATAACAAACTAGGTAACTAAATTTCTTATCTTTGGCATCCTGCATCATTTTCTTAAATTGTGGTCTATCTATATTGCTACCACTAAATCCCTCATCTTCATATATCAAAAAATCTTTTACACCAATAGACTTTGCATAATCAATACATAATTGTATTTGATTTTCTATAGAATCACCTTTTCCAGTAAATCTTGATTTTCTTGAATAAATTGCAGCTTTCAAAATTAAAACCTCCTATAAGTTAGGATATATATTTGAAACTATTTATCTACAACCTTTTAAGTAAACTTATTAGAATGAATTTATTAATTAGGTAAATTTATATAATTCTACTTTTTATAATATATGACTATTTATTTTATTTCTTTACTATTCAAGTTCTAAATCAATAATAAATTTTGATATTTAATTGTATCAGGACAAATCTCTAATTTCATAGATTATTAATATAAAATCATAGGTTAGTGTGAAAAAGTTGAAATTTAAATATTTTAAAAGATAATTTTTTTGAACTAATAGGTATAACAAAAATTTATAGGGGGATTGCATATGGAAATCAATGTTATAGAAATTTTCCCTAAAGATAAAGCTAAACTTAATAAAATAGAAATGGATAAAGCTAGTTGGTTTGTAAATATAATAAGTAAAAAATATCCTAAAGAAGCTTTAAATGAAGCATTTAGTACTTTAGAAAAAGAATTAAATATAAGTAAAGCTAATACATAAGCTTTAATTATTGATTTTATATACTATTGGTTTTATACACTATGACTTGACATTATATTAATCAAATAGTATATTTTTAAATATAGCACAATGAAGTGTTAAAAGAGCAATGGAGCTCCATAGATAAAGTCTATGGAGCTTTTTTGCGTATTTAACTTAAGGAGGATAGGACTTTGAATAACTTTGAGATTAAAACTAGAATAAAATTTGGAGAAGGCTCACTAAAAGCTTTGCAAGAATTAAAAAACAAAAATGTACTAATAATAACAGACCCTTTTATGGTGAAATCAAAAACAATAGATAAAATAACATCTAATTTAATAAACTCAACATATCAAGTTTTTGAAGAAATAGTACCAGACCCACCAATAGAAGTAGTAGTAGCAGGAATAGAAGCATTTAAATCTATAAATCCAGACGTAATAATAGCATTAGGTGGTGGTTCTGCAATAGATGCAGCAAAATCTATAATGGACTTTTCTAAAAAAATATTAAAAATTAACGAAGTAGAGTTTATAGCAATACCAACAACAAGTGGAACAGGTTCAGAAGTAACATCATTTGCTGTAATAACAGATAGTCAAAAAAAATGTAAGTATCCATTAGTGAGTGATGATTTACTTCCAGATATGGCAATACTAGACCCAGAGCTTGTAAAAACTGTACCAAATTTTATAACAGCAGATACAGGGATGGATGTATTGACACATGCTATAGAAGCTTACGTATCTACAAATTCTAATGACTTTTCAGATGCACTAGCTGAAAAAGCTATAAAGTTAGTATTTAAATACTTAATAAAAGCATATAAAGATGGAAATGACATAGAAGCTCGAGAAAAAATGCACAATGCATCTTGTTTAGCAGGTATGGCATTTAACCAAGCATCACTTGGCATAAATCATTCTATTGCACATGTATTAGGTGGAAAATTCCATATACCACATGGAAGAACAAACTCTATATTACTTCCTCATGTAATAGAATATAATTCATCAATAGTAGGATATACTAACACAACTTACTCTGCTACAGCTAAAAAATATGCACAAATAGCAGAATTAGTAGGACTTGGGAGTGCTAATATAAGAATATCTGTTAGAAATTTAGTAAATGAAATAAAGAAACTACAAAAAGAAATGAATATGCCAACTAAATTGACACAATGCAAATTAAGTTTAGAAGATATAACTAATGAAGAAAGAGAAATAGCAAAACTTGCTATAAAAGATACTTGTACATTAACTAATCCTAAGGTACCAACTGAAGATGATATAATAAACATATTAAAGAACATTAAATAACTACATTTTATTACATGTAAATATAATATTATACAAATAGGGAAAATGTTTTTAAAAATATAAATTATATATTGACAAATATAAAACATAAAACTATAATGAAAGTATCACAAAGGCGTGATACTTTAGTAGAAAGCAATGGAGCTTCTTAGGAATATTAATATTATTCTTATGGAGCTCCTTTTATTTTAATCAAATAGCTTTTTAATAAACTATATTCAAAGAAAGCAGGGAATAAATTTGACTGAAGAATCTAAGCAAAGAGTTATTCAAGAATATGTTCCTGGAAAACAGGTTACATTAGCACATATCATAGCTAACCCTAATGAAGACATATATAAGAAGTTAGGATTAGTACTTGATAAAAAAGATGCAATAGGAATACTTACAATAACACCAAGTGAAGCGTCAATAATAGCAGCAGATGTTGCTACAAAGGCTTCAAATGTATCTTTAGGTTTTATAGATAGATTTAGTGGTTCAGTAGTAATATCAGGTGATGTAAGTTCTGTAGAATCAGCGTTAAATGATGTTTTAGAAGTCTTAGGAAATATGTTAAACTTCTCATCTACAAAAATCACAAGGACATAATAATACAATGAAGAATATAATATTTATGGGAAAGACAGGTAGTGGTAAAACTACCTTATGTCAAAAACTAGACCAGTTAGAATTAAAGTATAAAAAAACTCAATCAGTGGAACTTTATAATAATGCAATAGACACTCCTGGTGAGTATATGGAAAATAGAAACCTATATAATGCCTTAATAACAACATCAGCAGATGCTAAAATTATAGCAATAGTGTATGATGCCACACAAGAAGAAAATTATATAGCACCAGGTTTTGCCAGTATGTTTTGCAAAGACGTAATAGGAATTATAACTAAAATAAATAAAGCTACTGAAAACGAAGTCAATATAGCTTATGAAAGACTATCACTAGCAGGAGCAAGTCAAATCTTTAAAATAGACACAGTTGATAATATTGGACTTGAAAAATTATTTAAATATCTAGAAAAATATAAAAATATAGATGAAGTTTAAGGGGAAATATTTTTTTATTCAAAAATATTATTAAAGTATGATAAAATAAAAAAATGTATAAACTATTTTAAGAAGATTTAATCTTTAAGCGAGGTAGGAACATGGGGAAAAAAATACTATTGGTTGATGATGAACCACTGTTAAGGATGGATACAAAAGATATATTAGAAAGTCATGGCTATGAAATAATAGGCGAAGCAAGTGATGGATTTGAAGCTGTTGAAATGTGTAAAAAACACAAACCTGATTTAGTTATAATGGATATAGAGATGCCAATACTTGATGGTATAAAGGCAGGCAAAATAATATGTAAAGAAAATCTAGCTGGTGGAGTACTTTTATTAACTTCATTTGAAGATAAAGAATACGTAGAAAAGGCTAAAAGTATAGGTGCTTATGGATATTTAGTAAAAACAGCAAGTGAAAAATCACTTATCCCAACCATAGAAATGTGTTTAAATAAGGTAAATGAATTTGAAAAAATGAAAAAAGATTTAGAAAAAGTAAATTCTAAATTGAATGAAAGAAAATTAGTAGAAAGAGCAAAAGGTATACTTATAAGAGAGTTTAAGATTTCTGAGGATGAAGCATACACTAGAATAAGAAAATTAAGTATGGATAAAAGAACTACAATGATGGAAATTGCCAAAATGATTATAATAGGATACGATGACTAATACGATAAAAAAAATATCAACTGCACAAACATACTTAAATAATAACGAAATTGAAAAAATTATAGAAGTATCAAAATCCTTAGATTTAATGGCTTCTTTTTATGAAGCTGATGTTTTTATAGATGTACTAAGTAAATTTGATGATGAAGCAATTGTTGTGGCACATGGTAGACCTAAAGAAAAGTCAATGTACTGTGAAAATGTTATAGGTAAAAAGGCTTTAATTGAAAATGAACCAGGAGTTATAAAGTGCTTAAAAACAGGAGAAAGAGTAAGAGATATTAAAGCTTTAACACAGGAATATAAACTGGTCAAACAAAATATTCAGCCAATAACACTAGATGACAAAGTTTTAGCAGTACTAATAGTTGAAAAAGATATAAGTAGTGAAGTTAAGAATGAGTTTAATGCTAGTGAAGACGAAGAAAATAAAAATTTACATCAGTTTATAAAACTTATCGGAAATAATGACTTTTTAGTTGATAATTTAAATTCAGCCATATTAATATTTGATAAAAATGGAAAATTAAAAATTAAAAATCGTATTGCAACTGAGATATACAAAAATCTTGGGTTTGGATATGATATACAAGATATGCATTACAATGATTTAGATATAGAAACCAACACCTTTGAAAATATATTAATGGATGAAAATTATGATGAGACAAATGAAGTTTCAATAGGTAATATGTTTTTTAAAATAAAGACCATATACATCAAAGATGATGAATTTAAGGTTTGCAAAATAGTACAAGATATAAGTGATTTAAAGAGAAAAGAAGAAGAATTAGTTTTGAAAACAGTGGCTATAAGAGAAGCTCATCATAGAGTAAAAAATAATCTTCATACAGTAATATCTATAATAAAAAAACAAAGTAGATTATCTCAAAATGATGAAGTAAAGCAGTGTTTAGATAACATAATAAATAGGGTATTTGCAATACTTTCGACTCATTATTTACTATCTAAAGAAGTTGATAATAATATATCTATACGAGAAGGTATCAATTTATTAGTGTCAAATATTCAAGGTGGCTATTTATTTAGTAAGGATATAGATATACGTATAACTGGTGAAGATTTTAAAATTAGTGGAGAAAAAGCAACAGCAATACTTTTGGTTATAAATGAAATACTACAAAATTGTTATGACCATGCATTTTCGGATAGAGAACATGGTACTATACAAATATTAATAAATAAAGATAACGACTATAGAAATATTGCTATTATAGATGATGGAATTGGATTTGATAGTAATAATATAAATAAAAATAGCTTAGGGACATATATAATAGATAGTTATATAACACAGATGTTAAAAGGAAATATAGAGAGAAAAAGTAGTGAGAATGGTACAGAAGTATTAATTACTATACCTACACAAATTAATATTTAAATAATAACTCATCTACAAAGTAGTAGTTTTAATTGAGCAAAGAGGCTTAAGGTTATTAATAGATTAAGTTAATTGAATGTATTTATAAAAATTATAAGTATATATTCAATTTAACAGGTATTTATTATAACTTTAAGCCTCTTTGCTTGTTTAAGACATACTTAAATTTTAGGAGGTGAGAAAATGAGAGAAGAGTTATTAAGTGTTGGTATTGACATTGGAACAAGTACTACTCAGTTAATTTTTTCTAAATTAATAGTAGAAAATACTGAATCAAATTTTTCGGTACCTAGAATAAGTATAGTAGACAAAGAAATTATTTATAAAAGCAAAGTTTATTTCACCCCTCTTATTTCAAATAATGAAATAAATGGTCAACAAATAAAAGATATAGTTGAAAATGAATATAAAAAAGCAAATATATCTAAAGAAGATATACATACAGGAGCAGTAATAATAACTGGTGAAACAGCTAGAAAAGAAAATGCAAATGATGTACTTCATACTTTGAGTGGATTTGCTGGGGACTTCGTTGTTGCAACAGCAGGACCTGATTTAGAAAGTATAATATCAGGAAAAGGAGCTGGAGCTCATATTTATTCAAAAGAACATTCAACTACAATTGTAAATATAGACATAGGTGGGGGAACTAGTAACATAGCCTCATTTAAAAGGGGAGAAGTAACCGATACTGGGTGTTTGGATATAGGTGGAAGGCTTGTAAAGATAGATAAAATAAGTAAAAAAATAACTTATATATCACCTAAAATAGATAAAATCATAAAAGATAATAATTTAAATCTTCAAGTAGGCACAATGGCTACTGTAGAAAATACAAAGCCAGTAGTGGATATAATGGTTGACTTATTAATGGAAAGCATAGGACTAAAGAAACAGACACCTTTGTTTGATTTTATAATAACCAATAAATCAATAAGTATAGATGAAACTATTAAAAATGTTTCATTCTCTGGTGGAGTAGCTGATTATATTTACTATGATGGAGAAATAAAAGATTATTTTGAATATGGTGACTTGGGAATTTTACTTGGGCAAGCAATAAAAAATTGTGAATACCTTAAAAAAGTAAATGTAGTTAAATCTATGGAAACAATAAGAGCCACAGTGGTTGGAGCAGGTTCTCATACTACTGAAGTAAGTGGAAGTACAATAACTTACACTAGCGAAAAGTTTCCACTTAAGAACTTGCCAGTTTTAAAATTATCAATTGATGAAGAAACAGGCACTTCAAAACAAATCAGTGAAGCTATAAAAAATAAACTTAATTGGTTTAAACTAGAAAATGATTTACAGAAAGTTGCTATAGCCATGATAGGAAAGAAAAATCCAACCTTTTTAGATATACAAGAGTATGCTAAAGGGTTTGTAGATGGAATGCAACAAATCATAGAAAATGATTTACCTTTTATAGTAATTGTTGAAAATGATATGGCAAAAGTGTTAGGTCAAGCAATATATGCATTATTAAATTATGAAAAAGAAATTGTTTGTATAGACAGTGTCAAGGTTGAAAATGGAGACTATATCGACATTGGAAAACCTATAGTTGAAGGTAAAGTTTTACCTGTGGTAATAAAAACATTAGTTTTTAATTAATAGAAGGAGGTAAGTAAATGATTTTAAATACAAAATTATTTGGACGTACTTATCAGTTTAAAGGCTTATATGATGTAATGGCTAAAGCTAATGAAGAAAAATCAGGAGATAAATTAGCAGGTCTTGCAGCAGAATCAGCTGAAGAAAGAATAGCAGCAAAAGTTGTTTTATCACACATAAAATTGGAGGATATAAGAAATAATCCTGCAGTGGCATATGAAGAAGATGAAGTAACAAGAATAATACAAGATGCTGTAAATGAAAAAGTTTATGAAGAAATAAAAAATTGGACAGTCTCTGAACTTAGAGAATGGCTATTGGATTCAAATACTACAAGTCTTGATATAAGAAGAATATCAAGAGGATTAACTTCTGAAATGATAGCAGCAGTTGCAAAATTAATGTCAAATATGGACTTAGTTTATGCAGCTAAAAAGATAAAGGTTACTGCTCACTGTAATACAACTATAGGAGAACAAGGAACATTATCAGCAAGACTTCAACCTAATCATCCAACAGACGACCCAGATGGAATACTTGCATCACTTCTTGAAGGTTTAACTTTTGGTATAGGAGATGCAGTACTTGGATTAAATCCAGTTGATGACTCTGTTGAGAGTGTTACTAAAGTATTAAAAAGATTTGAAGAAGTAAAACAAAAATATCAAATACCAACTCAAACATGTGTATTGGCACACGTTACTACACAAATGGAAGCAATAAGAAATGGTGCTCCTGCAGATTTAATATTCCAATCTATAGCAGGTTCTGAAAAAGGAAATGAAGCATTTGGATTTAACGGCGACACTATAGAAGAAGCTAGACAGTTAGCCTTAAAACACGGTACAGCTACAGGACCTAACGTTATGTATTTTGAAACTGGACAAGGTTCAGAATTATCTTCAGAAGCACATCATGGAATAGACCAAGTTACTATGGAAGCTAGATGCTATGGATTTGCTAAAAAGTATGAACCATTCTTAGTAAATACAGTTGTTGGGTTTATAGGACCTGAGTACTTATATGATGCTAGAGAAGTTGTAAGAGCAGGACTTGAAGACCACTTTATGGGTAAACTACATGGCTTACCAATGGGTGTTGATGTTTGTTACACTAACCATATGAAGGCTGACCAAAATGATATGGAAAACTTAGCCATACTATTAACAACAGCAGGATGTACGTATTTTATGGGAATACCTCATGGAGATGATGTTATGCTTAACTATCAAACAACAGGATACCATGAAACAGCATCACTTAGAGAAATGTTTGGACTAACAGCAATAAAAGAATTTGATGCTTGGATGGAAAAGATGGGATTCTCTAAAGATGGTAAGTTAACAGAGTTGGCGGGAGACGCATCTGTATTATTAGGATAGGAGGTATTTAATATGAATGAGAAGGATTTAAAAGCATTGGTAGAACAATTAGTTGGACAAATGGTTGGAGAATTAGATACTAATGTTGTGTCTGAGACTGTTAAAAAGGCAACTGAAGTTGTAGTAGACAACAATGCTTGTATAGATGATATAACAGAAGTTGATATAAGAAAGCAATTACTAGTAAAAAATCCTAAGGATGCAGAAGCTTATTTAGATATGAAAGCAAAAACACCTGCAAGATTAGGTATAGGAAGAGCTGGTACTAGATATAAAACAGAAACAGTTTTAAGATTTAGAGCAGACCATGCTGCTGCACAAGATGCTGTATTCTCTTATGTAGATGAAGAATTTATAAAAGAAAATAATATGTTTGCAGTGGAAACTTTATGTAAAGATAAAGATGAATACTTAACAAGACCAGATTTGGGAAGAAAATTTTCTCCAGAAACTATAAATAATATAAAATCTAAATTTGGTACAAATCAAAAGGTTTTAATATTAGTTGGAGATGGGCTTAGCTCAGCTGCAATAGAGGCAAATTTAAAAGACTGTGTGCCAGCTATAAAACAGGGTCTAAAAATGTATGGTATAGATTCAAGTGAAATTTTATTTGTTAAACATTGTAGAGTTGGTGCTATGGACCACTTAGGTGAAGAATTAGGTTGTGAAGTTATATGTATGTTGGTTGGAGAAAGACCAGGATTAGTTACTGCTGAATCAATGTCAGCATATATAGCTTATAAGCCATATATAGGAATGGCAGAAGCAAAAAGAACAGTTATATCAAACATTCACAAAGGTGGAACAACTGCAGTTGAAGCAGGTGCTCATATAGCTGAACTTATAAAAACTATGTTAGATAAAAAAGCTTCAGGAATAGACCTTAAATAAAGTCGAGGGAGTGTAGAATATGAAAAATGATGTAATTCGTCCTAATATACTAGGAATTAAAATAATTTCAAATATAAGTCCAGAAATGGCACAAAAACTAGAATTAAAATCACATCACAAAAGCTTAGGCTTAATAACTGCAGACTGTGATGATGTTACGTATACAGCTCTTGACGAAGCAACTAAAGCTTCAGAAGTTGATGTTGTATATGCAAAATCAATGTATGCAGGTGCTGCAAATGCTTCAACAAAACTTGCTGGTGAAGTATTAGGAATAATAGCAGGTCCAAGCCCAGCAGAAGTAAGAAGTGGTCTAAATGCAGTAGTTGATTTTCTAGAGTATGGAGCAACTTTTATAAGTGCAAATGATGATGATTCAATAGCATACTATGCTCACTGTGTATCAAGAACAGGTACATACCTTTCAGAGGTAGCAGGAATAAGAGAAGGTGAAGCATTAGCTTATTTAGTAGCACCACCACTTGAAGCAATGTATGCACTAGATGCAGCAATGAAAGCTGCAGATGTTAAGATGTGTGAATTATTTGCACCTCCAACTGAAACAAACTTTGGTGGAGCATTACTTACAGGTTCTCAATCGGCTTGTAAAGCAGCATGTGATGCATTTGCAGAAGCAGTAAAATCAGTTGCAGACAATCCAACAGGATTTTAAGGATAGTTAGATGGATGCTATAGGCTTAATAGAAGTAATAGGATATGTTGCTGCAATAGAAGCTTCTGATGCTTGTTTAAAATCTGCAAATGTTAATATTGTAAGAGTTGATAAGGTTGGAGCAGGTATTGTTACTTTAACAATATGTGGAGATGTCGGTGCTGTAAAAGCTGCTTTAGAAGCAGGTGAAATAGCAGCTTCCAGAGTTGGTACATTAAGAACATCACATATTATACCGAGAATCCATAATGAAGTAACAAATGCTTTATTCAAAACTAAAGAACCTAAAGTCTGTGAAGTTTCAGAAGATAAAGAAAAAAACTTTGAGATTACATTGGAAATAGCTGATAATGTATCGAAAAATTTATCAGAAAAAGAAAATGTAATTTTAGATGTCAATGAAAACAGTGGAGATACTGAAAATTTATATAGTGATATAGATAAAACAAACAAAAAAATTGAAACAGTTGATGATAGTTTAACAGAAGCTAATGAGGAAAAAATAGAAAACACTAATGATAAAGAAGTATTGGAACAAGTTAAAATAGAAAATTCCGATTTTGATAGAGATGACCTATCAAAGAACAGTGTAAAAAAACTTAAAGCTATGGCTAAGAAATTAGATTCTTCAATAACTTATAAAGATTTAAATGTTCTTAAAAAAGAAGAATTAATAAACTTAGTTAAAAAGCTTAGTAGAAGGGATAGATAGTTATGACACTTTTAGATAAAGATTTAGTATCTATACAAGAAGTAAGAACTCTTGTAAGAAGATCTAAAGTGGCTCAAGAGAAACTTTCTAAAATGAGTCAAGAGCAAATAGATAAAATAGTAAAAGCTGTTGTAGATGCAGCATTTAATAATGCTACTAAATTGGCTAAAATGGCAAATGAAGAAACTGGATTTGGAAAATGGGAAGATAAAGTAATTAAAAATACTTTTGCATCTATGGGAGTTTATAAAACTTTAAAGAACACAAAAACTATTGGAATAATTGGTGAAGATAAAGAAGCCAATACGATAGATATAGCTACACCAGTTGGAGTTGTTGCAGGTCTTATACCTTCAACAAACCCAACATCAACAGTAATATACAAAACTATAATATCTCTAAAAGCAGGAAATACTATAGTTTTCTCTCCACATCCAAATGCAAAAAACTGCATACTTGAAACAGTTAATATAATAAGTGAGGCTGCTATAAAGGCTGGAGCTCCAGAGGATTCAATATTATGTATAACTAATCCAAGTATAGTTGGAACCAATGAATTGATGAAACATAAAGATACAAACTTAATACTAGCAACTGGAGGAGAAGCAATGGTTAGAGCTGCTTACTCTTCAGGAACACCAGCTATTGGAGTTGGACCAGGAAATGGACCAGCATTTATAGATAAATCAGCAAATGTTAAATTAGCAATCAAAAGAATAATAGATTCTAAAACTTTTGATAATGGTGTTATATGTGCATCAGAACAATCTATAGTAATAGAAAAATCTATGGAAGAAACTGTTTTAAAAGAGCTTAAAAATCAAGGTGCATATGTTTTAAATGAAGAGGAAAGTGAAAGATTAGCAAAATTCATATTAAGAGCTAATGGTACTATGAATCCACAAATAGTTGGTAAAAGTGTTGAGGTAATAGCAAATTTAGCAGACTTAACAAATGTACCTAAAAATACAAAAGTTCTAGTTGCAAGAGAAAATAAAGTTGGTCACAATGTAGCCTATTCAAGAGAAAAACTTACACCAATACTAGCGTTCTATGTTGAAGAAAATGTAGAAGCTATTATGAACAGATGTAGAGAAATATTGTTAAATGAAGGTGCAGGTCATACATTCTCAATGCATGTAAATGATGAAGAATTGGTAAAAAGATTTGCCCTTAATATGCCAGTATCAAGAATACTTGTGAATACTCCTTCAGCACTTGGAGGAATAGGTGCATCAACAAACCTTGTACCAGCACTAACACTTGGTTGTGGTGCAATAGGTGGAAGTTCAACTTCAAACAATATAGGACCACTTGATTTAATAAATGTTAAAAGAGTAGCTTATGGAATCAAAGAAATAGAAGAACTTGGAAGAGATAAATCTCAAGTTGAAAAATCAATGTTTGACTCAATGGATAAAGAAGAATTAATAAATCTTCTTGTTCAAAAACTAGTCAAAGAACTAGCATAACTAAAATAAACAATGAAACTTATGGCTATCGCTATAAATTTCTAAAAATATAAACTATAAAAAACTATAAAATTAAATTTTTGGAGGATAAGATTATGGCAAGTGCAAACGCATTAGGAATGATAGAAACTAAAGGATTAGTAGGAGCAATAGAAGCAGCAGATGCAATGGTTAAAGCTGCAAATGTACAATTAGTAGGAAAAGAGCAAGTAGGTGGAGGATTAGTTACTGTAATGGTAAGAGGAGATGTTGGAGCTGTTAAAGCTGCTACAGATGCAGGAGCTGCCGCTGCCGAGAGAGTTGGAGAACTAATATCAGTTCATGTTATACCAAGACCACACTTTGAAGTAGATGCTATATTACCAAAGGTATCAGCTGAGTAATATAAGAATAATTATAAAATTTAAATTTTGATTGAAAAAGAGGCTATCTCAAAAATGAGTCTTACTAATAAACTCAATGTATTTTGAGGTAGTCTTTTTTATACATCTAATAGGAGATGTGATAAAATGGGTGTTTTAACAGAAAACGAAGTAAAAAGAAAAATTGGAAAAAACAAAAATAATATAACTGAATTTTATATAGAAAAAGGTCAAATAATAACTCCTTCTGCAAAATCTTATTTAGCTGAGAGAAGTATTGAGCTTAAATATGTTGATAAACTTTCAGATGTAAACAATGAACCTAAAGAAGTTGTAAAAGAAGTAGTTAAAGAGAAAAAATATAAATATACTACTGTATTTGGCGCCAAATTGGATGAAAAACCAGAACATATGACTCAATTAAATGGAAATCTTTTAGTTTTTAAAGACCATAAAAGAATAATATTGAGAGGAAAAATAGATTCTCTTGAATCAGAAATACTAAAGGTACAGATACTTTGTCAAAAACTAGATATGCCAAAGCTTGTTAAGGAATTGCAAGAAGTATTAGACTTTGTAAGAAATATAATGAGATGTGAAGTTTTAGATGAAAAGCTAGGGGACTTTAAACTTTTAGGATTAACTCCTCAAGAACTTAGAGAACAATCTCACTATCCTAAAAAATACTTTGGTATAGGACATGAGTTCCCAAGTTATGAAATGGGAGAAGTAGTAGTAGCTATAAATAGTATAAGAAGTAATACACGAGAGGTTGAACTTGCAGCCTATGAAGCATTTAAGGGTGAGTATGGAAATGTTCACAGAGAAGATTTAATAAAGGCACTTAATAGATTATCGTCAGTATTTTGGATAATGATATATAAGGTTAGAACTAATAAGTATAAGTAGTTGGAGGACATAATGGAGAATCTATTAAATGAAATAGTGGAAGAAGTAATAACTAGAGTTAAAAAAGAAGCATTTATAGAAGTTGAAGCATCAGGAAGACACGTTCACTTAAGTAGAGAAGATGTCGATAAATTATTTGGAGAAGGATATACTCTTACAAAACTAAAAGACCTATCTCAACCAGGTCAATATGCATGTAAGGAAAGAGTTACAATAACTGGTCCTAAAGGAAGTATAAAAAATGTAGTTGTACTTGGACCATGTAGAAATGAAACTCAGGTAGAAATATCTTTAACAGATGGTTCAACTCTTGGACTAAAAGCTCCTATAAAACAAAGTGGAGACTTAGAAGGTACTTTAAGTATTAAAATATCAACACAATATGGTGAAGTTGAACTTGATAAGGGGCTAATGGTTGCTAAAAGACATATACACATGACTCCTAAAGATGCTGAAAAATTCAATGTATGTGATAAAGAGATAGTTGAAGCTAAGGTGATGGGTCAAAGACCTTTAACATTTGATGATGTAGTAATAAGAGTGAGTGACAGTTTTAAAACTTATATGCATATAGACTATGATGAAGCCAATGCATGTGGTTATTCAAAAGGAACTGTTGCTAAAATAATAAAGAAAGCATAAATTTAACCTACTATATAAATTACCTCTAGGGAGGATTTAATATGAATTATGATAACCTTGTAGATTTAATAACGGAAGAAATCTATAAAAAAATAAATAGTAATGAAATAAAAATATCTAATAAACCTAAAGCTGTGATTGTATTTGAACAAGATAACAATAAATTTAACTTATTAAAAGATGAATTTGAAATAGTAGAATTTGATAAAAGTATAAGGGAATGTGAAATAGTGATAGTTTCAAGACTTTGTATGAGGGGGCTATCGAATATAGCACTTGGAAATTCAACAAGTGATGAAGAAAGATTTATACTAAAAATGATTATGAAGGGCAAAAAAGTATATGTCCTAGATGAAGGAATTGAATACAAAAAATATAAGGATACTGCACCAAAAGCATTATATAAGAAATTTATGTCATTTGAAGATGAAATATGTAAATTTGGTGTAGAAATTATAAAAGACTTAAATGTTATAACTAAAAATAAGTTAAATATAAAGAAAGAACTAGAAAGTACTAGAGGTTCTAAAAAAGAAGATACAAAAGTTTTAGATAAAGATGTTTTAAATTTAACCAGTGTCGAAAGTGTAAAAATAGATAATGAATTTAGTTTAGATTTAAGGAATAAAAAACTTATATCGGAAGCTGACTTAAGAAAACCAACTATAAATGGAGTTAAAAACATATTAGTTAATAAAAAAAGTATAATAACACCATTAGCTGTAGATTTTATGAGAATACACCATCTCAAACTAAAGAAACTGTAAGGAGGTAATTTTATGGATATAGGAAAAGTTGTAGGTAATGTTTGGGCTACAAGAAAAGATGAAAAATTATGTGGCCAAAAACTTTTAGTTGTAAAAATTTTAAAAACTAAAGACACATACAAGGAAGGCTTCATGGTTGCAGCCGATAATGCAGGAGCAGGAAATGGAGACTTAGTTCTTATATCCAAAGGTTCCTCAGCTAGAGAGTCGATTGAAAAATCTCATGTTCCAGTAGATGCAACTATAGTTGGAGTAGTCGATTCGTTTGAGGTGTTTGATGAATAAAAGTATAGGAGCTATAGAGTTTAAAAGCATTGCTAAAGGTATAGAAGTATCCAATGAAATGATAAAGAAATCTTCAGTTGATGTATTGTACTTAAAAAGTATTTGCCCAGGTAAATTTCTAATAATAGTAGGTGGAGAAACTTCTTATATAAATGAATGTGTAGATTATGGAATAAAACTTGGAGAAGGATATATTGTAGATAACTTCGTAATAAATGCAATTTCACAAGAAATATTAGATGGATTTAAAAATAAGTATCAAAAGCTAGATAGTATAGTCTCTATAGGCGTTGTTGAAAGTAGTAAAGTATGCACTGGAATAAAAATGCTTGATAAGACTTTAAAATCTGGCGACTTAGTATTAGTAAAACTTCAATTATCTTTTGCTATAGGTGGCAAATTAGTATATATAGTAGCAGGAGATTTAAGTAGTTTAGAATATGCATTAAAAGAAAGTGAAAATGTAGTAAGAGAAAAAGAAGTAATATATAAGACTGTAATACCATCAGTAGACAGTCAAATAATAAAAAGTCTAATAAAATAATGGGGGGAATTATGAGTATAAACGAAATTATAATCTATGTAATGGTAGTCTTCATGGTACTTGGAGCTATAGATAAATGTATAGGTAACAAATTTGGTCTTGGAGAACAATTTGAAGAAGGTATAATGGCAATGGGGTCACTTGCAGTTGCAATGGTTGGTGTTATATGTTTAGCACCAGTTCTTGCTGATGTATTAAGACCAATTGTAGTACCAGTATTTAATATACTTGGAGCTGACCCAGCTATGTTTGCTGGAAGTTTATTAGCTAATGATATGGGTGGTGCGCCACTTGCACTTGAACTTGCGAAAGACCCTAATGCTGGGTTATTTGGTGGATTAATAGTAGGGGCTATGATGGGACCTACAATAGTATTTATAATACCAGTTGCGCTTGGAATAATTGAAAAAGAAGACCAAAAATTCTTAGCAACAGGAATACTTGCAGGTATAATAACAATACCTATTGGAGCATTCGTTGGTGGATTAGTTGCAGGATTCGAGGTAATGATGGTTCTTAGAAACTTAGTGCCAATAATAATATTTGCAGTAGTTATAGCACTTGGATTATTAAAATTCGAAAATGCTATGATAAAAGGATTCACATACTTTGGAAAAGGTGTAGTAATAGTTATAACTTTAGGACTTGCTGCTGCCATAGTTGAAGCTTTAACAGGAATAGTTGTAATACCTGGAATGAAACCAATCAGTGAAGGTATAGAAATAGTTGGAGATATAGCAATAGTTTTAGCAGGAGCATTCCCATTAGTGTTTGTTATAACAAAGGTATTTAATAAACCATTAATGGCTTTAGGAAAAGTTCTTGGAATGAATGATGTATCAGCAGCAGGCCTTGTTGCAAGTTTAGCTAACTGTATACCAATGTTTGGTATGATGAAAGATATGGACAATAGAGGAAAAATAATAAATGTAGCATTCTCTGTATCAGCAGCATTCGTATTTGGAGACCACTTAGGATTTACGGCAGGATTTAATTCTAATATGATAACACCAATGATAGTTGCTAAATTAGTTGGTGGTATAACAGCAGTATTGTTAGCTATGGTTATCGCAAATAAGACACTAAAGAAGGAGAATGTATAAGATGGATATATCAAATATAGATAAAAATTTAATTGAAACATTAGTAAGACAAATAATAGAAGAAAAAATAAGTGGAACTAAAGACACAGTAGATTTTGTTAGAAATAAAGACATTAGTGGAATAACTTCTATAAAGTTACCAACTGTAAAAGTTAGTGAATCTGATAGATTAGATACAGGGAATCCAAGTGATGTAGTTTACACAAAAGATTTATTTACATTAGAGGAAAGCCCAAGATTAGGTTGTGGTATGATGGAAATGAAAGAAACAACTTTTGATTGGACTCTAAACTATGATGAAATAGATTATGTAATAGATGGAACTTTAGATATAATAATAGATGGAAGAAAGGTTTCTGCTTCTTCAGGTGAATTAATATTCATACCAAAAGGAAGTAAGATACAATTTTCTGTACCTGATTATGCTAGATTTATATATGTAACATATCCGGCAGATTGGGCATCTCAAAATTAATAAAAATCAAGTTAAGTTAATAATAATCAAATAAATAATTTAAAATACAAACTCTTAAATAAGCACACATATTTAAAAAAGCTATGAATTAAAATTCATAGCTTTTTTTATAAAGAATGTTATATTTTAGACGTATTTTTTCTATATTTACTGGGAGACATATTATATTTTTTATTAAATAATCTAATAAAGTGCTCTACATTTGGATAACCAATACTATTTTACTGATAATCTTTTCCTTATCACTAATCTTACATTTTAAAATATTATTTTTACTCGTAATATTATCATAAGAATTTGTTTCTTATTTAAAACTAATTAGAATTATAAAGTTTATTGCCATGTTATTAATAAAATAAATCCAGTTAAATCGAGTGCTAGTTAAAGTAATAAGAAACTTTTACAATGGTTTCCTTTATCGATTGAAATAAAAGTTAATATGGTATAATATCTAAAGAGAGAATCTTATCAATTAGAATATGCATAGAAACAAGTGGCTTAAAAGGAGACGTTATATGGAAGAGATAGTAAAGAAGGAACAAGCAAGTATGAATGATATTTTTTTGTATCTTAAAGCTAAATCAAACTCATTATATAAATTTGTAATATTATATAATGAGTTTATCAATAAACCTAAAGATTATGGAACTGGGGAACTTATAAACATGGTTGAAGTACATATGCTAACAGCAATTGAAGAAAATCCAGGAATAAGTCCAACTCAGTTAGCTAAAATATGGAACAGAACTAAAGGTGCAATATCTCAAACTATATCTAAATTGGAGAAAAAGGGTTATATAACTAAAGAAAAGAAAGAAGGAAATGCAAAAACTATATTACTATATCCAACCACATCAGGAGTAGAGTTAAGTAAGGCACATAAACTATATGACACCATAGATGTTACAAGAACATTTGAATACTTAATCAAGGAGTGTACATTAGAGGAGATAGATAGTTTTTATAAAGTAATTGATTTGTTTATTAATTTATTAGAAGAATCTCCGCAGGAAAATAATGATTCTGAAAAAGTGTAGCTGAGATTGAAGTTGAATAAAGAGAAATAGATATTATAGAAGTAGTACTTAAGTACACATTATATAAAAATATAATAGGTATAGGATTAAAAAGTTTAGTGGTTTAAAGTTTAACCACTAAACTTTTTTAATGTCTATAATCTACTATTATTTAATTTACTAAAAATAAAAAAACTCATTATATTAAGATAAAAATAGAAAAATAACTAGAAAAATACTATAATATATCAGTTTAATACAGAAAAAAGTTAAAAAATTTGAGAAAAATAAAAATGAAAACGTTTTATATTGACATAGAGAAAAAGTAGTGATACCATTTAAATATAGTTTAGTAGCTAAACTATATTTAAATTATAATAACTATTTTAGGGGGATGTTATGAATTTAAAACAATTAAGTGAAAAATACGAAGAATATGTAATTCAAATGAGAAGAGAATTTCATAAGTATCCAGAATTATCTTTTAAAGAAATAAGAACAACCCAAAGAATAAGGGAAGAATTACAAAAAATAGGGGTCCCTTTTGTATCTATTGAACCAAATATCGTAATAGCTACTATACAAGGCAAAAATGAAGGTAAGACAATTGCAATTAGAGGAGATATAGATGCGCTTCCAATGCAAGAAGATTCAGATGTTGAATACAAATCAGAATATGATGGAATAATGCATTCTTGTGGACATGATGCTCATGGAGCTATGTTACTAGGACTTGCACATATGCTAAATGATATAAGAAAAGATTTAAAAGGTAGAGTATTATTAGTTTTTCAAGCAGCTGAAGAAGTTGGTGGTGGACACAAGGAGATAATACAGTACTTTAAGGAAAATGGAGGACCAGATAGATTAATAGCTACTCATGTTTGGTCCGATATTGAAGCTGGTAAAATTTCTGTTGAACCAGGACCTCGTATGGCTGGTGGGTCTGGTTGGAGAATAGACATAACAGGTAGAGGAGGTCATGGTTCTAGACCAGATCAAAGCATAGATCCTATAAAGCCAGCTTGTGATATAGTTTTAAAAGTATCTTCTATACCAGTTAATCATATAAGTGTACTAGAACAATGTGTTGTACATGCATGTGCAATACATGGAGGAACTACAATAGGAAATGTTATTCCAAACAATGCAGAGGTAATAGGTGGATATAGATATTTTACTGAAGAATCAGGCAAAAAAGTGTTTGACATTATAAAGCAAATGAGTAATGGTGTTGGACAAGTTTATGGAGTGGATGTGAAGGTTACTCATACTGGAGGCATAGGACCTGTTATCAATGATGAAGAAGCAGTTAAGATGGCTAAAGAAATAGTTTCTAATATAGATGGATTGGAGTTAGATTCTTATGAGCCAATATGTGCATCAGATTGTTATGGTGAAATATTAAAAGAGTATTCTGGCTTTTATTGTTATCTAGGGGTAGGTAACAAAGAAAAAGGAATAATATATGCACAACACCATCCTAAGTACAATATAGATGAAGATACATTAAAGTTAGGTTGCGAATTTATGGCTAAATATGCAGTTGAATTTTTAAATAAAAATAATAACTAAAATAAATCGAATTTTATAAATGGGGGGATGAAAATGCAAGGTGCATTAAAGGAAAATAAGAAAAAAAGTGGTGGAGGATTTTTAGGATGGATTGAAAAAGTTGGGAATAAAATGCCACATCCTCTAGCATTATTTACATATATTACGTTGATAGTAGTAGCATTATCTGCAATAGCAAGCTTTTTAGGTTTTTCAGCAACAAGTCCTGCTACAGGAAAGTTAATAAAAGTTATGAACTTAATAAGTGCAAAAGGTTTAGTACTATTTATGCAAGAGTTTGTTAAGAACTTCCAAAACTTCCCTGTGCTTGGAGTAGTTTTAGTTATGGCAGTTGCCACAGGAGTTTGTGAAAAGACAGGATTTTTTTCAACTGCCATAAAAATGAGTTTATCAAAAGTTAAGGGGAATGCGGTTGTATTTATAATAGCTTTTATAGGAGTATTTGCTAATCAAGCTGGTGATGCTGCTTTTGTATTAGTACCAACTCTTGCAGGAGCAATATTTTATGGATTAAATAGAAATCCATTAGCTGGTATATTCTGTGGATTTGCATCAGTTGGTGGTGGATTTGCAACAGCTGTAATTCCTGGGGGATGGGACGTTACGCTAACGCCAATAACTGTATCAGCTGCTCAAACTATTCAACCTGCATTTGATATGACATTATTAGCTAGTTATTATGCACTATTTGTATCTGCGTTTATAGTAGCTACAGTATCAACAATAGTAACGGTTAAATTTATAGAACCTAAATTAGGTAAGTATACTGGTAAACCAGAAGGTATAGATGATAATCAAGGTTTTGAGGTCACAAAAGAACAAGCAAAAGCAGCAAAGTTAGCAGGTTTTACAGTTTTAGCTTATGTAGCGTTATTAATTGCTTTGTGTATACCAGCTAATAGTTTTTTAAGAAGTCCAGAAGGTTCTTTAATATTTGGAGCACCACTTATGTCTTGCTTACAGTTTTTTATAGTAATACTATTCTTCTTGCCAGGGATTGTGTATGGAATGAGGGTTGGTAAAATCAAGACTGTAAAAGACTTAAATGATATATTATGTCAATCAATGGCAGCAATGGCACCGTTTATCGTACTTGCAATAGTTATAGGTCAATTCTTAACGCTATTCTCAGTGTCTAATTTAGCACAGGTACTAGCTATAAAAGGTGGAGCATTACTCAACTCATTGCCACTACCACCACAAGCTATAATACTGCTATTCTTAGTACTAGTAGCGTTTATAAATATATTTGTTATAAGCGGAAGTACAAAATGGATGATATTTGGACCAGTATTTGTTCCAATGTTAATGCAATTAAACATACATCCAGCATTTACTCAGTTTGTATATAGATTAGGAGATTCTGTAACCAATCATTTATCACCATTAAATGCATTCTTTATAATACTTTTAGCAACAGTCCAAAAATACGATAAAAATGCAGGTATGGGAACTATATTCTCAGCTATGATACCTTACACTATAGGTTACTTTGTAGTACTTGCAGTTTTAGTAGTAGTTTGGATGACAATAGGTATACCAGTAGGAATAGGTGGACAAGTTTGGTTATAAAACATATTTAATAATTTTGGGAGGAAAGAAAATGGAAACAACTGAAATAAGATACAATTTTGATGAAGTAATAGATAGAAGTGGAACAAACTGTCTTAAATATGATCTTAAGAGTCAATTTATGCCAGAATCTCCAGAAGATGCACTACCACTATGGGTAGCAGATATGGATTTTGCATGTGCCCCTGAGATAATTAATGCAATGCATGAAAGAATAGACAGAAAAATATTTGGATATAGCTCTCAACAAACTGATGATTATTATGAAGCTGTATGTGGATGGTTTAAGAGAAGATTTGATTGGAAAATAGAAAAAGAGAATATATTCTTTAGCCCAGGGGTTGTGCCTGCGTTAGGATTTTTCACACAAATATTAACACAAAAGGGTGATGGTATCATAATAGAAAAGCCTGTATACTATCCTTTTGAAGATAAAATAACTAACAATGAAAGAAAAGTAGTTAATAGTCCTTTAAAGTTTGAAGATAGTCATTATTCTATGGATTATGATGGATTTGAAGAATTAGCTAAAGATGAAAATAATAAGGTGTTTATATTATGTAGTCCTCATAATCCAGTTGGTAGAGTATGGAAAAAAGAAGAGCTTAGAAAAATAGTAGACATATGTAAGAAATATGATTTGTGGATAATATCTGATGAAATACATTGTGATATTATTCGTAAAGGTGAAAAGCATATACCATTAGAAGTAGCATGTCCTGATTATAAAGATAGAATAATAACTTGTACAGCTCCAAGTAAGAGTTTTAACTTAGCTGGTATGCAATTATCAAATATAGTAATCAATAATAAGGAATTACAAGAAAAATGGATGCTTGAAACAGATTCTAAATTAGCTATATTCCTACCTAATCCATTCGCAATAGTTGCTACTAAAGTTGCTTATAATGATTGTGAAGATTGGATGAATCAAGTAAATGAGTATATAGATGGTAATATTAAATATGTAGAAGATTTTGTTAATGAGTATATGCCTAAAGTAAAGATAATAAAATCTCAAGGAACTTACTTAGTTTGGTTAGACTTTAGAGGGTATGGATTAGATGCAAAACAGCTTGAATATGTAATGCTTAACAAGGCGAAGGTATTGCTAGATGAAGGATACATATTCGGAGAAGAAGGAGAAGGATTTGAAAGAATAAATGTTGCTTCACCTAGAACAATTATAGAAGAGTGTATGAATAGAATAAAGTGTGCATTTGAAGGATTATAATAGTAATATCTAAATAATATATTTGTGTATTTTAAAAAAAGACTATGCTAAAAAAATATTTCAAAGCATAGTCTTTTAAAGTTTTATGATGAGTTTAAAAAATTTCAAAACGTTACTATTCACTTACATGTTTATATTAGAAATAATTCCACAATATACTCATTTTCTAAAGTTGCACTTTTATACACCTTGCTTCACCAATATCATGTGTAACCAAAATAGTAGACTTATTCTCATTCTTAATAATACTATAAACATCATCACAAACTAATAATCTAGTCTGATAATCAAGAGCTGAAAAAGGTTCATCTAAAAGTAGAATATCTGGATTTACAGAAAGTGTTCTAATAAGCGCAACTCTTTGTCTCATACCTCCAGATAATTCTTTTGGATACATACTTCTAAAATCCCATAATCCATAAGTCTTTAAAAGGCTTTCAACTCTATCTAAAGATTTTTTATCTTTTTTGCCTTGAATTTCCAATCCAATAGTTATATTATCCATTATATTTCTCCATTCAAGCAAATTATCTTTTTGAAACATATATCCAATATTTCCAGTAATCTTTATATCACCACTAGTCGGTTTTAAAAGATTAGTAAGAATATTTAATATTGTAGATTTACCACTTCCAGAAGGACCAAGCAAAGTTAATATTTCTCCTTCTTTCAAGTTAAAATTGACATCCTTTAATACTTCAAGCTCGCCTTCCTTAGTGTAGAAGTTCATATTTATATTTTTAACTTCTACTATGTTGTCATTCATTATGCCACCCCCTATAACTTTTAGCTCGTATATATTATGTTATTAACAATATGACCTATTTGTACCATTTTTCATAAATATAATATAAATATTTTGTTTATTTACGTATTTTCTTAGTAACTTGTACGTATAAATTATAGATAAATAAATTATAAGGTAGGGGATAAATTTGAGTAACATAATAACGAATTTAATAGAGTCAATATTTACTAATCCAATAACTATATTGTTTTTACTTGCAATAACTGTGTATTCTGTTTTTAAAATAATAGAAAATAACAGAGTATATTCATTTGTAAGTTCAAAATTAGACGAAATCAATAGAGACTATAAGACAAGTGAGTTTTATAAAAAGGTAAGGGATGACTACTATACATATAGTAAAGAAAATCCTTATGCAGACGTAAATATAACTTCATTTATAGAGGAAGTTGTATCTGATTTAAAGCATAATAATTTGCCATTGTTAGAAAAAATTAGAAGTATAAAAAATTCATCTTCAATAAGTATATTACTTGGGGTTTTAGGTACGTTTGTTGGTCTTTCTACAATGCTTTTATGTGTTGATACTAAAGACATTATAAATTCACTTCCTTCAACTATTAGTAGTATGCAAACTGCATTTACAACTAGTATATTTGGAGTTGTATTTTCTCTAATTATAGGTTACTTTACTAAGATAAAAGATTGTGAACATGTTTTGATACAAATAATGTTAAAATCTGAAAATTTACTAACATCTGAAATAACTCATTTTAAGTCAGAAAGAATGGATTTAAAAGTAGAAGAGGTAAAAAATACAATAAAACAAATAAGTAAGTCTATAGAAGCTATTGAAAAATTTGATAAAATATCTAAAGATTTAAATGACTTTAATGATGAATTTATCAGTGGTATAGAAGCTTTAAAAAGCCTTTTAGAAGGTTCTCAAAGTTCTATTAAGACATTTGACCAGAGCGTAAGAAAATTAGATAAACAGTTTAATATTTTAAATATAAAATTTGTAAAGCTTTTTGATAAATATGATAATCAAGATAATATAAATAAAGAGATTTTATTTGATATAAAAGAATCTTCAAAAAATATATACAATGCCACTGAAAGCCAATTCAAAATTAGAGATTATATAAAAAATATAAATGCAGGATTTGCTCTATATGAAAGAAGTGCTCAAGACTTATTAACTAAATTAATGACCCATGAAAATAAAATCTCTCAAAATCAAAAAATCCTTTTAGATGAAAAGTTTACCTTAGATGACTCAATAAAAAATCTCTCAAGTATTATTGAAAACTTTTCTAATGACCTACAAGTTAAACTGGATATGATGTTTGAAAATTCTTTAGATATTCAAGATAAGTTAGATGTTATGTTTAATAACTCTTTTATGAATGATGAAGTTCCTCTTGATAGTGAAAAATTATTTAAGGATGATGTTAATAATGTATTTAATCCTTTTAGTGAAGAAATTTATGAGATAGAGGATAAAGAAATAAAGGTCATAGGTGAGGATGAGTTAAATGAATAATAAATATATAAGAACTGTTAACAGGGAATTTGAAAAGAGTAGCTTTTGGCCAACATTTACAGATTTATTATCTACTGTATTGATGGTTGTAATTCTTATCTTATTTAGCTCAGAAAGTATTTCAGGTTCTGTTGAACAAGATTTAGCTAAGAATGTCAATGCTTCTGTTGAAGAAACTTTTAAAAAAAGTGGAATACCTGTCAAGGTAGATAAATCTAATGGGCAAGTAACTTTTGGTGAAAAAACCATGTTTGATATAGATAGTGATGTTTTAAAACCAGAGGCTAAAGAAATGCTAAAAATGTTTGTTCCAAAGTACATAGAGACTATTTATAAAGATTATGGTGACTATATATCCAAAATAGTTATAGAAGGTCATACAGATGATGTGGGAAGTTATATATACAACTTAGATTTATCGCAAAGAAGAGCATATAGCGTTGCTAAATTTATAGTGGGAGATGAAATAGGTGACTATAAATACAAAGATAAAGTGACTAAGCATATTATTGCAATAGGAAGGTCAAAAGCTGAACTCATCAAAAATGGTGACAATAGCGTGAATAGAGATGCATCTAGAAGAGTAGAACTAAAATACGAAATAAATATTAATCAAAATAAATAATTAAATTTTTATAAAAAAAAAGAAGGCAGTTGGTGTGAGCTTTAAGCCTTCTTTAAGGAAAAAGTTTATTTATTTTTGTTGATACTTAACATATTATAGTTTTTAGAAGCAGTTTGCAATATATTAAACGTAAATGGTCGTTTAAAATGCATAACTGGATACTACTGATGTAAAATATTTCATTTTATATAATATAAAAATTATACAGTGTCAATTTTCTATATTATTGTACTATAATCTATTATTTAAAATATTATGTAAAAAAATATCATAAAAACGCATATCATGTTATAATTACTAGAGTATTATGAATATGGAGGCGTAGTTTGTGATAGAAATAAGTATAAAAAATAAAAAAAATTCTAAAATTAAAACTTTGATACTTTTATTGATAGTATCTATATCGATTTATTTAACTGGTTGTACTACATCAGATAATGGAAATAATCAATCAAATAATAATGATTCTTTGTCTAGTAGTATATCAAGTGATAAGAATGTAAAAATTCATTTTATTGACACTGGAAATAGTGATGCAATATTGATTCAAGATGGTAAAACTTTTACATTGATAGATGGGGGAGATAATGATGATGAGGGATTAATGGTAGATTACCTAAACAATCAAGGTGTAAAAGATATTAAATATCTTATAGCTACCCATTCTCATGCAGACCATTTAGGTGGACTTGATTCTGTTGTCAAAAACTTTAATATAGAAAATGTTTTTGTATCGAATGGTTCAGCAGAAACAAAGAGTTATAGGGACTTTATAAATGCTTTAGCAAATAAGGGTTTATCCCCAAGTGTACCGCTTGAAAATAATAAGTTCTATTTAGAAGATTCTTATTTTGAAGTTCTAAATACAAATGGGGGAGATACTACTAATGAACAATCTCTAGTCCTTGTATATACTAATGGGAATGATAAAGTTTTATTTACAGGTGATGCTGAAGAAGGTACCGAAAAAGAAATACTACCTAAGCTTGAGAAAGTAGACCTTTTAAAAGTAGCTCATCATGGTTCTCGTAGTAGTTCATCTCAAGAGTTTTTAGATAAAGTAAATCCTGAATATGCGGTTCTTTTAGTAGGCAAGGGTAATTCATATGGTCATCCACATCAGGAGACAATGAATAAATTAAAAAAAATGGGAGTAAAAGTACATAGAAGTGATGAGTGTTCAGATATAATATTTGAATCAACAGGTGATGGAGTATTTACAAGTTGTAAAGATGGAAGTTATAATAAAGGCGTTAGAGAAGATGGAAACTCTGGAAAATCAAACAGTAATACAAGTAAAAATGATTCTTTTAAAAATAAACAAAATACATCCAATTCAGAAGAAATAGTGTATTTTACTCCAAAAGGTAAGAGTTATCACTCTACAAAAAATTGTAGTGGGCTTTCAAGAAGTAAAAAAATATTATCAGGCACAATTGCAGAAAGTAAGAAAAATGACCCATGTGATATATGTTATGGAAAATAACAAAAAAACAACCAATTTATCTATAAAGCTTCTGAACTTTAAATCATTTAAAAAATAAAATAAATGCATAAAAAAATAAGCTATAATCAATAGATAACACATTTTATCTATACGAATAGCTTATTTTTTTAAGTATTTTTTAATAGCTATTTAATAACTCTAAATACACCAGTTACAATACCTACAATTTCAACTTCTGAGTCATTGAGCATAATTGGTTCCATAAAATCATTTTCTGGCTGAAGTCTTATTAAATTTCCTTCTTTAAAAAACCTCTTAACCGTAGCAGATTCACCATTTATAAGTGCAACTACTATCTGAGAATTTAAGGCTGTATTTTTTTTGTCTACTACAACGTAATCTTCATCTAAAATTCCTGCATTAATCATACTTTCGCCTTTTACTCTTAATACAAAATTGTTACTGCCCTTTACTAAACTGGCAGGGAATGGAATGTATTCCTCTATGTTTTGTTGAGCTAAAATGGGTTCTCCAGCTGTTATTTGACCTACTAAAGGAAGCTCTATTATTTCTTGATTAGCTCCAGAAACATCATTTACTTTACTACGTTCTAAAACTTCAATAGCTCTTGGTTTAGTAGGGTCCTTTCTTATGTATCCCAGTTTTTCAAGTTTATTTAGATGAGAGTGCACAGTTGAAGTAGATCTTAACCCTACAGCAGTACATATTTCTCTTACAGCAGGTGGATAACCTTTTAATATGATTTGAGACTTTATAAATTCCAATATCAAGACTTGCTTTTCAGTTAGATCTAAATACATAACATCACTCATTTCCAAACATATTTTGTTTTTATTTCCATACACTTTATATTTTTAATTATAACATAATCCATTTATATCTGCAAACATTTGTTCCTGATTTTTAATCGTCCTCAATCCATTCAAAATTCTTGACTATATCACGTTTTACATTTTTCTTATGAGCTGCATAAAGCTGAGTAGTTGTGACATTATCATGGTCAAGTAAGTTTTGAACATCATATATAGAAAATCCTGTTTGGATTAGAGAAGTTGCAGCCGTTGCTCTTAATTTATGGGGACTATATCCATTGTCTCTAGTAGTATCAAGTGGAATAGATGTATATTTTTTTACCAGTGTTCTTATAGCCTTTGCTGTAATTCTCTTATTTTGAAGAGACAAAAATAAAGCATCTTTTTCTTCATCATTTAATAGTTCATCTCTTGTTCTTTCGTTTTGCAAATAATCTTTTATTACATGTTCACAAGTATGATTTATAGGCATTAAAACTTCTTTCCCACGTTTTCTATATATTTTAAATTCACCTCTTGAAAAATTAAAAGAGGAGATATTGAGTTCTCTAAGCTCATTTAATCTAAGCCCGTATGTAACAAATAATGCTAGTATAGCTTTGTCACGTAATTTAGTTTTTCTCCAATATACCTTTTCTTTCTCTGTAAGCCCTTCACCTGTTTCTACTGATTCAAGCATCTTAGCAACTTCATCTATCTCAAGGCGCTTAATAGCATCTGGCTGAGGTTTAGGAAGTTTTATTGGATTGAATCCATCAGTTATATTATTATCTATCTGAGAGTTTCTGTATAAGAATTTAAATAGAGTAGAGATGGATGATTTTTTTCTTGCTAAAGCTCTATTGTTATTTTCAAAAATCAATGTGTTTTTTTCTGTATTTTTGTAATATCTACTGCAATAATCACCTAAGAATAAATTTATATCTCTTGATTTTATTGTATTAAAATCATCTTCTGTAATGTCTTTTACACAATCTGCATTTGTTAATTCTTTGGTTTCAATCAAATATGAACAAAAAAAATTAATATCTTCTAAATAAGCAAGTCGTGTAGAAACTGCAACAGAACCTTTTAAATATATAAAATAATCCTTCATAAATACAGGAAGTTTATTTTCCAAAAGTAGACATTTTTCTATGAGTTCATTTTCTTTGATAACAATATTATCAGGTTTATCTGATTTATTATGTACTTTTATAATTTTCTTATCATTATTCAAAATTAAACCTCCTAAAACTAAAATATAAATCTTTTATATTATTTTTTGATATTTATACCAAGTGAGTATAAATATTTAATTTAATCATTTTTTACATTTTTAAGAGATTAGCAGTGCTTTAGATGAAATCATCACTAACTATTCCCTAAATCCACATTTAAAGACTAGTTGAATTTAAGTACTCTTTTTTATTTCTCAATATATTTATAGAAATATTTTAAAATATATTGAGAAATTTTTTATGCTCTACTAAAATCTTTTTTATATAATATTTTTATATGTTTCTAACGAAACCAAATATTAGTAAAATATGTATTTATTTAACTAAAGTTTTTAAATGGGCTGACTAAGCTTAAAATATAGGATATTATGAGAGTTACTATTGAAAAAATAAACCCTATTGCCATAAAGAAACTTATAAATATGTTATACTTAACTATTAAACTGGATATATTCAAGTTATCAAATCCAAATAAGTATGTAATTGAACTTATTACAAAAATAACTATAACTATAAAGCTCAGACCATTTAAGCTATTTTTTAAATCAGCACTACTAAGTGACATATGTGTAGATATAGAATACATTAAAAACATAAATATAAAATACTTCAATGAATATACACTAGGTGTTAACAACATTATTCTTATAAAATTGGAAATATCACCTAAAATAATGTGTATAAAACCATTTATATTTAAATTATTAATCATACTTACATATAACTTTAAATTTATATTTTGAGTCACTTTCATATAACTATCTGGCAGTAATATCTTAAAAATTAAAATAATCATTATTGTTCCACCTATAATAGGTGCAATTCCTATAAAGAAATTTCCTATACTTTGATAAAGATTATCTTTTTTATAGCTATGACTTACATATCCTAGTATACCATCATTTTTACTTTCTATTGGTCTGAAAAACTTAACTGAATTTATTTTATGCATGAAAATTAAACACATTATCAAATGACTCAATTCATGAACAAATGTTCCTATAGCTCCAGTTACAATAATTCCAGTTTTTCCAAAAGATGAAAAGATAAATTTATTATTTAGATTTTCTGTAATGCTAAAAATCAATCCAAATACAATAAATATTCCTATGAAACAAAAAATATTTATTACACTTATTTTTAAAATTTCGATTATATAAATCATAAGTTAAGTCCTCATGTAAAAGTATTTAACTACTCTACTTCATATCCATTACAGCTTAAAATTTTACAAGCATTTTCTATATCCTTTTCTTTTACTAAGATATAGTCTGTATCATACGTAGAAATTGCAAATATGCTTATTTTGTTGTCTGCTAACAAACTACTTAACTTAGATAAAATTCCTACAAGTGAAAAGTCTAAAGGACCTAGTATCTTAAGTATTCTCCACTCCTTTTCTGACTTGACATCAGAAGGAATATTATTATTTAAACATACAACACTTAATTCATCATCAGTTCTAGTTATAGAGTAAAACTTCTCTGTATCTATCCATGTTGGTATTTTACTGTCATTATTTAATCTACATACTGCATACTCTTCTACCAATAATTTTAATTTCATAATGTATATTTCCTCCAATCTTATTTGTTTACTTAAGATTATACATTAAAAGTTACATAAAATAAAACATATAAAGTAAAAAAGGTTCACTATAGTGTCCTATTTCTATAGCCAACCTTTAAAACTTAATTAAATTCTAATAAAGAGATATATTATCTAGGTTCAATTATAAGTTTAATGGCTGTTTTCTTATCACCTTCGATTTCTATATCAGTAAATGCGGGAATGCAAACTAAATCCATTCCACTAGGTGCAACAAAACCTCTTGCTATTGCAATTGATTTTATCGCTTGATTTAGAGCTCCAGCTCCTATAGCTTGTATTTCTGCAACGCCTCGTTCTCTTAGTACTCCAGCCAAGGCTCCAGCTACAGAATTAGGATTAGATTTTGATGAAACTTTTAGTACCTCCATTTCAACATCTCCTTGTTAATTTGTTAAAGTATCCATTACCTAAAGTACTAAATCATAATTGCCATTTACTAATTACAATCATCATTTAAAGTATACTTTTATAAAAATATACTTCTATAATCGTTTTAAGAAAACCTTTATTTTTTTTAACCATTTTATTATGAAAAAACTACAAATTTCTTTATATTCTATAAGCATTTTCCAATATTTCTAAATTTTTTATATCTTTGAGCTATAATTTCCTCTTTATCCATATCTTTGTAATGATTTAATCTTTCTAAAATGTAAGCTTTTATTTCTTTTGAAACAGCTTCTACATCTTTTTGTGCTCCTCCAAGAGGTTCTTTTATAATCTTATCTATTATTTTTAAATCATATAAATCATTACTTGTAAGCTTCATAACATCACAAGCTTCTTTAGCTTTAGATGAATCTTTAAATAGAATACTAGAAAGCCCTTCTGGAGAAATCACAGAATAAACTGAATGTTCTAACATACATACATCATTTCCTACTCCGATACCTAAAGCTCCTCCACTACCACCTTCACCAATTACAAAAGTGATTACTGGAACAGAAAGTTTACTCATTTCAAGTAAGTTTCTTGCAATAGCTTCTCCTTGTCCTCTTTCTTCTGCTTCTAGACCACAAAAAGCTCCTGATGTATCAATAAACGTTATTATAGGTCTATTAAATTTTTCAGCTTGTTTCATAAGTCTTAATGCTTTTCTGTATCCTTCTGGATGAGGCATTCCAAAATTTCTTTTTATATTTTCTTTTGTATCTCTTCCTTTTTGGTGTCCAACTATAGTAACATTAAACTTTCCTATCTGACCAATTCCTCCAACCATAGAAGGGTCATCTTTAAAAAGCCTATCTCCATGAAGTTCTAAAAAATTAGAACAAATATGTTCTATGTATTCCAATGTCGTAGGTCTCTTTATATCTCTACTTAGTGTTACCTTTTCATATGCTGATAGATGTGAAAAAGCATCTTCCTTAAGCTTTTCCAATTTCTCATTAAGTGAATTTATTTTATCACTTAAATCTATATTATTTGCCTTAGAAATAGTTATTAATTGTTTAATATCATTTTCTAAGACTTTTATTTTTTCACTATTATTTTCAATCAAAACAGTTCCTCCTTTATGCCCTATTTCTTGTGCATAGCAAGAATTTGATATAATACTTCCTTCATTTTTCTTCTATCTACTATCATGTCAATAAAACCTTTTTCAAGTAAAAACTCAGAAGTTTGAAATCCTTCAGGAAGTTTTTGATTTATTGTTTGCTCTATTACTCTTGGACCTGCAAAACCTATCAACGTATTTGGCTCAGAAATTATAATATCACCAAGCATAGCAAAACTAGCAGTTACTCCTCCAGTAGTAGGGTCAGTTAGAACTGATATATATGGCAATGATTTTTCTTCAAGCTTAGAAAGTGCTTGAGAAGTCTTTGCCATCTGCATAAGAGATACCATACCTTCTTGCATTCTAGCTCCTCCTGAAGCAGAACAAATAATTATAGGTAAATTATTTTCAGCAGCATACTCTATTGAATAAGTTATTTTTTCCCCAACAATAGAACCCATACTTCCCATCATAAAATCAGGATTCATTACACAAATAACTGTTTTAATTCCATTTATTCTTCCATAACCTGTGACAACAGCTTCTGACTCTTTTGTTTTTTCCTTATAAGAGTCTACTTTTTCTTTGTATTTAGGAAAATTTAGTGGATTTTGAAATTCTACATCAGAATTAAACTCCATAAAAGTTCCTTTATCAATCAATAAATTTATTCTTTTTCTTGCTCTTAAGCCATAATGTCTTGAACATTTTGGACATACAAATGAATTTTCTTCTATGTCCTTTCTAAATACATGACTATCACAACCTTTGCAATAGGTCCAAAATTTATCATCTACACTATTCTTTTTAAAGTTGTCATCTAAAGAAATCGTAACATACTTAGATTCTTTTGATGATAAAAATTTTTTTATCATAATCTATTTACTCCTTATAATGTAGCAAATTCTTTCTTCATAAAGACATCTTCTATAAATTTGGTATGATGAGTATCTTCTCTAAACTCCTCACTTGTTACAAGTGCCTTTTGAAATTCTACATTTGTATTAATACCTTCTACAATAATTTCGTCTAGAGCTCTATATATTCTACTTATACATTCTTCTCTAGTTTCAGCCCAACATATTAACTTACCTATCATAGAATCATATAAAGGTGGTATAGTATATCCTGCATATACAAAAGTATCAAATCTAACACCAAAACCTCCAGGTAAATTTAATGATTCTATCTTACCTGGTGATGGAGCAAAATTCTTTGATGAATCTTCTGCATTTATTCTACATTCAATAGCATGACCTCTAAAAGTAATATCTTCTTGTTTAAAAGGAATTTTATCCCCATTAGCTATAGATATTTGAAGTTTTATAAGGTCAAGATTTGTTACCATCTCTGTAACTGGATGTTCAACTTGTATTCTTGTATTCATCTCTATAAAATAAAAGTTTTTATCTTTGTCAACTATAAACTCAATAGTACCTGCACCGATATAACCTACTCCTTTTACTATATCTACTGCAATTTTATGAAGTTTTTGTCTTTCTTCATCTGAAAGGTATGGACTTAAAGATTCTTCTATTACTTTTTGATTTCGCCTTTGCATAGAACAATCTCTATCACCTAAATGTATTGCATTTGAATGTTTATCTCCAAATACTTGTACTTCTATATGTCTAGGATTTTCTATAAACTTTTCCATATATAAATCACTATTAGAAAATGCTGCTAGAGCTTCTGAACTTGCCATATCAAAATTTGAAAAAAGTTCTTCTTCTTTTCTAACGATTCTCATACCTTTTCCACCGCCTCCACTTGAGGCTTTTATCATAACAGGATATCCAATTTCTCTTGCAACTTCTAAAGCTTCTTCCTTAGTTTTCAAAACAGATTCTGAACCAGGAACAACAGGGATATTCAATTCCATCATAGTTTCTCTTGCTCTAGATTTATCTCCCATCAAAATCATTTGTTCTCTTGTTGGACCTATAAAAATAATATTATTATCTTCACATTGCTTTGCAAATTCAGGATTCTCTGATAAAAATCCAAAGCCTGGATGAATAGCATCACACTTTAATTTAAGAGCAAGATAGATTATATTTTCTATATTATTATAACTCTTACTTATATTATTTGGTCCTATACAAATAGATTCATCAGCTATATATCTATGAAAACAATCTTTATCTATTTCAGAATAGATAGCAACAGTTTTTATACCTAGTTCTTTACATGTTCTGATGATTCTAACTGCTATATCGCCTCTATTTGCAACTAGTATTTTTTTTATCAACTTAAATACCTCCTACTACAATGGTTTTATCTTAAATAAAGGTTGATTATATTCTACTAGTTCTTCATTACTAACTAATACTTCAATTATTTCACCTTTAATTTCACTTGTTATCTCATTCATAAGCTTCATTGCTTCTAATATACATAAAGTGTCGCCTTCTTCAACTACATCGCCAACTTTAACAAAGCTATCTGCATCTGGACTTGGAGAATCATAGAATGTTCCCATCAAAGGAGCTACTACTACTGATAGATTCTCATTAGATGTGACAGGTGTATCGTTTACAACTGGCTTTTCTAAAGAAAGATCCACTACTGATTCTTGTTGTACACTTAAAACAGGTGAACTTGTAGATTGAGCTTTTTTAGATACTTCTAATCTTAAATCGCTACTTTCAAGTTTTACATATTCTAAGTTAGTTGAGTCTATGGCCTTTAATAATTCCTTAATTTCATTGATGTTCATTTTGTTACCCCCTTGTATTATTACCTGGTGCTAATATTATATCACAAAAAACAAATTTATAAAAGAAAAAGTGCTGACTAGAGAATCAACACATCAATATATCTTTTAATTTTAAATTAACAACCAGTAACTTATATTTGTTTTAATTTTCCATTATTAATATAAATTATAAGTATAAAATGAATAAAATTCAATATTTTTTGCAAAATACAAGAGAATACAAATTAATACCTCGGGAATTTTTAAGACAAATACCAATATTATGCAATTTAGACTTCGCTTTCTTTCAAATTAGTATCATTTTCTTTATTTTTACATAGGATGTACTTTAATTTAGCTATCAAAACATTGCTATATAGGTTAAAAGTTATTAGAATTGCAGGAATTATAAAGTAAACTCTAGCACCTATAAAACCAAAAACTACTGTAATAAGTATTAATCTTTTATTTAAAGTAAAAAAAGGTATATTAAAAATACTTTTGTCGGATGTTTCTGGAGTATAAGAATATATAACTCCAAAAATCAAAGTAAGCATACAAAGTGGAAGTAGTGTATAACTTGAAATTATTCCCAGAAATCCTATACTTTCAAAATATTTGCTAGCACTATTTGTATAAACAAACATGTATCCATTTAAATATGCGCATATACATGATATAATGCCAAAAGTTCCCCCTAAGGATTGAGTGTACCAATTAAAAAATTTAGATTCCATATACCTCACCTCCTAAAACTGTATATATAATGATATGCATTTAAATAGTAAAATATATCTTTATATGTTTCTGAATAAAATTTTGTTAATTTCATTAATTTATGTTTAAGAAATTTGAAGTATAGTGTAGTATATATTAATGTAGATGAAGTTTTATAGTACTTATTTCATAGTGCTTAATCAAGTTATCTTATTATGGATTCAAAAGTTGTTTGTAGGGTTTTATATTTTGTTGAGCTGAAAAATTTATTATAAATGAAGGGATGTTTTCGCTTTGGTAGATACATTAGAATTTGGTCTTAAAATTTTATTTTTTATATTATCAATAATTTGGATGGGTAAAATAATGATTTTAAGAACTGATAAGCAAATAGTAATCAATCCTTTGCTTATTGGTATATCTGCAGTCCTTGTGATGTTGCATACCTCACAGAGTAACATTGAATTTTTTGGATTAGATGTCCAATATATAAGAATAGTTTTGTATATAATATATTCACTGATAATTTTAATAGGAATATGGGCTACTAACAGAAGAAATGGAATTTTTTAGATAATCTATTTCTATAAAATTTAAAGGTTGCTAGTAACAAATCACTAATATTAGCGTTCTGTTACTAACAACCTTTATTTTGATTATACACTTAAATTGAAAATAGAATGATTGAATAAGTTGACAGATTATTTTACATTGACAGTAATTAGAACTTCTTGAGATGTATTTAAATCATTTTTGTCGCTTAGTATAACTTTTACCACTGCTTGACCTGTTTTATTACCTTTAATTATCATATCTTCACATGAAAGTACGCTCTTATCACTTACAGATACAATAAAATTTAAATCTTTTGGAAGGTTATCAGTAACTTCCCAGTATTTATAATAACTATCAATTTTCTTCGTAATTATTTTTCTCAAATCAATACTTTCACCTTTTGCTATATCAACATTATGATATTTAGAGTCCAGTTTATACTGATTATCTTTTGTATCAATAAAATTTAAATCGCAATTTACATCCACACCATTATGAGAAAGAGAATTTACTACATCGTCATCAATCAAATAATTATTGGCAAGATTTATTGAATCCATATCTTTTAGACTTAAAGCTTCCTTAGGAACCTCTTTTATATTATTATTCCAAAAAATAAAATTGTCTACATTTTCAAGATATGATATTCCTTTTAAATTTGAAATGCTCTCACCAGTTGCATAAAATTCTCCATCTAAAGCCTTTATATTGCTTATAGTCATCTCATCTGGGTTTATATATCTTTTTACAACTGCTCTTAAATTTGCATCAGGAAAAATATCTTTAAGTTGATTTTCGCTCAAAACCTTATCATTTGAATTTATTGGACTTAAAGCTGCTGCAGAAATAATAAATGGTATTAAATTAGCTAAATTCATAGTACCCTCCCACATAAATTTTTTATTATAATAATTTAATTTCTATGAGAGGGTTCTGTTTCCTTGTTATATATACCTACTTTCGTACACTTTATTAATATAAATTAAAATAAATTTCTACTATTAAACTTATAAACATATTACTAGTTACGTTTTTTAGCTTCACATCTAAATATTCGCATACCTTGTGACATAAATTTGTCTTCATACTCTGTTGTAACATTATTTTCATACTCACTATTTCCTAAATCAAGAGAAATATTCTTTAATAGCCAATTATTTGCAGCAATTTCATTTAAACTAAACTCGAATAATTTTTCATTATCTGTTTTAAAGTGAATTTCGCCATCATCTTCCAAAACCCTATTGTACATTTCTAAAAATCCAGAATGAGTGAGTCTTCTTTTACTCCATCTATTTTTAGGCCATGGGTCACAGAAATTTATATAAATTCTCGATAATTCTTTAGCTTCAAAGTAATCCAAAATATTGCTTACATCTCCCCATAAAAATAGTATATTATTCAAATTAGAAGCATCTGCTTTTTCAACAGCCTTTAAAAGAACTTCTTCCTTAAGTTCCA
This sequence comes from Clostridioides difficile ATCC 9689 = DSM 1296, assembly GCF_001077535.1. Classification (GTDB taxonomy): domain Bacteria; phylum Bacillota; class Clostridia; order Peptostreptococcales; family Peptostreptococcaceae; genus Clostridioides; species Clostridioides difficile. Next base: position 2,104,380 of record NZ_CP011968.1, read on the forward strand.
TGGCAATATAATTTATGTCAGGGTTCTGCTTAGCTAAAGTTGTTATAAACTTACCTTTTCCAGTCCCAAATTCAACATGTATTGGATTATCATTTCTAAACTTTAAATTCCACTTGCCTTTTAATTTGTCTATATCGTCTCTTAAAACATATTTTGTATAACTTAAAAGCTTTTCATCTGCACCTTTTTTTCGTCTTCTTCTCACAATAATTCTCCTTACATATAAAAAATTAGTAAAATACATTTTTATTATACATTATCTCACCAAAAAATAAAAAGAACTCTCTTAAAATAGAAATTTATTTCTATAAAGAGAGTTCTAAACTTACTAAAAACTTAATCTTAGTGGCACCCTGAACAACCAGAGCATCCTCCTCCACCTTGATCTTTCATATTTTCAGGAATAACTCTAAATCCAAATCCTGTATCTTCTATTATTATATCTCCATACTGACTATATTCATCAGAGCTCATTACAAATTGTAATTCTCCAACTTCATAAGTTAAGTCATCTTCTTTTTTCTCATCTAAAGCTAATCCAAAAGAAGGACCTCCACAACCAACACCTGCAAAGTATACTCTTATATTATTAGGTTTATCTTGATTGTCTTTTAAGATACTTTTTAAAGTATCAATAGCTGTTTCTGGTAAAGTAATTTTCATCAAATCATTCCCTTTCAAATATTTTATTAAAACAATATCTATTATATACCCATACAAGGTACATAATCAATTAGTTTTTGCATATTTTACTAAAACTTCTACCTAATATTACCTAAGGCTTTAAAATATTTTATATAATATTTTATTACCTTAAATAAATACCCTATCATAAACTTAGTAAACAAATAAAATTATTATTCTAAAAAATATAATAATTTTATTTGTTGTTTTAATATTATAACACATTTGATAATGTCCAATTCATATATGCAAAATTTATATACTTTAAAATATCTAAGAAATTATTCAATAAAAAAATACTATTTTTTAAAAATTATCATTATTGATAAAGCTCTACTATTTATATTTTTTAGTGTATTCATGTATAATAAGTAAAAGCACAACGGTATATACTGTTGTGCTTTTTTGTAATTAATAAACAATATTTTGGTCTATAACAATGAAAAATGGCTACTTTCCATAATTGATTTCATCTGACATAAGCAAAAAGGGTGTCCAGCTGGGTCAATCATAACTCTCCAGTCATCAGTAAATTGCTCCTCTGCGATTGTAGCTCCACAATGAATTGCATATTGAACTGCTTCTTCTAAATCATTAACAGCGAAATCCATATGAGCCATTTGTTGTTGAGATTCAGGTTTTTCTGGTTCTATTATGCCCCAAGCCTTTGTTTTTTGCAATATAAAGAAAAAATTATATATTTTAATATTTTATAATTGTTGAAATTGTGTAATAAATTCAACTGGATACATAGTGCGTTTTGAAATTTCTTCTAAAGCTAAACCTTGTTTTAAAAGTCTCTTTATGACGCTTTCCATACTTTCTGAAATTTCTATAATATTTTTATCAAAATCATAAAACCTAAAAGTTCTTTGACCCCATGGGTATTCTTTTATATAATGCAAAAATTCAATATTTCCTATTCTATTTATCTTACTTTCCCATTGTTTGATGTCATTAACCTCAAAATACAACTGAAAGTTATTTGATTGTTGATATATTGGTAAATCATATCCAATTATAGCTTTATAATTACTTTGTAATCCAAATCCATTTTCAAATGATACATGTTCTCCTAAATCTAATGTGATTTTTTGCTCCATAACATCTTCATAAAACTTTTTTGATTTATTTATGTCTTTTACAATTAGCAATACTCCTCCAAATTTCATCTTATCACTATCCTTTCTTTGTTATAAGTATTATAACTTAAAATTTTGCAATTTCACTGTAAAAATCAGACATATTAGCTCGGTATTTTTGAGGAGTTATTCCACAGACAATTTTAAAATCTTTAATAAAATGTGGTATATCATAGAATCCTAATTCATTACATATAGACATCAATGAAGTTTTATTATTGTTTAGAAGTTTTATAGATTTATTAATACGTACCAAACGAGAAAATGACTTCATACTCAACCCTAGGTACTGATTAAAGAGTCTGTTTAAATGCCTAGAACTATAAAATACTTTTTTAGAAATTTCTTGTGAAGATATATTTCCAGAGTTTTGAATAATCAACTGAATTGCCAAAATAAACTCATATGAGTATTCAATTTTAATATTAGAAATCAATAATTCTTCCAACTTTAAAATCAATTTATCTATAGATAAAGATTCATTAAATATTTTTTTAATTTCTAAATCTAATGAAGTATTAATTATAGAAAATGGAACAACTTTATCAATAAGTTCACTTTGCTGTATACCTATAAGCGGGAAAAAACCAGCAGGTTGAAATTCTATAATTAGTATAACATCACATCTATTAGCAATATTTCCTACTGTTTTTGGTTTAGTAGTTGGACCAAATAATAGACTATGTAACCCTGTGGCATCATAAAAAAACACCAAAGTTACACTTCCATGAGGAATAATCGTGTAATTATCAGAAATTATTGTTTGATTTGGAAACGATATAGTAAAATTCGATATCCAATTTCTTAATTGTATACAAGGCAAGAGATAAACAAAATTGTCTTCACAAACTATAAGTGACCTATTTTTATTTATAAAATGAATACTTTCTTTTTTTAACATATATTATATCCTGTCCTATCGTGAATATTTATTAAAGTAAGAAGAATCCATATTATCTCTATATATCATTAACTGCTTTTAATAATAGAGATAGTATGAATACTCATTAGATATTTAATAAACAAATAAAATTAAAATAATCAATAAAAAATATAGTACTTTTATCTGTTATTTTAATATTATAGCACATTTATAGTATTTAACTTATATCCACTTTACATATGTCTAATTTATATAGTTAAAAATGCTTATCTCAAATACAATAATTAGTCCTTATACAATTAAACCATCTGAAACTGTAATAGTACGACTACTACTTTTGGCTGCTTCTGGTGAGTGAGTTACCATAATTATAGTTTGTCCATTGTCTCTGTTTATTTTATTCAGTAAATCTATTATTTCTATCCCTGTTTTACTATCTAAATTTCCAGTAGGCTCATCAGCAAATAAAATCTCTGGTTTTCCAATTAAAGCTCGAGCTATAGCAACACGTTGTTGCTGACCACCAGATAACTCTCGTGGTGTATGTTTACGTCTATCAGTTAAACCAACTATATCTAAGATTTCATCTAATTGATTTTTATAATCTTTTAAATTTTTACCATCTAATAACAAAGGAAGCATTATATTTTCCTCCACATTTAAATTTGGTATTAAGTTATAAAATTGAAACACGAATCCTATATTTCTACGACGTATTATGCTCATTTTCTCATCATTAAAATGTGATATATCAGCTCCATTCATATACACTTTTCCGCTCGTTGGAGTATCTAAACCACCTAAAATATATAAAAGAGTACTTTTACCAGAACCAGATTGACCCATGATAGAAACAAATTCACCTTTCATTACTTGTAAAGATACCTCTTTTAACACTCGAGTTGTTGTATTTCCAATTTTATATTCTTTGATAATATTTTTTGCTTCTACAGCTAAACTATTATGTGTAATTTTCATATTAACCTCCATAATTATTCAAACTTAATTTCTTCTATCAGTTTCATTTTCTTCCCTTTTATAATAGGCACTATTGAACCTATTAAAGTTACTATAATTCCCAATAACCCAACAATAATAAATGTTTTAAAATCTAAATCTGGTTTCATTGAAATTTTTGGTCCTGCAACTATAAAGATAGTTTGAATCTCAAGTATAGATATCACAATACCAATAACAGCTCCAAGTAAACCTGAAGTAAACCCTTCAATCAATGTTACTTTTATATTTTGTTTATCACTTAGTCCTATAGATTTATACATAGCTATAGAACGTCTTTTTTGAATATAATTAATCAGTAGATTATTAATAATACCTACTGTAGCAAGAAGAAAAATGAAATAGGTCATCTTATTCATAGGAGACAAAAAACTACTTATAGTATTTAAAGAATCATTATTAAATTCTTCAACTGTACGACTCCAATTATATGTATCTCCAAATAAATATCTTATCTGAATCATAACAGCATCTGGATTGACTGCTGTATATACTAAAAAACCATAATTAGTTTTATCAAAATCATTAACTGCATAATGTGATGGTATAACAGCTTCTACATCATTTGCACGGGATTTAAAACTACCTACTATTTTATAAGAAAAATCATACTTATCATTAGATAGAGTTATTGTATCTCCTATAGATAAGCCTACTTTTTTTAGAGTATCTTCATTCAAAATAACAGAACGTTTATCATTAAAAGCTTCTATTACTTGTTTTTTTATCTCAAAATTTGTATAATTGATTCCAAACATAGAGTTATATAGTTTTATATTATCTGTACCCTCTAGTCTTGATAATGTTACACCATTACCAGAAATCTCATTATTCATAACATAAAGAGGTAATATTTTTTTAATTCCATCCATATGTCTAACATCTTCAATAAACTCTTCATTCATCTTTCCATCTGCAAAACCTTGTAATTCTGCGTCACGAAACACATCTGTTATATAAGTTTTGACAAAGTTACCAACAACACTTATTGCAATAACTGCAGAAATACTTATAAATAGTAAAGTGATATTCTGTATTATATTTTTGTTATTTTTCATATTTCTAGCAGCTAATTTACCCTCATTCCCTAAAATATTTTTATAAACAAACTCAAAAACTATAGACATGATATCAGTAATAAGAGGAATCAACACAATAGTAGCTACAATTAATCCCAGTAATGAAAATCCACCAGCTAGATACAATGTATTTTCAGGGGATATTCTTGGAAGTAAAATAGATAAAATAAACATTATACTTCCTATAAAAAGTATAGAACGATTTGAAACATTCTTTTCTTCTACTGTTCCTAGTACAATATTTTTTATCGGCAAATGGCTAGCTTTTTTAACAGGTATATATGCACTAAATGAAGAAACGATTATTGCTACTATAACAGATATAATCACTCCAATGGGTGATATTACTACTGGAATTGATATTCCTTGCTCGAGAGAATTTCCTAACCCATGAAGCATTAAATTTAAAACAACTACACCAATAGGAATAGCAATTAATCCTCCTATACTTCCGTATAATATACTTTCAAGCATCAATATACGAGTTACAGTTTTTTCATTGGCACCAATACTTCTAAATGTTCCAATAAAAGGAAGACGTTCTAATGTAATAACCTTATAACTGCTGTATATTATAAATATACTAAGGGTTAATGCAAAAAAACTTATTAAAAAGAAAGGCATTGTCTTTTGTCTAGCATCTGAAATTATCTTAGTTTCATTTATAGTATTTGATACCATATATTTTTCAGTAGAAAGTTCTTTGGATAATTTATTTACTAGATTTTCTGTAATTTCTTCTTCTGACTCTATAAGAATTCTTGTATATCCACTGCCTTTATTTATAATTTTTGATAGAGTCTCTTTGGGTAGCAGTGCATTTACACCTCTTGTGTTCCTCAAAAATACTGTATCATAAGATGCAATATCACTAACTTGAAAAGTATAAGACTTTCCATAAATCTGCAAAGTAATAGAATCACCTTTTTTTATTTTATATTTTGATGTAAAGCGATTTGGAAGAATAATTTTATCACCAGAAAAATCAGTAATACTATCGCCATTTTCTAATCGTGGCTTGTTGATTTTATTTAGTTGACTTAAGTCTGCTGATATAAGACTAAATTCTTCATAGTATCCCCCTTTATTATAAATAGCAGAGCTTTCCAATACACCAACCTTTGATTTTATAGCATTTAAATCAGGTATGTCTTCTAAATTGGTTAATATATCTGGATTTTTACTTTGGACAGATATAGTCGCTGTACCATACATACCTTTTGCCATTTTTCTTTGTGCACTTTCATAAGATAATCCAATTGAGAATGAAACAAAAAGTAAAACTGTTGATAAAACTATGGACAATAACATAACTGCTGTTCTAATTTTTCGTTCTTTAATATTTGTGAAAATATACTTTAATATAATTTTCAAATTTACACCTTCTTTCCTTATCTAAGATATTTCAATCTAATATTTTTATACTTTAATCTAAATTAAATCTCTAATAGACTCCTCCATACTTTTATCATTCTATTTATAATATTTTTAATCAAATCACCCCTTAAATAAAAAAGATTGATAAACTACTATATAAATATAATAATCTATCAACCTTAATATATTTTTTATTTAACCTTAATTAACCTTAATTAAATAGGAAAGGTGATATAAAATGAGCTACCTAATCCAGGTATACTTTCAACAGATATATTCCCTCCATGAACTTCAATAATTTGCTTCGTTATTGCTAGTCCTAAACCAGTTCCTTCTATTTTTTGTTTTGTATTGCTTCCTCTATAATAACGATTAAACAAATTTGATGCTTCTTCTCTTGACATCCCTTTTCCATTATCAGATATAATGATTTCAATTCTTTCATTTAATGTTATATGTACACAAACTTTAGTATTTTTATCTCCATATGTAAAAGCATTGACAATAAGATTACTAAAAGCTCGTTTTAATAGTGTACAATCAAAATCAAAGTTAATATTATCTATATTACTCTTAAATTCAACTATATTTGATTCATATTCTGGATAATTTAAAATATCAATGGATAATTCTTTCAAAAATCTTACTAAATCATAATTATTTTTATTTAAAGGGATTATTCCATTTTTTAATTGATAGGTTAATTTTAAATCGTTTATAAGTGTATTTGTATATTCTATGTTCTTTAACATGATTGAAGCATATTTATGTACTTTTTCAGGTGAATAATTAGTACTACTATCTGTAAGAAGCTCTGCATACCCTTTTATTGGTGAAAGTGGAGTTTTTAAATCATGAGTTATATTTGAAATCCACTCTTCTCTCATAATATCAGTTTTATTTTGTATCTCATCACTTTTATGAATTTCTTCATTTAAAATATTTAAACTATTATATATATCAGCAAAAACACCTTTAATATTAACTGGAAGATAGCTTCGTTTTGAAATATCGCTAACAGCAGATGTAATATTTGATATGCACTTTGTTACCCAGTAACCATAAGCAATTCCAGAAACCAAAATTATTAAAAATATAATCCCTATGATTGAAAATATAATTGACTTACCACCTATAAATTTACCTCCATCAAAAAACATATTCACTTTAGATATATTTAATGGAAAATATATAATATAAATATAGTCATTTTTATTATTTTTAATTGTATTAAAGTATACAGTTCCATTACTTGAATTATTTTGGTTAGCTAATGCTAATAATTCAGAATTAGAATAATAATCTTTATGCTCTTTTGGTTCTAAAAACCCATAAACTCTATTTCCACTAGAATCTAAAATTTGCAACCACAATTGATTTTCTCGAAGTTTTTTTAATCCAGACTGTTTTACTTGTGGCTTATTATCTATAAATACGATTTGTTCATTAAAGTTTTCTGTAAATTTTTTCGGCCAGTCACTACGAATAAATTCCCCATTTGGTTTCTGAATAGTAATAAGTGATAAGAAAATACCTATTACTGTCAGGATTAAGCAAATAAAAATCATGAAAAAAATAATGTATGAATGAAATACTGTTTTATAACTAGGTTTATGCATTTAATCAACTCTTTTCTTAAACTTTTATTTTGATTGTTGCTTATATAAAATAGACAATAATTATTGATATGTAAAAATTTATTTAAAAATACAACTATCTACATAAATTATATTTATATAATTATATGTTATCAAGCTGTCTGTTGTATTTAATAAATCATTTTGATAACATATAAAAGTAAGATAAATTTTTCCATCAAATACCTTATAATTATACACAAAATCTCTATATACGTTAAACAGTATAGAGAAAATTTTCATAGAACCATCTTTATAGGGGATACTTTATAAAAGAATAAAAAAATTATAATATATAAAAAACTTCATAGGAGTGTAACAACATCAGTAAAGATATGAAAACACTATATAAAAATTCAAAAATATTAAGAATAATGAAATACTTGAAATTGCTTATATCAAGAAATTTTATATAATATAAACTGGTCAAATATGTTATAATATTAAATTGTGACAAGTTCATGGAGGTGTTTATATGAAAAAACAAAAGTCGCCAATTTTACTTGAAATGCTTGGACTATTTTTTGGTTGTATATCAATGAGTATTGGTATAAATATGTTTTTAAAACCACATACAATTGCTCCTGGAGGACTTAGTGGTCTATCATTAGTACTAAACAAGGTTACAGGACTTCCAGTATCAGCTATCATGTTAATTATAGGTGTCCCATTAGTAATACTTGCTTTTAGAATTATGGGTACAAAAAATTCATTAAAAACTTTATTTGGAACAGTTGTATTTTCAGCTATAGTTCAATTAACAGACCCATTATCAAAACTAAGATTTACTAATGACTTATTATTGTCTTCTATTGCAGGAGGAATCCTAGTTGGTATAGGTTTAGGAATAATGTTTAAATCAGATGCTTCTACTGGAGGAACAGACTTAATTGCACTCATACTTAGTAAGAAATTCCCAGGAATAAAAGCTACAAAATTCATGTCATGCCTAGATGGAATGGTTGTTATATCTTCTGGTATAGTAAATCGTAGTTTAGAAACTGCTCTTTACTCTGGTATAGCACTTTGTGTATTAATAAAAATAGCAGATATGATAATGGAAGGATTTGACCATTCAAAAGCATTTTTTATTATCTCTGATGAGCCTGAAAGTTTAAGACAAGCTATAACTGAAGAACTTGATAGAGGTCTTACTATTCTTGATGGTAAAGGTGGATACACTAGAGAAAATAAAGAAGTTCTATTAGTCGTAGTTTCTAAAAAACAAGAACTTTATCTAAAGAGATTAGTTAAAAGAACTGACCCTACTGCATTTGTTATTGTTACAGATGTACATGAGGTTCTTGGAGAAGGATTTAAAAATTTAGAGAACTAATAAAAATTAATATTTTAAGTATATATACTATTTTAATTAAAATACGATTTATTCAAAAAGAGTGTCTCATAAACTTTTTAGTTCATGAGACACTCTTTTTTGTATAAAATCAAATGCATTTTCAGTATTTTAACAATAAAAACAGGATTATCTATATTTTGAGGCAACCACTTTATTGAAATTTTATTTAGAAAACAATCATTACTAAATAACCAGCATAGATATTAAATGATTATATCTATTGTTTTTTCAATTCATATTGATAACAAGGAACATTTTTTACAGTATTTCCAGTATGAATTTTTTTGATATACTTTCCTGTACATTTAAATCCTAATAAATCTAATGATTTTGTAGAATTTTGGTTTTCTTCATAGGTTATTGCAATTATTTTATTTAAGTTTAGTTCTCTAAATCCATACTGTATTACTCTTTTTGTTATCTCAGTAGCAAAATCATGTCCCCAATAGCTTGGATTTATACATATACCTATTTCTGCTTCTAATGCTTTAGGATTTATATTATTAAACCCCATATTTCCAATAACTTTATTGTCTCTTTTATATACTATAGCAAAGTGGCCAATTTTCCCTTTTTTATATGGATTTAGAAAAAATGATTTTATAAACTTTCTTGTATCTTCTAAAGATTTATGCTCACTAAATGGTAAATGTTTTACTACTATTTTATTTTTATAACAGTCAAAAAAATCTTCAACATCATCTAATGATGCAGGTCTTAGTATACAACTTCTAGTTTCTAAGGTTTTCATTTGAGGATATTCAGAATCAGACATTTCTAATCCCCCTTTATACATTAATCTAAATATACTGTTCATATTTAAAATACGATATTAATTATATAAATGTTCTCAAATTAACCTTATTTTTATTTTTAATAAAAACTAATTACTATATGAATCTTTCAAATTTACAAATTTATCTCTATTTTTATATTAAATTACTTGTGAAATATGTATTCTAAATTATATATTATTAGATATCATGCTTAAAAATTCTTTGGTTGCTAAGGATAAAGATATATCTTTTAAATGGCAATAACCTATATTTCTCTTAGGTATTGGCTCTTTTATATCTAATTTAAACAATTTCTCATTTTCCAAATAATCTATGCTAAATTCTTCTATAACACAAGACACTCCAAGATTTATATACGCAAATTCTAAAAGTAATTCATGAGAACCCAATTCTATATCCGGGTTTAGTTTTATACCTTTTGATAAAAAATATTCATTTACATAAAGTCTTGAATTTGCTTTATTTTCTAGCATTATTAAAGGCAATGTGTTTAATTCTTCCAATGATATTTTCCTACCTTTGTATTCTATGTAATCATTTGCACATACAAATATATCATGTATTTCAATACATTCAACAATATTTAGTGTATCATCTTCTATTGGCATGTTTATAATTGCTATATCTATATTCCCATCTTTGAGTAAAGATATAAGTTCTCTACTCGTTCTATTTATTGTAGATACATGTATATGTGGATACTTCTTATGAAAAATTTCTAAATATTTTAACAAGAAAAAACGTGCAGCTGTATCTCCTACTCCTATTTTCAGAGAACCGTATTCTAATTTTTTAAATTTATTTATTCTATCTTCTCCTGATGATATTAACTTTAATGCAGTAGTGACATGTTCACTTAGAATTTTCCCCTCTGGAGTTAATTTTACTCCCTTATTGTTTCTATAAAATAATAAAGTATCTAATTGTTCTTCTAATTGCTTTATTGACTGGCTTACAGCTGGCTGTGACATAAACAATTCCTTAGCAGCAAGAGAAAAACTCTTATTATTTACAACTGCATTAAAAACCTTATAAAGTTCAAGTTTTATATTCATATATAATTACTCCTTATGTCAAATATTAGTATTATTTATTTTACTTATAATTATATTTGAATTATAATATACATGGTACTAATATGACAATATTAATTCTTTAGGAGGATTTTAGATAATGGATAGATTAGTTGGAACTGTTTCAAGAGGGGTTAGAGCACCTATTATAAGACAAGGAGATGACTTAGTTAAAATAGTTGTTGATTCTGTTTTAAATGCGTCAAAAAGTGAAAACTTTGAAGTTAGGGACAAAGATGTAATTGCCGTTACAGAAGCTGTTGTAGCTAGAGCACAGGGAAATTATGCTCACGTTGACAATATTGCAAAAGATGTAAAAGATAAATTTGGAGATGATACTGTTGGGGTTATATTCCCAATTTTAAGTAGAAATCGTTTTGCTATATGTTTAAAAGGAATTGCAAAAGGATGTAGAAAAGTCGTATTAATGTTAAGCTACCCTTCTGATGAAGTTGGAAATCACTTAATAAGTATTGATGAACTTGATGATAAGGGAATAAATCCTTGGTCAGATGTTTTAACAGAAGAAAAATACAGAGAACTATTTGGATATAACAAGCATACATTTACTGGTGTAGATTATGTTGATTATTATAAGAATTTAATCAAGGATTGTGGTGCAGAGGTAGAAATAGTATTTGCAAACAATCCAAAAACTATTCTTAACTATACAACAAGTATTTTAACTTGTGATATACATACAAGACAAAGAACAAAGAGAATTTTAAGACAAAATGGAGCTAAAAAAGTATATTCACTTGATGATATAATGACAGCAAGTGTAGATGGTAGTGGTTACAATGACCAGTATGGACTTTTAGGTTCAAACAAAGCTACAGAAGAAACAGTAAAATTATTCCCTATAAATTGTGATGAAGTTGTAAACAAAATCCAAGGTAATATAAAAGAAATAACAGGGAAAGATGTAGAAGTAATGGTTTATGGAGATGGAGCTTTTAAAGACCCTGTAGGTAAAATATGGGAATTAGCTGACCCAGTAGTATCTCCTGCTTATACAAAAGGGCTAGAGGGAACTCCAAACGAAGTAAAATTAAAATACTTAGCAGATAATGATTTTGCTGACTTATCTGGTGATGAGTTAAAAGAAGCAATTTCAAAATACATAGTTGAAAAAGATAATAAATCTGATGATTTAACAGGAAACATGGTTTCTCAAGGTACTACTCCAAGAAGATTAACAGACCTTATAGGTTCTTTAGCAGATTTAACATCTGGAAGTGGAGATAAGGGTACTCCTATTATTTACATACAAGGATATTTCGATAACTATACAAAATAGTATGTTTTAATAAGATTTAAATTTTTTGGATTATATATATTAACATGAAAATTTATTAAAACCTCTTAATAGATATGACTTTTCAAGAGTTATATCTATTAAGAGGTTTATTTAATGTTCACAGATAAGATATATTTAAATAATTTAAACAAGATTGTCAGAAAGTTATATAATCTTAAAAATTTATATAACTCTAATTCTTATTTATTTCTGAAATAATATCACTCTTCAAAATTTGTCTTACTGGAATAATTACAGCAACTATACTAATAGTGATATTTAAAATAATCATACCTATGTATAGAGGTGTATTTATTTTAAGAATTGGATTTATATATAAGTATACACGTTTTACCATAAAATAAATCATAAATTGTCCAATAACACTTCCAATTACCATTATAATACTTGCATAGAATCCATATAAAAAACCTTCTCTTATCATCATAAGTAAAAACTTATTATCCGTAATACCCATAGCTCTTAAAATTCCAAACTCATGTCTTCTTGAAAAAATTAAGTAACTTACTGTATTGATTATATGGAACAAACTTATTGCAAGAAGTACAAATACAATACCATATATAAATAAGAGTTTTTGATTTAAGTAGGTATTATTTTTTTCAATAGCAATGGTATAATCTGTTACAATACATCTTTTTACATCACTTACAACACTTTTTATGTTCTCAGACAATTCCTCACTGTTACTATCTTCTGTCTTTTTTATACTTACTGAATTATAATTTTCGATATCAAAGTTATTTTTCATTTGCCCATTCGTCATAACTATATCCATACCATAATCACCAATGAAATATATGTTATTTGCCATCACACGTTTTACAGTAGCAGCAACTACAAATTCTTTTGTTGTATAATCATTCTTATTTTCTTCTTTAAATTTAACAATTTCATCTGTTGGTTTCATTGTCTTTGGCACTTTAACTTTTATTGTATCTCCTGGATTTATATCAACTGCATCATACATCCCAGTTCCATCCATAGGTAGTCTAACTATAACCTTATTATTTTTAACCATATCATGGGTATTAATCTCCCCATCTATAATATAAGAATTTAATCCTTCTAACATACCATTGTTATAACCATAAATATTTGTTTTTAAAAGATAGCCACCTTCATTTTGCTTTGTACAAATACCATCAAAAAAAGTCTTTATCCTGTAATCTTTTTCAAGAGGTTTAAAGAAATTTTTCCAAAATAGTTGTTCTTCTTTAATTTGCATAGCTCCAAATAAATATCTTACTGGATAGACTTTTGATATTCCCTCAACATTGTTTAATCTTGAAATTTTATCTTTTGGTATACCTACATCAAAATCTGTTGTTTGCATAGTTATTTGGTAGTCAGAATTTAAACCATCATCAGCTTTCATTGTAAGTTCATTGTTATTTTTAGTAAGCTGTATAGAGTAACTAGAACATAGAAATATAATTCCACCAAGTGATAATGAAAACAAAATTCCAATAAACATTCCCTTTTTTTGAGTCATGTATTTATGAGATAATACTTTTGTCATGTTAGAGTGTTTTACACTTTCTAATATTCTCTTTTTCTTATTAGTAATCTTAAAGTTTTTCATAGATTCTATACTAGAGTATTTATTCAACTGATGTACAACACGTACAGCAATTAAAATTAACAACAATAAGATAAATAAAAAGCCTAAATAAATAGATTTTTCACTTATAAAAAATGCTCCTGGAACAATATCACTACTCAAAAATATATGTGGAAATTGTTCATATATTGTAGACGCTACTCCAATACCTAAGAAGCAACCTATAGGAAATCCAACAATAAAAAGTAAAAATAACTCTAAAAATAGTAGAAATAAAAGTTGTTTATTATTAGCGCCTAATACTTCTAAAACCCCATATTGTGATATTCTCTGAAGTATTGAAACATGGAAAATACTATATACTGCTGCTGCACCAAACACTCCAACAAGCAATATAATTGCATTTGTATTTAGTTCTAAATTTTTTAAGAACTCAAATATATTATATTTTTCTATATTTTTTGGTGGTTTTACTCCAAATTCAACTGAAAGAGGCCAGTTTATATAAGTTTTTTCTTTTGATATGTTGAATTTTTTCATAAATTTATAATTTTGATTTTTAATATTTTTATTTTCATCATATTTTACATAAACTATATAAGAATCCTTTTCTTTAGGCTGAAAATAATCGTTTACAAATCCCTCCAGAGCAGTTTCTGGGTTTGAAAGACTTGATAAAATACCACATAACTTATAGATTTTACCATCTAAATTGATTTCTGTTCCAATTTCTTTGTTTACATTTAAATTGTTTAGAGAATATGTGTCAAGTACTATCTCTCCATCTTTACTAGGAAGAGTTCCTTTTAATAATTTTCTACCTGTCATATCTAAATATGAAGAATCAGCATTTAAAAATTCTATAATAAAAGGTTCATCTATCTGATTTTTAGGTTTTGTAACGCCAAGTCTATCTACAGTGTATTCCTTTGATTTTTTATTTTCTTTAATTTTATTAAGTTGTTCCTTATCTACTTTATAGAAATAATGATAATCTCCACTATCTTCCCTTATCTTTTCAATTCTACTTTTGTCTGCACTATGAACTAAAGAACCAATTCCCGTCAATAATGCTACTGATAGTACTATGCTTAAAACTATAGATATAGATTGTTTTTTATAATGCTTTATATATTGAATTGAAAATTTTACTAGAGACATCATAGTACTTCACCACCAGTATTCACCACAATTCCATCTTCAATATGGATAATTGAGTCGCATACTTGTGCTATATTTTCATTGTGTGTTACCATAAGTATCGTTTGATGGAATTTTGCACTACTTTCTTTTAATAAACATACCACTTCCATTGTAGTTTTACTATCGAGATTTCCTGTTGGTTCATCTGCTAATATAAGCGCAGGTTTATTTGCCAAAGCTCTAGCAATTGCTACCCTCTGTTGTTGACCACCAGATAGTTCGCTTGGAAATTTTAAACGCTTATCCCAAATTCCCAATGTCTTCATCAGCATTTCAATATATTCATGGTCTATATGGTTTCCTTTATCTAATGTAACAGGAAGAGCTATATTATCATAAGTGTTTAATACGGGCATTAAACTGTAGTTTTGAAATATAAATCCTATATTTCTTCTTCTAAACACTGTCAAATCTTTTTTTCCTATTTTAGATATGTTCTTTCCTTTAATTATTACATCACCTGAAGTTGGATTATCTAATCCACCTATAATATTTAACAATGTGCTTTTTCCAGAACCAGAAGTTCCAACTATAGCAGTAAATGTATCTCGTTCAATTTCTATACTTACTCCATTTAAGGCTTTTACTTTAGTCTCACCTTTTCCATAGTGTTTTACTAAATTATTCGTCACTAATATACTCATTTAATTTCTCCTTTCAATACAGATATATGTTCTATAAAATATTGTAAGTGACGATAATTACACTCATCCTACAAAATTAGTTTAAACTCTTACAATTCTGTAAGAAGATACTAAAACAACATCCACTTCCTAGTTTAGATTCTACTATAATGTTTCCATTTTCTTTTTCTAAAATTAATCTTGTAAGATATAGACCAATCCCTGTGCCATTTTGGTTTTCCACATTTTTACTTCTGTAAAATCTTTTAAAAATATCATTTAGTTCTCTACTATCAATACCTATTCCCTCATCTTTAATAGTAATCTTCGTATATAGTTCCATTTTTATTACAGAAATAGTAATCGTGCTATCTGATGGTGAGTATTTTATTGCATTTTCTAAAACATTTACAATTGCTTCTATGGTCCACTTTTTATTATGAACTAATTTTATGTCTGAAAATGGTTCGAGATTTATCCTTATATTTTTAGCTTCTGCTTTATTAAAGATAGTACTGATACTTTGAATAAGAGTATCTTTAATTAGTAGTTCTTCTACTTCAAATTCTATAACTCCATCCTCTAATTTAGTCATTTTAAATAAGGATTGTAACAGCCAGTCAATCTTAAAAGTTTCATTTTTCATCTTTTGTAAAAACTCCTTCTTCTGTAATGTGGAAATATTTATATTCTCCAGAAGTTCACAATAAATGGTTATATTTGAAAGTGGAGTTTTTAATTGATGTGACATATTTGATATTAAACCTTTAATCGCTTCTTTTTCTGACTTTGACTGTTCTACCTCTATTTCTATCATATCCTTAATTTTTTTTACTTGGTGAGAAATTTTTGACGCTCTTGTATCCTTTGTATCTGGATAAGTAACTTCTTTACCTTCCAATATTTGATTTAACATCAAATTTAATTCATCATATCTTCTTTGATTTATTTTAGTAGATACTATAAATATAACAACTGTACATATTATAAAGGCTAATATAAACATATTATTCTACCTCATTCCATAAATAACCCATTCCATAAGCTGTTTTTATATATTTTGGATTAGATGGGTCATCCTCTACTTTTACTCTAAGTCTTCTTATATTTACAGATACAATATTATCATCAACATAATTTTCTTCGCTGTCCCAAATATGGTGTAAAATTTGTTCCTTTAATAATATTTGACCTTTATTTTCAATTAGATAACTTAGAAGCTTATATTCTACAGAGCTAAGTTCCAAACATTCTTTATTTTTATATACTTTTAGTAACTTTTGGTCCAATTTTATTCCATTGGAATATATTACTTTATTATTCGATTTTTTTCTTATTGCTACTTTGACTCTTGCCTTTAATACAGATAAAGAAAATGGTTTTGTAATATAATCATCAAGCCCTATTTCTAATCCTTTTACTTCATCAATTTCTGAGTCTCTTGCAGTAAGCATTATAATTGGTATATCTGACTTTTCCCTTATTATTTGACATACATCAAATCCATCTCCATCTGGAAGATTGCAGTCTAAGATTATAAAATCTATATTTTTACTATTAAATATATTTAATCCTTCTTGTTTTGTATAAGCCTTAAATACATTAAATCCATCATTCTCAAATGCATAAAAAAGACCTTCATTTAAGTTTATATCATCTTCAATAATTAATAAGTTCAATTTTACTCTCCTTTAGATTTTTTAGATAAATAATTATTTTCTTGCATTATCATACTAAAAATATTTTAATTTTATTTATTTCACTAAAAAGATTGTATTTAAATTTGTTTTCAAAATAAAAACATCATAATCAAGCATATAGTTATATATTTCCCAATTTAATTACGCTTAAATTGAAAATATAACTTTATTCTTATATAATTAAATTATACAACAATAAAGTTATATTTTTTAAATATATTTTTACTAGGGGGAATAGAATTGAAAAGGGTTGATGAGAGAAATACTATGTTTGCAAGAGCAAATTACAAAAAAGATAGTACTGCTTATAATGACTATTATAAGAAAAATCCTGACAAAAAAGAAATTGATGATAGTATAAGAAATAGACCAAATTTATGTAGTGAAGGAACAATGACTTACAATGAGTTAAACTCTCCAATGGCAAGTAGTGCATTCGATTTTTTATCTGATATCAAATCTTTATGCGAAGGAAAAGTTTCTGATACTAAAGTAGATGTAGATGCAAAGTCAATGACAAAAAAAATTAAGGGTCTTGCAAAGCAGTATGGAGCTTCTGTAGTTGGTATAACTAAATTAAAAGACTATCATATTTATACAAATAGGGGTAGACATGAAGAAAATTACGGTGAAGAAATTAATCTAACTCATAAGTATGCAATTGTATTTGGATGTGAGATGGATAAAGAAATGATAAATAGAGCTCCAATGATATGTGAAGTTATAGAAACATCAAAGTGCTATGTGGATGCATCTATCGTCGGCATGATTTTAAGTTACTATATAAGAAATTTAGGATATGATGCTAGAAATCATATGGATGCTAATTATTTAGTAATGCCTGTTTTTATAGCTCGTGATGCTGGTTTAGGAGATATAGGAAGAAATGCTATACTTACGAATAAAGATTATGGCTCTAGACTTAGATTAGGTGTTGTTACTACAGATATTCCTCTTTTAGAAGATGAATATGTTGATTTTGGACTAGAAGATTTTTGTAAGGTCTGTAAAAAATGCTCTTTTAACTGCCCTTCTCATTCGCTTTCTAATGATATTAAAATTGGTGATGATGGAAAATATAATTGGGTAATTGAACATGAGACATGCTATATTAAATGGAGATATTTAGGTACAGATTGTGGTATGTGTATATCTGCTTGCCCATTTAGCCAAAATCTCGAAACTATAAAGAATACTACTTCATTTAAGGGTAATAATGAGCTTATTCAAAAAGCTTTAGATGAGTATACTTCAAAATTTGGTAAAAGAATATTTATACCTGGAAATCCATCTTGGTTGAAATAATTTTATTTAATAAAGAATCTGTACTAGAATTTATCATAGGACAGGTTCTTTATTAAATATATAAATTTTTAAATACTTTTTCTCGTTTATAACAATTCAGCAATGTTTTTAGTCTATAATTGACATTATAAAATATTAAACTAAAAGGAGTAACTGTATGGAAAAAATATTAGTAGTAGAAGATGATTCTATATTAAATAAAACTCTATCATATAACCTAATTGAAGATGGATATATAATTACTTCAAAATTTACAGCTAAATCTGCACTGAAGTCTATTTTTGAATGTGAATTTGATTTAATAATTTTGGATATTAATTTACCAGATAAAAGTGGGTTTGAATTATGTAATGAAATAAAGGAAAATTACAATATACCAATAATTTTTTTAACTGCTAATGATATGGAATGTGATATGATTAAAGGCTATGAACTTGGAGCTTTGGATTATATAACAAAACCATTTAATATCAATATATTTAAACAGAAAGTTAAAGCTTTTTTAAATCATCTTACAGTAAAAACAAAACAAGATTACTATAGGGATGGATATCTTGAAATTAACTTTTCTGAGTTATCTGCCAATATAAATGGAAATCAAATTATATTTACACCATTAGAATATCGTACTTTAAAACTGCTTACTGAAAATCCTAAAAGTATTTTAACAAGGAAAGTACTTTTAGAAAAACTCTGGGATATAGATGCTAACTTTGTAGATGAACATACTTTAACATCTGTTATAAGTAGGATTAGAAGCAAAATTGAAAAAGACAATCTTAAGTATATCAAAACGGTATATGGTATGGGATATATGTGGTTAGGTGAAAGAAATGAATTTTAAAAAATTTTCTTTTAGTTCTATTTATTTAATAATTGCTGTTGGTATAATTTTTACAGCTATTTTATTTAGTATCTCAATTTATCTAATAACTGATGATTTAAAACTAATTGCTCTATTATTAATATATACAATAGTACTTTGTGGATTTATAGCATTAACAATATTTTTACTTCATAAAAAAATAGTTATATTTTGTTCTAAAATATGTCACACTTTAGATAGTATGATGAATAGTGAAGACAATATTGAAATTGAATTAGAAGAAGAAACTATTTTATCACGTATCAATCACAGATTAATTAGAATGTATGAAGTTATTCAAGAAAATCGCAATAGTATTGCTATAGAGAAAGCTGATTTACAAGAACTAGTTTCTGATATATCTCATCAAATTAAAACTCCTATTGCAAATTTAAAAATGATTAATACTACTCTACTAAATCAAACATTTAAAACAGAAATTCAAAAGGATTTTTTAATGGATATGGAAAACCAATTAGATAAATTAGATTTTTTAATGCAATCTATGGTAAAAACCTCCAGACTAGAGACAGGTATAATCACACTATCTAAAAAGAAAAATTCAATTTATGAAACAATTGCTACAGCACTTAGTGGAATTTTGTTTGATGCTGAAAAAAAGAATATTGAAGTTACAGTTGATTGTGACCCAAATTTATATATAATTCATGACAAGAAATGGACTTCTGAAGCTATTTTTAATATATTAGATAATGCTGTAAAATACACAAATTCTAATGGTAAGATACATGTAGCTACAGAATGTTGGGTTATGTATACAAAAATAGATATTATTGATAATGGAAAAGGAATATCAGAAAGTCATCAAGCAGAAATCTTTAAAAGATTTTATCGTGAAGAAGATGTCCATGACATAGAAGGTATTGGAATAGGTCTCTATCTTTCAAGAAAAATTATATCTCTTCAAGGTGGCTATATTAAAGTTACATCAGATATTGGAAAAGGGTCGACTTTTTCTATTTTCTTACCTAATAAATAAATTTTTAAATATTTCATTTGTAATGATTCTGCAACATTTTGGTTTTATACTGTATTTACAAGATGTTAAGGAGGTATTATTATGAGTATTTTACAAGTAATTAATTTAAAGAAATATTATGGACAAAGTTCAAACATTACAAAAGCTCTTGATGGTGTAACTCTATCTATTGAAAAAGGCGAATTTATTTCTATTGTAGGTACATCTGGTAGTGGCAAATCCACATTATTAAATATGATGGGAGGATTAGATAATCCTACATCTGGAAAGGTTATTATAAAGGGTAAGGAATTATCTACTATGACTGATGAACAGCTTACAATCTTTAGACGCAGAAATATAGGTTTTATATTTCAAAATTATAATCTTGTTCCTTTACTTAATGTATATGAAAATATTATCTTACCAATAGGATTGGATGGAGAGACCATAGATAAGGATTTTATAAATGAAATTATAAATATGCTTTCTCTTGAAGAAAAATTATATGATATGCCAAGTAATCTTTCTGGTGGTCAACAGCAACGTGTTGCTATAGCTAGAGCACTTGTAACAAAACCAGCTATTATACTAGCTGATGAACCAACAGGTAACCTTGATAGTAGAACTAGTTCAGATGTACTGAGTTTACTTAAAGTGACAAGTAAAAAATTCAACCAAACAATTGTAATGATTACACACAATAATGAAATTGCACAACTAACTGATAGAATTATTCGTATTGAAGATGGAAAAATTGTTAACTAGGAGGTGTAGTATATGTTTAGAAATAATAATCGCACATTTATAAGAAAAATAGCTTTAAATGATTTAAAAATTAATAAACTTAAAACATATCTTTCAGGTATCATTATAATGATTTCTACATGTTTATTATTAACAGTGACCTTAGTTTCATATAATGCCTCTGTAGATTTAGTTAATGCATCTCCATATCATGCTATATATAAATCTGTAGATGAAAAAGCAAAAAATATACTATATAAAGATAAAAACTTTAGTGGCGTAGGAACTTACAAATTAATTGGAAGTAATAAAAAGACAGATTGTATTATGTCGATTGTTTATGCAGATGATACAGCAATTAAACTTATGAATTTTCAACCATTGAAAGGCAAACTACCTACAAATAAAAATGAAATTGCTATTTCAGAAAAATATTTACAGGAATTTGGTTTAGATAAAGATATTGGAGATAGCATTAAATTAAATTATTATGATGATATTACGAATAAAGAAGTTCAATGTGATTTTATTATTGTTGGATTTCTAGAAAATTATTATCAAGATAATGCCAAGCAATACTATACAGTCGTTTCAAATGATTATTTTAAGAATATAGCTTCTACACCTTTACAAAATAAAAGTAATACTTTTGACGAGTCAAGACCTGATACTGTAGATGTATTAGTTAAACTATCAGAAGAAAATACAGAGAAAGATTCAGCTTCAATTAAGACACAGTTAAAGAAAATTGGTTTATCTTTAGGTATTAAGAAATATAATATATACTTAAATGATAACTATATTGAATCAAATTTAATTGATGGTGAGCAGATTATTACAGTTTTAGTAGTTGGAATAGTTGTTCTTTTTTCTAGCGTTTTTGTTATATATAGTATTTTTTATATTTCAGTTGTTAATTCAGTTCAGATGTATGCTAAGTTGAAATCGTTAGGTATGACTTCTTTTCAGTTAAAAAAGATTATTTCTCTACAAGGAAATATTTTGTCAATTATTTTTATTCCATTAGGGGTTATAGCTTCTTGTATAATTGCTTACATAATTCAACCATTAGCATGGCAAATGATAGCTGATTTATTTATAATTTTAATTTTATCACTGGTAATGTTTTTAACTGTTAGAATTTCTTTATTTAAACCAGCTAGAATTATTTCTAAAATATCTGCTATTGAAGCCATGCAATATACAGAAACTAAATTTAGAAAAAAAGCAAAAAATTTTAGTTATATAAATATAAAAAATCTAGCATTAAAGAATATCGAGTCAAATAGAAAAAAAAATTTGATTGCATTAATATCGCTAAGCATTAGTGGAGTTTTATTTATTTCAATCGCTAATCTTGCTAATTCAATAGATTTCAAAAAACAACTATCTCAACAATTTGTCTATAACGAAGATTATATAATTAGCATTAAGAGTGATAACTTATATGAGCATATTACAGAAATCCAACAAAATAATCCACTAACAGATTCTCTTAAGAATGAAATTAAATCTATTCATGGAGTAAAAAAATTAATTGAATCCAAATCAATTAAAAGTAATATTATAGAACCTTACATCAAAGATAGAGACGAAAAACAATTTATTACTCTAATTAAAGGTATTACGCCTGAACTTTCAAAATCACTTGAAGAATATATTGTCAGTGGAAAAATAGACTATACACATTTAGATTCAGATAGTTTAATTATAAATAAATATAGAACAAAATATTATGGATTAAATTTAAAAGTTGGAGATACAGTTACATTTAATATCTTTAGTGGAAATGATATTATTAAAAAGAAAATGAAAATTATAGGAATCATTGACAATTCCAATACAGGAGGTATGTTTTTTGCTTCAGACAAAACTTTAGAATCTCTAACACCATATAATACAAATTTAGATTTTTCTATTTTAATAGATAAAAAGCATTCTAAAGAAGTTGAAGAAAAGTTGTTAAGTATAATTCAGAAAAATTCAAATTTAATGCTTTATTCATATGAAGATGATTATAGAATGATTACTAGAGCATTTCAATATATAATTATAGCTTCATACATTTTTGTTGGTTTAATTTCTTGCTTTGGTATACTAAATATGACCAATACCCTAATAAACAGCGTTTTAATTAGAAAAAAAGAGTTTGCATTACTTCAAGCCGTTGGAATGACAAGAAAGCAACTGCGAAATATGCTTTATAGAGAAGGTCTAAACATAAGTATCAAAGCTATATGTACTTCAAGTATACTAGGTTATTTTGGTTCAAATCTACTTTGCACTTTTATAAAAGATGTAATTAGATTAGACTTTATTAATTTTAAATTTTCTATATTTACTATTTTAATTTTTTCATTCGTATTAATTGGTATACAAGTTTTAGTGACTGAATTACTTGTAAGAAATATAGAAAAAAAATCACTTACAGAACGCTTACGTTCTCAGTAAGAATGTATATAAAAAATAGCCATTTTTTATACAAGTTTTAATATGATTTTTTAAAAGCTATAGGGATAGAAAATTTTGACTTTACATAATTTTCTATCCCTATACTTGTTTTTATTTTATACAGATACACTTACTTATATCTCCGAGCAACATCACCAGAGACATAAACAAGCATATTCCTTATTTTCTAAATATGTCAATTGCATGACTTGTAACCCCTACTAAATCTTCACGTTCACAAGTAGCAAGGTGATATTTTAAATATAATGCAAATGCATCATCATCCATAGAGTCTACTGCTTCACGCATATACAAAGCCAAACCATCTGATGCGACATAATGCAGTCTAGTTACATTAAATGCAGACATCAAATCATCAATGTTTTCTTTACGTACAAGCTCAAACAAATCCTTTGGTTCAGACTTAGCAGCAAATGTCTGTGGATCAATCAAACCTTTTTCAATATATTCAGATACATTAATATTTCCTCTATGGAACCCCTCGTCAATGAGACAGCCATCAGATATAACATATGCAGCAAAAACCACACCACCAGGTTTTGTTACACGAATTGCCTCATGTAAAGCTTGTTGTTTATCTTCTTTGTTATAAAGATGATATAGTGGTCCTAACAGTAACGTAATATCATATTTATTATCTGGGAAAACAGATAAATCCATAGCATTACCCTGAGTAATGCTTATATTTTCATTTGATTGAGTATTTTTATGGAAAACCTCTATATTATGTTCGACTAATTCCACTGCGTCAACATCATATCCCTGACGTGCCAGTGTGTGAGAATAACGACCAGTTGCAGCGCCAATTTCAAGCACACAATCACCTGATTTTATGTACTTATCAATGTAATGCATAGTAGTGAGAAATTCCACCATTCCATGTTTTAATGCAAGTCGACTATCTTCATCATAAGTATTATAAAAGTCAATTAAGTATTGTTTTGTTTCCATAATTTCACCTCTTCTATATTAGTTAATAAACATCAAATAGACAAATTCCAATCTGGTTTTTCTTGTCTTATAAAAGCTGTTAATATATTTTTCAACATTTTTTCAGCACTATATCTATCTAATGTTAATTTTTTTGTTGCTGTTAAGACAGCTATGCCATGAGTATAAAGAAATAAATCTAAAAATATTACTTTTGCACATTCCAAATCTATTCCAATGCTTTCCGAAAAAAGTCTTGCCTTTTTTTCATTGTAAATTTCTTTATAAAAATCATTCGCCTCTTTCATCATCAAATCTAAATCATTTATAAATAACAACTTAAATAAATACGTTTCTTCTTGAGCAAATTCAATGTATGAAAGCGGAAGCAGTAAATAAGGGCTTACACTTTTAGAATTACGATAATTAACAACATACTGATTATAATATTCATATGCAAAAGCAAGAAATTCATTTTTTAATTCATTCATGTTTTCGTAACAAGTAAAAATTGGTCGAGTGGAACACTGTAATTTACTTGCAATACTCCTCGCATTTACAGCTTCAAATCCCACTTCTCTTGTAATATCCAAGACTGTATTCAAAATCATTTCTTTTGTTATCTTTACTTTAGGTGGCATATATGTTCACCTCTCCATTAAATTTTTATAAAACACATATGTTATATAACTATAGTAACATATCAAGAAATTATGTCAAGAAAAAGCTTTGCATTTTTTTGCAATTCCTAAAACTTATAAATAAAACATGAGTTGCAATTAATCTATTAATAGATAACAGCAACTCAGATTTTCCTTTAAATACTCTTCTTTTTGTCTAATATTTCATATACACAATCTTCTATTGAATTAATATCTTTTTCTTTTCTTTTTTTAGAATCAATTAAAATGAAATACAGTATAAAACCTACAGCAAGTCCCCATGTTCCGCCTTTAGCAGCAATTACACCTCCCATAAGTCCAATCAATCCCTTCTCAACACCTGTATTACATAGCTCCATTGATAGCTTTGTACATAAATATCCTTGAACTAAAAGTGTTACTGACAATGCTAATGGTATAAGAGGTGTAGCAATCTGCGCAATTGGATAAAAACAGATAAAAATTGCTGAAACCCATACTAATGTACCCATGCCACTAAAAACAGACTGCATGGCTTCCTTTCCAACCTTGTACCTTTGAGCAACACTTCCTGTAAGTGTCGCAGCTAATGGACCGCACATTGGTATATATGGAGAAAAGATTGCCATAAAAATATTTCTTATCCCACTTATAACATTAGACCTATTTGAATTGAAATCTATATATTCATCTTTTCTATTTTCACTTTCAGAAAGTACTAAGTTTTCACCTGTTATAAAATCACCAAAGGCAATTATGTATATCATAAAAGCCATTGGTATCCCTTGTATAAATAACATTACACTTGGAAAACCTATTCCAAAAGGAGATACTGTATTTATCAGATTTTTAAAATCTACTATGTAAACTAAATTGTCAAAACTAAATCTAGGAATTTCTATTTCTTTACTAAATATACCTACTATTAAACTCACTAAAATAGCTGATACTACACCATATTCTCCTAAATGAAATAAAAACTTATTCTTAACTTTTAGAGTATCAAATCTTTCAGAAAACATTACAAAACAAGCAACCAAAATTCCTACTGTTATAGATATAGGATAAGAATCAAATCTCCCTTTAGGATTAAACTCTGATATTATAGTCGATATACCGACACCCATTAGTATTCCACCTTTAATAGAATTTGGTATCTTACTAACTAACTTTCCAGCTACACCAGTTATACCCATTAAAATAAATATTATTCCTAAATCTATTTGTAAAGCTGTTAATGCTTGTATTCTTTCAATGCCCATGCTGAACTTTAACAAATATGCAGTTGTAAGAGTTATAGAAGCTGTAATCCAGCCAGGTACAACTGGGTCTCCCATAAAAACATGCAAACAGTATAATATTGAGTTAATGATAGCCATACTCCATGCCACTTCATAGGGTAATCCCAAAATTTGTGTACTAAGGCCAATTGTGCCTAAACTTGTCATACTTGATATTATACCTTGAATAGCTTCTGGTTTCTCAAATCTGTAATGTATAAATGGAATTCTTATCTTAAACATTCCAAATTTTATATGAGGTTGTTCCCTTCTAGCGAGTCTTTCCATAACTTCACTCCACCTTTCAATAACTCTTATAAGTTTACAACTTTATAATTGTTTATAAATTATCAATGTCATTAAAATTAGTATATAACATGCAAATTATATAAACAATAAATTAAATCTATAAAATTGATAGATTTTGTGCATATATAGAAAGACCGCTTCATTTTTAGTTACTTAAATCACTTAATATTAGTTATTTAAATCACTTGATAAAGGTTTTTTATAAAATTCAATAGTTCTATTCCATGATTCAAACTGTCCTTTTGAATTTCCTTCTACAGTTCCACCTGAAGAAAAAATCCCTCCACTCATACTCATACATAAAGTCTCCTTTAGAGGCATAATATATGGAATTGGTAACGGATGACCCATATTATTGTATGTTAATAATTCTACGTTATATGGATAATTATTTTCTTCAAAGATTTCTAATGCCTTTAAACAAGCTTCATAACTATTCCATATGTTATCTTCTTTTCCAGCAATCATAAGTATATCTGCTTTGGAATTTTCTATTTTTATTCTAGCCTCTTTTCTATTCTCTGCTCTTTTAAGACTTTTCTTATAAGTACTATTAAATCCAAATGGAATACCTTTTGATATATTTTTTTTCTGTTCTTCAAAGAATATATCATTGTCTACTTTGATATATGGAAATGGCTCTCCTTTATATGACCATGATGAAGTATCATTTCCACTCATCAATCCATTAAGAGCTTGGAAACAATAAATGTGAGGTTGTGATACTACAACCTTTTTAATTTGTTCATATCTTGAAGCAAGTAAAAAGGCCAATTCTCCACCCTTTGATGTCCCATGTACAAATATTTCTTTAGTACTGGTAATTTCATTTTCACTAATCCACTCAAATACTTTTTCAAAATATTCTAATGGAACCTCTTCTAATTTATCTGGTAACCCTTCTAAAGCAAAGTATGCAACTGTTAGTACATTGAATCCTCTAGATGCAAGTGGAGCTGCTAAAAGGTCTAGAGCGTCTAAATTTCCATCAGAACCACCTAGCATTAAAATTGTTTTATTATTAGAATTTTGTTTATAAAATAATTTTCCTATAAACTCATCAGATATGTATTTTGTGGTAATATCTTCTGATTTAAATATTCTCTTTAATTCAACTTCTTTTCTTTCAATAGAAGTTTCAAATATCATATTCATAATTATTGGTTTATCAATAGATATATTTTCTGCAAAATTTTTACCTTCAGTTTTAGATTTTTCCAGCGAATAAATTAACCCCATACAATTATCAGCCTTATAAGTACCTTCTATAGGTTCAACTAAATCTAAATCTACTTCTCCTTTTTCATTTGAACAAAACACTCCATAAGATGAAAATTCTTCTCCCTTGCACCATGGAAATTCCATTTTCACACTTATTTTAAGTTTAGTATTTTGAATTAAGTCCGAAACCATAATCTTAAGTCTTTCATCCACAAATGATTCTACATTGTATACATTTACTTTCATAATCTATTTCTCCTTATAATAATTATTTATGTTTTATATAAAACAGCTTTATCTAATGCAACATAAATAAATTTTTAAATTAAGACACCATATTGACTATTTCATTTTATCAACATATTCCATATTTGTCAACATATTGTCTTTTTTAGTAATTTAAAATTATGTAGTCTATATGAAATCCAGTTGATTTTTGGCTAATTAAAGATAGGAATGCTATTAGGTTTAGAATATATATATTCAAAATAAAAAACCACTCATTTAAAGAATGGTTTTTAATATAAACTATTTGTTATTAATAAGGATATTTTTTTATTTAAATTTATATAATCGAACATCTAATATTTAATGTTTAATAAAATTATGCATTTGCAAAAGTATATATGGCATTAACTCTTGCTACATATAAATTCTCATCACTACATCCAATATATCTAGCATATTTTTCAATCTTTTCTTTTGCATTTTCAACATCATTTTCATCGCTCTCCATTAACTCATTTATATAAATATCCATTAATGACGCTTTATATTCTCTTATATCATAGCCTAAAAATTCAGTCAATCTCTCAATTTCCTTACTAAAATCTCCATCTTCTTTTACCAAAAATTCGTATACATCTTCCCTATATGGATTTAAAGTTATTATTTGTTTTACTACTTTGCATTCGTCAGCCTTCCCAATAAAACCATCTTTATAATTATTAAATAAGGCATTAGATTTTTTTATAGATTCTTCATCAATATAAGAATGTACCGCAGTTATACGATTTTCTATAAGGGCATCTACAACAGCATAATGAATTTTAAAACAATCATTGTATAAATAATTGCTCATTTTCTTTATTGTCGATTCTATTTCTAAGAAGCTCGCGTGGCCATTTTTTTTATTTTTATTTGGTATAATAAAAGTTTTATTCAAATTATTAAAAAGTCTCTTAAAATCTAAATATTTTTCACAATAAACACTTTTAAAGGTATCGATATCTATAGTTATAATTCCAAAACTTACTATAGTCTCAATTCCTTTCTTAAAAGACTCTTCTATATATTTTTCTCCTAAACTTAAACCTCTATCAGATATTTGCTTTAGATTTTGAAAACTATTTAAACAATCTCTCTCAAAGTTTTTAGATATTTCCAAAGCATATAATTTAAAGATTTTCCTTATCTTATTATAATTATTTTTTGTATCATCAAATCTGATAATAGCTCCATTTACATCAAAAGTAATCATTGAGTTTTAACCTCCCCATTAGTTTCATCAATAAAATAAATTTAATATAAACTTTATAATCATAATATTAAACTTATTTATACTATAATTATTAATTTGATGATAAAAGCTATTTTCCTTCTAAATAAAAAATTTGTCTAAAGTTTCTAAAAAATTTAGACAAATCTTAGGTTATTACTCTTTAAATTATTTTTAAATTATTCCAAATACGCCAAATAATATTGGTATAAATATAGCTGGTAACAAATTGGCTACTTTTATATTCGTTAATTTAAGTACATTTAGACCAAGTCCTATAATTAATAAACTTCCAGCTGCTGTCATTTCTGTGACTACAGGATCACTTAAAAATCCATTTAAAAATGATGCTCCCACACATATAATACCTTCATACAAAAATACAGATATTGCAGAAAACATTACACCTATACCTAAAGAAGCAGTAAATATAATTGAAGCTATTCCATCTATAACAGATTTTACAAATAAAGTATCATGACTTCCTGTAAGACCACTTTCTAATGAACCAACTACTGCCATGGCTCCTATACAGAATAATAAACTAGATGATATAAAACCCTCTGCTATAGAATCTTTTTTATTTCCTTTAGAAAATTTACTTTGTAAAAAAGCACCCAACTTATTTACCCATTTGTCAATATCTATTAATTCTCCTATCAGAGCACCTACAGCTACAGATATTATTGTCACTAATGTGTTTTTTCCTTCTAGTGCTCCTGATATACCAATGTACAATACACATAAAGCAATTCCATTCATTATAGTATCGCTTACTCTTTGAGGTAATCCTCCTTTTATTATAAGACCTACTATACATCCACCTGCAATTGCTAGACTATTTGCTATTACTCCAAACATTTTTTCTCCCCTCGATTAGCTAATTGAAATTTATCCTATTATTAAAACCTAAACATCTATACTTTGTATTGGATATTTTAAATATTCCAAAAATTCTTCAAAACCTTTTCTAGATATATTTACAGTTTTAGTATTTATGTTAGGATGAAAATTTAAGTAATCTTCTTTAATTACATCTTTATCTATGTAAAGCTCAACTTTTCTTTCTGTATCATTTATTAATGAAAAAGGATTTACACTTCCAGGAAGAAGTTTAAGTACATTGTATAGTCTTTCAGGTGAAGCAAACGATAATCTAGAACTTCCTATCTTATCTTTAAGTGAGTTTAAATCAACTTGTTTTTCTCCTTTAACTACAATAAGATAATACTTATTTCCTTTGGCATTTCTTAAAAATAAATTTTTACATTGACACCCCTTTGTTATTCCATCTAAAATGACTAATTGCTCTGCTGTATATACAGCTTCATGCTCTACTACATCATATTCAACATTTAATTTATCCAAAATATCATATATTTTAGTTTCATTCATGCTAGATTCATTTTCATCTTGTTCTTTTTTATTATTTAAATCACTCATACTTTTCTCCTTAAACACTTCATCATAATATCATTGTGAGGTATTATTCTACTATAGCTATTGCTCTTACTGGAGCTCCATCAGCATCATTATACTTAAATGGTGCTGCTATAAATAGAAATTTTTCTGGAACAGTTTCTAAATTTGTAAGATTTTCTATGATTATTTTTCCTTTTTCAAATAAAATATGATGCACTTCAAATACTGATGTGTCATATCTATCCACTGATAGCATATCTATTCCTATGCCTTTTATATTAGTATTAGCTATATAGTTTGCAGCTTCTTTTGTTAATGTAGGATAACCTACATAGTACTGCTTTTTATCCCAAAATTTTGACCAACCTGATTTAAATATTATAAAATCACTATTTTTTATTTCATCTTCATATTTTTTTAGATATTCTAATTCTATATTCTCATTTCCCTTTTCAAGTTCCAATACATAAGCTTTCCCAACAAAATTTTCTATATCCAACTTATCTAGGGTCTCACCTTTAGTATACATATGTCTTGGTGAATCCATATGAGTTCCATTGTGAGAAAATACACTAATTAATGTTTCTTGATAACCATTTTCTTCAATAATAGCTACTTTCTTGATATCTGGTCTATTAGGCTCTGCATATACAGGCATGTCATTATGTGTCACATGAGTTAAATCAAAAACCTTCATCTTTATATACCCCCTATGTTTTTATTTTCTATTATATACCTAAATTCATTTTATTTCTATCAGATTTTATTCCATTATATACCATACTACTATATATTTTTTATAAACCTCAAGGGATTTACCGAAAAATCTTGGAAAGAATTATCAGTAAATATAACATCTTCACCCAAAAAACGTTTATACCTTCCTTCTTCTTTCTTTAAAGTAATTCTCTGTTTTTGTGAATGATTATTAAAAACCATTATCTTAAGAGGAGGTTTTTTTCTATTAGTCTGCACTCTTTTTAACATGTATTTTATGTGCATATCAGCTTCAGGAAATGAATATCCACAAAATATTAAAAGGTCAGTATCTCTTAAAGTTTTTTCTGTTTCATTCCAAACATTACTTAAAAATATGTTTGACATATTCTTAAAATATGTTGGTGGCACTATAATAGGTTCTGTTAACTCACCACACTCTAAACATTTTGTCTCTGAACTATTTTCAATAAGCTTCATGACACCACCTTCATGTGGTGTAAGAGTTACACTATTACAAATGGGGCAATAAAGCCAATTCAATGACCCATGTATCTTATATAATTTGATTAATGGTTCTTTTGGTTTTCTCCAATTTAACTCCTCTTTAAAATTTGTAAACTCCACACCATAATCAAGCATAATTGGCAAATCATTCTTATCTCTTAATCCAGTAACTGTATTGTCTATATGTATATCATAATTTGCACTAATAAAAGTAGTATCAAGAAGCAAATCATTTTCCAAAAGATTTTCAACTAAAAGTTTATGATATTTATTATCTGTTCTAGGTGTATTATGAATTGCTTCAGCCATTAGTAGTATTAAATATTGTCTTAAAAAACGTATA
Source organism: Clostridioides difficile ATCC 9689 = DSM 1296 (assembly GCF_001077535.1). Classification (GTDB taxonomy): domain Bacteria; phylum Bacillota; class Clostridia; order Peptostreptococcales; family Peptostreptococcaceae; genus Clostridioides; species Clostridioides difficile. The sequence goes on from NZ_CP011968.1 coordinate 2,137,073, forward strand.
CTATCACTTCTGTTATTTAGATTTTCTAGTCCAAAATTTCTAAATGCTTCTTTTCTTTGTTCTGCTAAGTCTAAAAGACCTAAAACTTCTTCAAAGGTAGGAAAATTTGCATTATCTATATTATCTTTTACTATATCAATATTGAACATCTGTTTAAAGAAAATATACAATTCTCTATTCATTTTGGTATTATAATTTGTGGGATTTAGTTTTTTAAAATATTCGCTAAAAAGTTCATTTTGAATAGGTAGATTCTCTGCTGCTGAAGCTCCTGCTCCTAAAAATATTGCTATTTTCATATAGTTCCTCCTAATATAAATATTACTCCTATTTTTATATCCATTAAATATCCATATCATTTATTTTATGATACAACAATAAAGCTGTCTTTTACTAGAAAAAATCCTATTACAAGACAGCCTTATATTATATTAAATCTTTAATAATTCGTAAATAGAAAGAGCATATATTTGAGTAGCTTTTATAATATCCTCTACTATTAAGTATTCATTAGCTTGGTGTTCTGTTTCTGGTTTTCCTGGAAAAATAGCTCCAAATGCAACACAATTATCTAAAGCTCTTGCGTATGTTGCTCCTCCAGATGAAAGTGGTGTTCCATCAAGACCAGTTTCTTCTTCATATACTTTTCTAAGTGTCTTAACAAGAAGAGTATCTTCTGGAACATAGATTGAATCCAAGAAATCATATTCTTCATAATTTAAATTGTATTTATCTGTCATTTTCTTTAACTCTTTTACAAAATCATCCTTTTTGTATGTTACTGGAATCCTTACATCTATTCCTGCAAATTCTTTTTCGTTATCAATAGTTACTCTACCTATATTTACTGTTAGTTTACCTGATACATCATCCTTGCAATTAGGAATTATATTGTTTCCATTAGCATCTTCACCAATAACTTCTGCTAAAAACTTAATTATATTAGAATCTATACCTATATTATTAAGAGCTATACAAAGTCTAGCCACTGCATTTATACCAGTATCACTTGCTGCTGAATGGACACTCTTTCCAATTATACAGATTTTATTACCTTCAACAGTATATTCAAAATTTAATTTATCAAGTTCTTTTTTTAATTTATCAGAGTATTTTCCAATATAGATTGCTTTACCTGGAACTGCATTTAAAGCCTTTCCAACTGACAACTCTATATCACTTTTGCTATCACAAGTCAAATGAACTTGTAAAAGACCTTTCTCTGCATTTGTTATTGGGAATCTAGAATCTGGAGTAAATCCATAGTTTGGTATTTCTTCATTATTTTCTTTATATTTATTTATACATCTCCAAAGATTTTCTTCATCAGCCCCAAAAATGAATCTTATCCTCTTATTAAAGTCTACATTTAAATCCATAAGAGCTTTCACTGCATAAATTGCTGCTATTGTAGGTCCTTTATCATCTTGTGTTCCTCTTCCATACAATTTACCATCTTCTAAAACAGCTTCAAATGGAGGGTAATTCCAGCTTTCTAAATCACCTTCTGGAACCACATCAACGTGACCAAGTATACCTATCATTTTTTCACCTTGTCCTATTTCTGCATATCCATAATATCCATCTTTGTATACTGTCTTAAATCCTAAAGATTTACATAAGTCTAAGATACCTCTTAAAGCTTTATCTACATTTTCACCAAATGGACAATTTTCAGTTGCTTCAGATATAACACTAGGTATTTTTACACTTTCTTGTATTGAAGAAATCATTTCATCTTGTAGAGAATTTACTTTTTCTTTAATTTGCTCTTTCATATTATCACCCTTCAATTTTCATCATAATATACTAATAAATATTTTGACCTTTAAAAAAAAAAATATGCTTATTTTTTCAGTTTTTTTATAAATTCAATCGCTTTTAAAGTCCCCATTTTTGAATGGTCAAATGTAAGTCCACCTTGAAAATAAACATTATAAGGAGGTCTTATTGGAGCATCTGCACTTAATTCTATAGAAGAACCTTGTATAAATGCTCCTGCTGCCATTATGACTTCACTTTCGTATCCAGGCATGTCCCAAGGAACAGGTTTTACATAAGAATCGACTGGTGCAGCTTCTTGTATACCTTCACAAAAACTTATTACTTCATCAGCATTATTAAGTCTAATACATTGAATAATATCACTTCTTAAGTCATCATATTTTGGTAATACATCATATCCTAATTTTTCAAAAGCTCTTGAGCAAAAGATAGCTCCCATTACAGCCTGAGATACTATATAAGGCGCCAAGAAAAAACCCTGAAGTACATTTCTAGTTGTTCCAAAAGTAAGACCACATTCTTTTCCTATTCCAGGAGAAGTCATTCTATAAGATATAAGCTCAATCAAATCTTTTCTACCAGCTATATATCCACCTGTCAATGCAAGCCCACCACCAGGATTTTTTATTAAAGAGCCAGCCATAACATCTGCTCCAACATCAGTAGGCTCTTTGGTATCTAAAAACTCACCATAACAATTATCAACCATTACTATAGCTTCTGGTTTAACAGACTTTATTACTTCTATAGCTTCTTTTATATCACTAATTGAAAGTGATTTTCTCCAAGAATATCCTTTTGACCTTTGTATCATAACGAGTTTAGTTCTATCATTTATTTTGTTTTTAATTCCTTCTAAATCTAAGTTTCCATCCTCTAAAAAATCTACATCATCATATGTAACACCATACTCTTTCAATGAACCTTTTTCTTCTCTTATGCCTATAACTCCCTCTAAAGTATCATATGGTCTACCAGTAACAGATAAAATTTCATCTCCTGGTCTAACTATACCTTGTATACATAAAGTAAGTGCATGTGTACCATTTACAATTATTGGTCTTACAAGAGCATCTTCTGTATTAAATACTTTAGAATAAATTTCCTCTATTTTTTCACGACCAATATCATTATATCCATATCCTGTAGTCCAGTTAAAGTGCATATCACTTAGTTTAGATTCTTGCATAGCTTTTAAAACTTTATATTGATTATATTCTCTTATTTCTTTTATTTCTTCAAACTTATCTTTTATTTCTTCCATTATTTCTTGCGATAGTTTAAAAGTATCATCATCTATTCCATAGTAGTCTTTTAATAATTCTTTTGTCTCATTAAGCATTTTATCACCTGTCTCTTTATTATTTTATTTAAACATGTAAAGGAGACTATTTTACTAAAACAAATAAATTATAGTTTATAAGTTAGTATAAGTCTCCTCTCAATCATCTTAAATTAAATTAATTATCTATCTGTTGTTATTATTATTGTTGTTTTGGTTTTGATTTGTTAGATTAATATACTTTCCAGGTTGTATAGTTGATACAGCATGTTTATAAATCATGTTTTGTTGTCTATTATCCCCTTCTATTAATATTATATAACTATCAAACCCCTTTACAAGCCCTTTAACTTGCACTCCATTAACTAAATATATAGTAACAGGTATCCTTTCTTTCCTTGCATTATTTAAAAACAAATCTTGTAAATTTAAAACTGTATTTTTCATTAGATTTGTACCCTCCCAAGATTAAATTGAACTTCTAAAATATTCCTACCTTATATTCTATATAAGTTATGACAAATTTTCAATATTAAGTTGTATACTTAAAAATTTATATATTATTTTATAGAATCTTTAATATATAAGATTATTTCATTTTTTAATTCGTCTATATTTTCATATTGGTCTAAATCAAACCATTTTGCTGTTTTATATCTTTTAAACCATGTTATCTGACGTTTTGCATACCTTCTAGAATCTCTTTTAATTATTTCAATAGCTTCTTCGTATGTATATTCTCCATCCAGATACTTTAATATCTCTTTATAACCTATACCTTGCATTGATATCATATCTTTTTTAAATCCCATACTTAAAAGTTTTTTTACCTCTTCAACCAATCCATTTTTAAGCATAATATCAACTCTCATATTTATTCTTTGATACAAATGTTCTCTATCTCTATTTAGAACTATTATTATTGGTTGATATTCTTCATTAAATTTTAAATCACTTGAAAAATCATTCATTTTCTTACCACTTAGACAAACTTCAAGAGCTCTTATGACCCTTTTAGTATTGTTTTTATGGATTCTATTAGCAGATTCTTCATCAAGTTCTTTTAACTTATTATGCATGTAATCTATTCCCTTTTCAGCAAGCTGTTTTTGAAGTTCTTCTCTTAATTCATTATTGGCATCAGATTGTGCAAAATCCATATTATATATTAAAGAGTTTAAATAAAGTCCTGTGCCTCCAGTTACTAAAACACATTTTTCCTTTTCATTTATTTCATGTATATATTTTTTTGCTCTTTGTTGAAACTCTGAAACTGAAAATGGATAGTCAGGCTTAACTTCATCTATAAGGTAATGCTTCACTCCTTGCATCTCTTCCTCTGTAACTTTTGCACTTCCAATATCCATATATTCATATATTTGCATAGAATCAGCTGAAATTATCTCTGCATTCATATCTTTTGCTAATTTTATTGACAAATCTGTTTTTCCAACAGCAGTTGGACCTGTAAGTATTATAAGTGGTATTTTTTTCATAACATTCCTTTCCATATATTTTAAATATCCAAATATTTTACATAATTCTTTTAAACATTTTTTCTATTTCTGTCTTAGATATTTCGACCATTATAGGTCTTCCATGAGGACATGTAAATGGATTCTCACACTTTTCTAGCTGTTCCAATAAACTTTTTATTTCAATATCGTATATTTTATCATTTGCTTTTATAGCAGACCTACATGCCATAGATGCAAATCTCTCTCCTTTTAAATCATAATTACTTGTAATTTCTTCTATATTATCAATTATTTGAAGTATAAATTTCTCAGTTTCAGGTACTCCAAATATAGTAGGAACACATCTTACCATTATATGATTATTGCCAAAAATTTCTAGCTCAAAACCAAATTTCATAAATAACTCCAAGTTATTTTCAATTTGAAGCATATCTACATTTGATACTTCAATAACCACTGGGTCTAAAAGTATTTGCATATTTATATCTTGTCTATAGAACTTCTCCATATATCTTTCATATAGTATTCTTTCATGTGCAGCATGTTGGTCCAACAAATACATAGAATCGTCTTTGCTCAAAATTATATAAGTATTAAATACAACTCCAATTACAGAATATCCGTATAAAGAAAACTTGCGTTTTGAACTACACGAGTATTCTTCTTCACTGTCCTTAATACTATCTCCTAAGTAATAATTTCCTTCATTTTTAATTCCATCAACTTGAAACTCTTCTTGTATATTATCATTTGCACTATCTTCACTTAGATAATTAATGTTTTTTACATCATCTTCTACACTTGCATTTAGGACTTCACTTACTGATTGAAATTCATTTATTGGTTTTTCACTTGATAAAGTAACAACTTCAATGACTTCATCCTTACCTTTAGTAATATTACTCTTTTTAGGAGTAGATTCTAATAAATCATTATTTCTTAATTTATAATCTGTACTTTTTTCTCTACTGTTAATAGCGATTCTAGGTTGTGTTTTTTTATCACTATAAGTAGCATACTTTCCAATAAGATTTGAGTGTATTAATTTAACCTTTAAAAAATCTCTAAGTTCTATATACACTTCTTGTTCTTTTTCAAATTTAATTTCAAGTTTATTGGGGTGTATATTTACATCTATACATGATGGGTCTACTTCTATATTTAAGAAGCACACTGCATGTTTACCTATTGGAATTATAGACTTATAACTTTCTGTTATTGCATCTATGATTATTTTACTTTTTACAAATCTTTTATTTATATAGATATGTTGTAAGTTTTTATTTGAACGGTATATATTGTTATTACCTATATATCCATTCATTTTAAAGTGATTGCACTTAAACTCTACATCTATTATATTTTCCGTTATTTCTTTTCCATATATACTTCTAATAGTGTTTACAAGTTTTCCATCCCCTGGAGTATTTAGCATCTGTTTATTGTTATTTGTATATTTAAATTGAATGTTTGGATTACCTATTGCAAGTTTATTTATCAAATCACTTATGTTTATAGTTTCTGCATGAGTAGATTTTAAAAATTTCTGTCTTGCTGGTGTATTAAAGAAAATATCTTTTATAATGATGGTAGTTCCATTAGTAGAACCTATTGGTTCTTTCGATATTATTTTTCCACCTTCAACATATATTTTAGTTCCTATTATTTCATCTTTAGTTTTAGTCGTCATTTCTAATTTTGATACAGCTGAAATAGATGCCAATGCTTCTCCTCTAAAACCAAGAGAGTATAAATCATACAAATCATCAATTTTTTTAATTTTACTAGTAGCATGTCTCAAAAATGATTTTTCAACTTCACTTGAAGGTATTCCTATTCCATTATCTGTAATCTTAATTAGACTTTTTCCTCCATCAATTATATCTATGGAAATTTTATTTGCACCTGCATCAATGGAGTTTTCAATAAGTTCTTTTACTACAGAAGAAGGTCTTTCTACAACTTCACCTGCTGCTATCTTATTTATAGTCAAATCATCTAGGATGTTAATTATATTTTTCATTTTTACACCTCTAAGATTTTATTTCTTTTGCTTTTCTTTGAAGATTATAAAGAGAGTTTATAGCATCTAATGGAGTCATATTTAAAATATCCAGATTTAAAATTTCTTCTGATAGTATATCTCTATTTACACTATCAAAAGAGATTTGAGTTAAGGCTACTTCTTTTACAGAATCCTCTTGATTAATTTTCTCTTTATCATCATTTTGCTTCATTAAAGCAACTTCATCATTTAATGCTTTAAATTTAGAATTTAATTTATCATAATCCTTTTTTATATGTTTGTAATCTTTTACTATAAGTTCATGTTCTATTTTTAGAGATTCATATTTATTCTTAAAATTACTTTGATTTACCTTAACTAATTCTTCGTCCAAATTACTATTAATTATATTATTGTTTTCTTTATCTCCATTTATTGCAACACTGTTGTAAACATGATTTTTTTCCAAGTCTTTAAGTATATATTTTGCTCTTTCTATGACTTCGTCTGGTAATTTAGCTAATTTAGCAACATATATTCCATAACTCTTGTCTGCTCCCTGAGGAATTATTTTTCTTAAAAATATTATTCCTTCCCCATCTTCTTTGACTGCTATTGAATAATTTTTAACCTCTTTAAACTCTTCTTCTAAATCAGTAAGTTCATGATAATGTGTTGCAAATAATGTCTTACATCTAATATTTTTTTGAATATATTCCACTATTGACCATGCTAAACTTATACCATCATAGGTACTAGTTCCACGACCTATTTCATCTAATATAACTAAACTTCTCTCTGTTGCATTTTTTAATATAAGGGATACTTCGTTCATCTCTACCATAAAAGTAGATTGACCTTGAGATAAATCGTCACTAGCTCCAACTCTTGTAAATATTCTATCTAATATTGGAATATCAGCAGACTCTGCTGGTACAAATGAGCCTATATGTGCCATAAGAGCTATTATAGCAGTTTGCCTCATATATGTTGATTTACCTGACATATTAGGACCAGTTATTATGTTAATAATGTTTTCTCCACGATTTAAATAAGTATCATTTGGAACGAAATTTTCCTCTCCTACTATATTTTCGACAACAGGATGTCTACCATTTCTTATATCAAGTTTATTATTTTCATTTATTGCTGGTTTTACGTAGTTATTTATATGTGCAACTGTTGCAAGGGACACAAAAACATCTATATTAGCTATAGTCTTAGCCACTTTTTGTATTCTATCTATGTTTTTATATATTGTATCTCTTATCTCTACAAATATCTCGTATTCTAAAGATTTAATCTTTTCCTCTGCATGTAGTATCTTTTCTTCTATTTCCTTTAATTCTGGAGTTATATATCTTTCTGCATTACTAAGTGTTTGCTTTCTTATATATGTCTCATCTAGCTTTGCCTGTTTAAAGTTAGCTTTTGTTATTTCTATATAATATCCAAAAACTTTATTAAAGCCTATTTTTAATGATTTAACTCCTGTTTTTTCTCTTTCCCTGTTTTCTATTTCCTTTACAAGAAAGGCTCCATTCTTAGAAATCTCTCTTAGTTCCTTAAGTTCATCACTAAAATCTGATTTAATTATGTTTCCATCTTTTATGGTTATCGTAGGTTCTTCTAGAATAGCTTCATCTATTAAATTGTATATATCATCTAATTTATCCATTTCTGAAACATACTCTTTTAGGATTTTTGCATTTGATAAATTTATAGTATCTTTTAAATTAGGTAACTTTTCTATCGAATTTTTTAAGTGAATTAACTCTTTTGGTGTTACTCTCTCAAATGCTATCTTTCCACATATTCTTTCTATATCGTATATATTTTTAAGTATATCATTTAGGTCTTCTCTTAATATAAAGTCATCTTTTATTTCTTCTATTACATCTAATCTATTTTCAATTTTAGATTTATTTATCAAAGGTTCTTCTACATATTTTCTTAAAAGTCTACCTCCCATTGCTGTAGAAGTTTTATCAAGTACGTGTAATAATGAACCTTTTTTCTTATTCCCTCTTATAGTTTGAGTAAGTTCTAAATTAGTTCTAGTAAACATATCTAAAACCATATATTCTGATGAATTGTATATATTTATATTATTAATGTTAGATGTTATTTGTTTTTGAGTATTGTATATATAATTCAGAAGAATTGATAAGCTTGACTTTATTAGACCTTTATCATCAAACTTTAGTTTTTGTAGATAAACATCTGGAAAATATTCTTTTAATATATTTATATCCAAATAGTTATCACTAAAACTTTCATTTATGTATATATTACTTACAGTAGCTATATCTCTAAGCTTTTCTATAAAGTCTAAATCATTTATAATTATTTCAGTTGGATGGATTTTTGCAATTTCTTCAATTACCTTATCTTCATTTAAACATGTTGCATTAGTTTCTCCTGTACTTATATCAACATAAGTTAGACCTATATTAGTACCATCCTTATACAAAGATAATAAATAATTATTCTTTTTATTTTCAAGTAAATTTCCATCTAAAACTGTACCAGGAGTGATGACCCTTATAACCTCTCTTCTAACAATTCCTTTTGCTGTAGATGGGTCTTCCATTTGTTCACCTATTGCTACTTTATATCCATTTTCAACTAATTTTGATATATATGAATTGGCTGAGTGGAAAGGAACACCACACATAGGAGCACGTTCTTCTAAACCACAAGCTTTTCCTGTCAATGCTATTTCAAGAGCTTTTGAAGCTACTAATGCATCTTCAAAAAACATTTCATAAAAATCTCCAAGTCTAAAAAACAGTATACAGTCTTTATATCTATTTTTTACTTCAAGATACTGTTTCATCATAGGAGTTAATTTATTCATATCTATTTGCATTATCAAACCTCCTTCTTTTCTAATTAAATATTATATCATAGTAGATGATTATTATTAACACAATATATAAAATTTTGACATATAACTAAAAACAATCCAAAATGTATACTCACATTTTGGATTGCTAAGTTTAATGCTTATTAAATAAAAATATTTTTTTTTACAATAAAGATATTATTTCTTTTTTAAGTTTAATGATATTTTCAAGGTTATCTTCATTTAACTTTCTACTATCTATAACAAATTCTTTCTTTACTATTGATGGTTTTTTTGAAATAACATAAATTCTGTTTGATAGCATTATAGCTTCGTCAATATCATGAGTTATAAGAAGTATTGTTGAATTTACTTTTTTCTTAACATCTAAAAGCCATTTTTGCATGGATGTTTTAGTTAATGAATCAAGTGCCCCAAAAGGCTCATCTAAAAGCATTATGTCATTAGAATTTATAAAAGTTCTCAAGAAGTTAGCCCTCTGTCTCATTCCTCCAGAAAGTTCTGAAGGATATTTATCTTCATATCCGCTTAATCCAAACACCTCAAAATAAGGTTTTACCATTGACCTAGCTTTACTCTTTTTTTCTTTTTTTAAAATTAGTGGTAGTGACACATTATCTATTATAGTTTTATATGGCAAGAGTAAATCTTTTTGATACATATAACTATACTTACCATTTATATTCACTTTGCCACTATCATAATCTGTAAGTTTAGTTATAATATTAAAAATAGTACTTTTTCCACATCCACTTGGCCCTAATATAGAAACAAACTCACCTTCATAAACATCAATACTTATATCTTTTAAAACTTTAATATCTTTATAAGTTTTTGATACATTTTCTATAGATACTTTTACTTTTTTATTGTGGTAAAAATTCATTTGTGTAAGCATCACTTGCCTTCATATCCTTATCTATTAATTTATATTCTTTTAAGAATGATGTATAGTTGTTCCATACACTATCTTTCATTTCTCCCCATCGTGGTGCATCATCTTTGTACTTGCTTGCTAAATATTCTTGACTCTTTAAAGCTAGTTTTTCATCTACTTCAGGTGCATGTTTTACTAAAATTTTTGCTGATTCTTCTGGATTTTTTATTGCATATTCATAACCTTTTGTTGTAGCTTTTAAGAATTTTTTAGCAAGCTCTGGATTATCTTTAAGTACAGTTTCATTAGAAATTATAAGTGGTGTATAATAATCCAATCTCTCATCTAAATCTTTTACTGGTATAAAGTTTAAGTCATATCCAATTAAATCAGCTTTAACTGCATCCCAACCTTCAAATATCCATGCAAAATCTACAGTTTTCATAGCTGCAAAGAAATCATCTTGACCAGTATTAACTATCTTTAACTTATTAAAATCAGCTCCATTTTTCTTCATAACTGCTTTAAAAACAGCTTCTTCTGATGGAGAGCCCCAACCACCATAAGTTTTTCCTTCAAAATCTTTAGCTGTTGTTATATTCTTTTCTTTTGGTGATGCAAACCCAGAAGTATTATGTTGTATAACAGTTGCTACAGCTTTTATTGGAAGTGGATCTTCACTAGTCTTTGCATAAGTAACTTGTTCTTGATAGCTTATACCAAAGTCAGCTTTTCCTGTTGCTACTAAAGTTTCTGCTCCACTTTCAGGTGGTTGTACTATTTCAACATCCAAACCTTCTTCTTTATAGTAACCCTTATCAAGTGCTACAAATAATCCAGTATGATTTGTATTTGGTGTCCAATCAAGCACCATAGTTACTTTTTTAGAAGAAGTATCTTTATCATTGTTTTTGTCTTTATTGTTATTTGAAGAACATCCAGTTATTGTTGCCAATGTAAAAACACTTACTAAACCTAATATTCCTAACTTTTTAAAATTCATAATTGCCTCCCTCAAATACCTTTAATCTATTAATCTATGTCTTATAACAACTTTTTTTACAGCCTGTACAATTCCTACAAACATTAAACTAAATATAACTACTAATATAGTAGATGCAAATACTTTATCAAGTGCATATGCACTTTTTGACCTAAGCATATAAACACCAAGTCCTTTCGTTCCACCTAGCCATTCTGCAACAGTTGCTGCCATTACAGCATACGTTGCAGATATTTTAAGTCCAGAAAAAAATTTATCCATTGCCATAGGAAATTTAAGGTGAATGAATGTATTAACTTTATTTGAGTCCATAGTCTTAAATAAATTTAAATAATCTTTATCAATATTCTCAATGCCATCTACAAAACTTATTAATATAGGAAAAAAACAAGTAAGCATTACCATCAATACTTTTGGCATTGTTCCAAATCCAAACCATATCATAAAGAGTGGTGCTATAATTATTGTAGGTATCATCTGTGTAACCAACATAATAGGATAAAGACATTTTTTTATTATTGATACAAAATCCATCAATATTCCAATTACCAATGATATTATAATTGCGACTATAAAACCAAGTATTGCTTCTCCTATAGTAACCACAGCATGCATGGATAAATTTTGATAATCTTTAAAAAACACATTAATTATATCTACTGGTGTGGGTAGTATATACTGAGGAACTTCTAAAACTCCTACCATAGATTGCCAAAGAATAAGTATAAACAAAAATGTTGCTATTGGATATATACTATCTTTGACTTTATCTATGATTTCTAAGTTTTTCATCTATAGTCAGACCTCCAGCTTTTTCATCTACTCTAGCTACTGTTATGACTCTTTCACATCCAAGATTAAAAGGGATTTTATGTACCTTTTTTAATAATTCAAAAACTTCATCAAAATCACCTTCAACAGTAGTGCTCATTGCTCCTATTTCACATTTAAGACCACTTTTTTCAATTTCAGCAATACAAGCATCTACTACTTTATACATCTCTTCTTCACCTTTGTAAGGTCTTAGTGGCATTACTGCTATGTCTGCGATTACCATTTAAATCACTCCTTTAAAAATAATTAATACCTACTAGGTATATTTTGTTTTTTATTAAAAAATTTTATTACTAAAAAGATATTATATTTAAATAAAAGAAAAGTCTTATCCAAAATAGGATAAGACTTATTTTTATCTTAACTGGTCTCCCTACACTGGCATTATCCAAACAGGTTCAAAGGGTCGAGATAAAATCTCCTCTCAGCACATTAGCTCCCCGAAATATATTATATCTTTTCTACTTGATTATACTACACTTATCATATTTTAACAAATTTTTTATTTATATTAGATATTTTATCCGTTCAAAAATATCTAATATAAATTGTACATTATTACACCAAATAAATTATCTTAAAATGCTAATTTATCAACATCTTCCAAAACTAGATTAACTGAATTTTCTAGTTTTTATTTTGCTATTTCAAGCATATTTGGATGTATATCAATTCCATACAAATATTGTGCTAAATTTCTGTTTTCACTCATCTAATTTGCAATCGTTACAGATTACAGATTAGAAATAGCTTTTAGACTCTACTTATCTTTATCTACAAAAAATCCTTCAATAAATTCAGTAATAATATTCAGTAATCTAAAAATAAACCTCTATCTAGATTTTTAAGATACAAGCCTTTTAATAAGTACCTTTTGTGATAATATAAAAATTACTCGTCATTATCATCAAAATCCTCAGCAACCAACATTTTAGATAAGAATCAAACTCTATAATATAATTATTTTATCCAATTTATTTTTGAGAAATAAAATATTTTTTTAATTTTTAAATTTTTTAATATGCACCTTGAAAAAAGAAACGTTTTCCTATATTATGGTAATAGTAGAATAAAACTAAATAGGCAAAACTAGAGAAATTTAGTGACGCAAAGCTATAGGGACTAAGACTTATGAAATGAGTTATGTCAGCCAGTTGCCAAAGAGATATTTTCTTTTTGTTTTTATGAATGTTTTTTAGGGGGATATATGATATATGTTTATGGATAAAATGGATAGATGTACACATATACTAACTGCATATATATGCAGTTCACGCGATTACTGCAATTTTATAGATACACAATTAAATGATTTTATACTAGAATATGGAGAGAATGTGGTAGAATCTTGTTTGCATCAAGTGATGGTATTGGTAAGCAGATATAATTAAAGAAATTTTATTTTCTAGAAAACCCTTTTTAGTTTTATCTACGTTTTATAATTCATTAAAGAACTAATTAAAATAAGCTTCATTATATATTTTTCATGAAGTAAACAGTTGAGTTTATCTCATATACTGTTTACCCCAATTACATAATTCTAATAATATAGATTCCAATGATTTACCACGTTTAGTAGACAAATATTCAACTTTTGGAGGAATAGTTGGATAAGAAATCCTCTTAATAAGTCAATCTCTTTCAAAATACTTTAATTCTTGTGACAGTATCTTATGACTTATATGAACAACTTCTTTTTTTAATTGACTGTAACGTATTGGCTCTTGTTTTAAAATATGCCATAAAATAATTGCCCTCCATTTACTTCCTATCACAGTCATGGTAAAACCAATTGAACAATTAAAATCTTTTTGTCTTTCTTCAATATTTGGAAATTCTTCAAAATTATTATCTATATCCATCTCAATCCTATCTTTCAAAATAGTAAGTATCTAACTAAAAAGTGCATTCTTGTTTAGCGTACTAATTCGTAATATAATCTTGATTGTAGTATAGAGCCTTACATAATACTACTTTTTTAGATGTATATGTTTAAATTTTAATATAGACATAGGTTATTTTATTAATTTTATTTAAACAGATAATAATAAATAATAATTTATCTCAAGTTTTCTATGTAGATAAACTAATCTAATGTTTAGAAAGGATTATATAATATGAATAAAAAATTTCGTCTTTATCAAGTTGACTCATTTACAAAGGAAAAATTTACAGGTAATCCAGCTGGTGTAATTACAAATGCTGATGGCTTATCTGAATCACAAATGCAAAAAATAGCAAGAGAATTAAATAATTCAGAAACTGCTTTTATTTTCAATAACTTGGCTAAAAATCATCAAGAAAATTATGATGTACATATCAGATTTTTTACACCAACTAATGAGGTTCCTATATGTGGTCATGCTACTATTGCTGCCCATTATGTTAGAGCAGTAGAAAACCAATTCAATAACAAAACAGTATTTCAAAAAACTGGTGCTGGAATATTACCAGTTGATATTATAAAAAAAGATAATGATTATGAAATAATTATGACACAAGGAAAAATTGAAGTACCTCCACCATTACAACAAACCTATCAAAAAAGATTACTTAATGCATTTGGTATTTTAAAGAAAGATATTCGTACAGATTGTCCTATTGCCATATCATCTACAGGACATTCAAAAGTTATGATTGGAATAAAGGAATTATCAACATTAAATAGTTTATCTCCAAATTTATATGAATTATCGAAAATAAGTCAAGAAATAAAATGTAATGGACATTATATTTTTACATTACATAATAAAGAAACTCTACAAGTTCATGGAAGAATGTTTGCTCCTGCAATTGGTATTTCAGAAGACCCTGTTACAGGAAATGCTAATGGACCCTTAGGTGCGTACCTTGTACATTATAAAGTAATACCTACACCCAACACAGAGTTTATATTTGAAGCAGTTCAAGGAGAAGCAATAAAACGCAAAGGCAAGATGTTAGTAAAAGTAATTATTTTAGATAATAAGCCAGTTGAAGTAAAAATAATTGGAAAAGCTGTAATTGCATTCTCAACAAACATAGAAATCTAATTATAGATTCCTTCTAAGTAAATTTTTGAACTTTTTAATACTAATTTAATAACAAACTAATTTATATACAATCAAATTAATTTTTTTATTATTTGTTAATATATATTTATCATTATATTATATAATAATATAGATAGTTACTATATCTTATAATTAGATAAATCATAATTATATATTATTGTTAAAACTCAATTATATAATTTTTAATAATATTATTTTAGGAGGTAAAAATGATAAACGATATTAAAAATAAATTCAAAAATTACAAACCATATATAAATGGATACAAGAATATGAAGAGAGCATCTGTTTTAATTCCAATAGTAGAAATAAATAACACACACTATATATTATTTGAAGTTCGCTCAAAAAATTTGAAGCATCAACCTAGCGAAATTTCTTTTCCAGGTGGTAAAATAGAATCAGGTGAGACTCCATATGAAGCTGTTATTAGAGAAACTTGTGAGGAACTTGGAACTTTTAGTGACAATATAGAAGTAATATCAAGTCTTGACCTCCTTATAACACCAGTAAAGTTTATCATACATCCATACTTAGGATATATAAAAAATATTAATAATTTAAATATAAACAAGGATGAAGTTGACCATACTTTTTTGGTTCCTATAAAATATCTTTTAGAGAATCCTCCAAATACTTATAGTAATACTGTAAAAGTTTTTCCAGATGAAAATCTACCATATGGTTCAATTCCAAACCAAAAAGATTATAAATTTGAAAGTGGAAGTTATCCTATTCTGTTTTATAAATATAAAGATTATGTAATTTGGGGAATGACAGCAAAAATACTAGAAAACTTTTTAAATTTTTTATCAGAATAACACTCATAATAAATCATCAAAACTTTTACATAAGAAATTTATAAAAGTTTCTAAATTTAACAATTCTAAAATATCAATAACTATATTTTGTAGCACTTTTTTATTTTATTATTGTTTGAATATTTGATGGTTTTCAATGCAATTTCAACATAAATACTATGTATTAGTGTATACTGTTGATGAATTAAAGTATGATAATCTATTTAATAAAGTATGAAGTAAATGATTTTAATGTGTCTTTATGGTAAAATTACTAATAAGTAATAAAATTAATTAAAATATATGGAGGTGCTTATAATGTTTGCTGTAGGATTTGTTGTTATAATTGCACTTGCCTTTTTCATTTTAAGTGTACTATTATTTAATGGAAAAGCCAGTATGCTACTAGCAGGTTATAACTCTATGAGTAATAAAGAAAAAGCACGATACGATAAAAAAAAATTATGTAGAAGTTCTAGCATTGTTACTTTTATTGTCTCTATAATGCTATTTATTATGGCGTTTTTGGGATATAGAATAGAGAGTGGTCAAATGGACGAAAAAAAAATGGTTCCCTTTTCTATAATATTTATAATAGTCATACTTTCCAGTGTATTTTTTAATATCCTCTACTCTAACAAAAAATGTAAAAAATAAATAGTTGTAAGTTGAGCAGTTAATTATAAAAGATTGACTGCTTTTTCATGTATATTGACTACTCTTATTAAATATTTTAACATTTAAAAATCTATGTAAAAATAATGAATATAGTACAAACTTCTAATAATGATTTTACCTTTGTGGTTACAGTCCACTATATATAATTTAATATGATAACAGGGAATTACTAATGACAACTAAGTAAACTTTTATAAAATATAATAAAACAAAAATAGATGTACAATGAAATTATATCTTATATCAAATTTATTTTTATTAATAGCAAAAACTTACATTAGTATAACATATGACAAATTCGCTTAAAATAAAAATTTTTAATATAATTTGTTCTATAGTACATCTATTTTGATTAGTTTGCATAATTTTATTATTTTGTACAATATTAATTATTTACTAATATCCCATTTAATGAAAAAGTTCTAGGTTCAGTAATTTTGACCATAACTAATTTACCAATTAAATCATCATTTCCACCTTCGAAATTTACGAGTTTATTTTGTCTAGTTCTACCAGCAAACTTATTTTCATTATTTTTACTTCTTCCTTCAACTAGAACTTCAACTATTCTATCTTTATATCCATCATTTATTTCTGCAGAAATCCTATTTACAGCTTCTAACACCCTATTAAATCTATCATGCTTTATATCTTCTGGTATTTGATTTTCCATTTTAGCAGCAGGAGTTCCCTGTCTTTTAGAATAAATAAATGTAAAAGCTGAATCATATCTAACTTTTTCAACCACATCTAAAGTGTCCAATAAATCTTCTTCTGTTTCTCCTGGGAAACCAATCATTAAGTCTGTAGAAAAAGCAATACCTGGAACTTCCTTTTTAGCTTTTTCTATTATTTCTAAATAATATTCCTTTGTATAATGTCTATTCATTTTTTTCAAAAGGCTACTGCTTCCACATTGTATTGGTAGATGTAAAAACTCACACACCTTATCACAATCTCTAATTGCGTATATTACTTCATCAGATATATCTTTTGGATGAGATGTCATAAATCGAACCCTTTCAATTCCTTCTATATCATTCACTTTTCTTAAAAGTTCTGAGAATGAAACTGGATTTTCAAGTGTCTTACCATAAGAATCTACATTTTGTCCAAGTAAAGTGATTTCTTTCGTTCCATTTGCAACAAGCTCTTTTATCTCGTTAATTATATCTTCAGGAGTTCTACTTCTTTCTCTTCCTCTTGTGTATGGGACTATACAATATGTGCAGAAATTATTGCATCCATACATTATATTTACAAATGCTTTTAATTCAAATTTTCTATTACTTCTAAGACCTTCTATTACTTCTCCATCAACATCCCATACATCCACTAACATTTTGTCAGAATTTATTGATTCTGTAAGTAATTGCGGAAATTTATATAGATTATGTGTTCCAAATATAAGGTCTACATGTTTATATTTTTTTCTTAATTCCTCTACAACATGTGGTTGTTGCATCATACATCCACATACAGCTATTTTCATATCTGGATTTTTTCCTTTTAGATGTTTTAATTGTCCTAAGTTACCATATACTTTTAGCTCTGCATTTTCTCTAACTGCACAGGTGTTATATATTATTAAATCACTTTCTTCAACCATCATTGACATTTGGTATCCCATCTCTTCTAACATTGAACATAATTTTTCTGAATCATGTTCATTCATTTGACACCCGAAGGTTTGAGTAAACACGAGTTTTCTCTTTCCAGTTCTGTTGAAGTATTCTTCATTTTGTCTGTGTATTTGTTCTATATATTTATCTTGTTCTTGTATTTTCTCTATAGGTATTGTTACTTGTTTTCTTTTGCTCACGTCTATTCCTCCTAGTTAATTTCTTATATTACACATAACCTTAATTATATCAAATAAGAAAAATCTTTTAAAGATATTATTATTTTTCTAGTTGTGTTTTAATAGTAAATCTAATGATTTATATATACTATATTTCTAAAATATAAAATCATATAATTATTATAATAATAAAAAGATGTTTTAAATTAAAACTTAAAACACCTTTCCTTAAATAAAATATATGATTTACTATTAAATACAATTACATCTATTCATTTTCAATTAAATAACAATCATTTAATATTAAATATTGACCTTCCTCAACCGTTATATATCTTCTTCCTGAAAAAGTATCATTAGTAACTATTCCCTCTGCATTACCTAAGCTATCATTTCTAACTTCATAATATGCATCAGAAGAATTTGACATTATAATATATTCTCCAGCAGGAATTTCTAATCCAATTTTATACATACCATTTCCAAACTTACCATTCTTGGCCTTCTGGGCTTTAGCATACTTTGCTAATGTCATTGTTGAATCCTCAATTTTAATATATTGACCATTCTTTAAGGTGATATATCTAGTCCCACTAAAAATATCATTTGAAAGTATACTATCAGCATTACCTGTACTATCACTTGTAACTTCATAATAAGAAGCATAACTTCCTGAGTTTGAAGTTATTAAGTATTCACCTGCTGAGATATCTTTTCCAACCTTATACATTCCATCTTTTATAGTCTTTGTAGTAGGTTTAACATTTTTTACAACCCCAGTATTAATATCTCCAATTCCATTTGTTATATTTAAACACTGTTGTACTATATTTGAATCTATATATCCTATAGAAGTTATCTTCTTAGCATTTTTTAAAATGCTTTTATTGCTACCATCATTAACTAAAACCATTGGACCATGTTTTGATAAAGAAGATCCTACAAGTGCATTTGTTAATTCATAAGCTCCAGCTATATAAAACTCTCTAGCATCCTTATAAAACTTATTTATTATTGCTTTATTAGTTTCAAAACGAGTACTCCCCCCTAGTCTAGTAGATTTAGTATTGTTTACTAAAGTGGTACTCATTGAAGCTGTTCCTCCTATTACATAAGACTTTAAACCACTAGTTGAAAAAGGTATACTTTGTCCATTAGTAAGAATTATTGGTGCTTTATCTCTTGCTGCTACAGATGCAATACTTATAGCATCTGCTTCTCCTTTATATGCATTGGTTAGCATAACAGTATTGACTTTTTTTATTGAATTTATTTCTTTTGCAACATTATAACTTGTTTTTATTCTGTCATTTCCCTTAATTCTTACAACTTTCATTTTCTTAGATTTTAATGAATTTTCGACAGATGTACTAATAGAATATGTTCCTCCAATTATATAAACTTTTGATACATTTTTTAATCTTGCAGATGTCTCAGTTGGTATAGTATTTTTTTCAGTTAATAGTATAGGGGCATTTAAAGCTCCTGCTAGTCCACTTGCACTTAATCCATCTGCAATAGAGTTACTAGTATTAATTAATATAGCAGTTTTATATGCATTTTTATCTGCTATTTTACCTGCGATTTCATACTTATTTTTTCCTTGTATTTTTTCTACAGATGATATTGCATCTACTAATTGAATATTTGCAAATACAAAAGAAATACTTAAAGTCAATGTTAATATTCTTTTATAGAATTTCATAATAAAATTGTCCCCCTCATAATAAATTTTTAATATATAAATACATATTCTTAAATTAGTTATGTACTTAACAAACTTATGTAAAATTGCAAATTATATTAAGCATATTACAAATAAATATTAATACAATTATTCATTTAGCTATAATTGTATTTACATTTATATTAAAAATCAACTAGATTTGTATAAATACTTATAATTATATTTTTATTCTTAATATTTTTTTTATTATGTTATTTTAATAGATTTATTTTTCTTTTTTAAGCATAGAGATGTATTTTTCCATATATTCTATTTCTATTATAGTTTCGCTTATTTAATTCACCAAAAATTTCACTTAATATTAGAATTTTAAATCTTTTACTAAAACAGACTTTTATAGTTCTATTAAAATTTTTTACTAAACTTTATTTTTTATTATGAATTATCTATTTTTTTTGGCTAAATTTAAGCAAGTTTTTCACAAAAAATATATACATTACTATATTTTTAAAACTTTATAAATATATAATTGATTTAATTGGAAATTTTAGTGTATTCAAAAAATGAGAAATCAGAGGAGATTAATATAAAAATTTATCTTGAAAAGTCAATTAAATATATCTTATATTTAATAACTACAAATGAGATACATATAAGAATATTATATAGGTATGATAATTTATCTGTTAAATTAAGTGTAATTGGTACTATATAAATATTTTATTAAAAATAAATATATAATACCAAATCTTTAAACAACATAAGAATAAAATAGTTATAATCTACTTTATTCTTATGTTATTTAGTTATTATAATGCTTTATAAAGTAAAATATTATTTCGTGTTTAAGCTTGATAACTAACTCTTCTTATTGATAGACTAACAATCTTGAATAAAAATATTCCTGCAACTAGATTTATTAAAACAGCTGGTAATACTACTGCTAAGAATAAAGCTGTAAATGAAGCCCCTGGAAGACCAACTATAGCTTGAGCTGCTAATAAAAAGATAGTTCCACTTACAAGAGTTCCTATTGGCATTATTATTGCAACTACTACAGTATCTTGTGTTTTCTTAGCTAATTTTTTTATAAAAGGCATATTATAACTAATATTCATTAATAAAAATACTATATTTGCTGTAAGAGTTTTATCTATTACATTAGGAATTTGACCTCCCGGAAAACTTGATGTAAGTGCTGTAAATATTCCTGTTACTATACCCGCTATCAAACAAGTTTTATAATCATCTCTATTTAAAACCAATATTACAAATAACATTGCTAGTGGTACATCTGGCTTCATTGGTAATCCTATAGCTGGTGTGATTTGATGTATTAATAATCCCATCGCTAAAAGTATTGCATTTAAAGTTAATTTTTTTGTATTTGTTTTCATTTTTTGTACTTCCTCCTATTTTTTTAATTTTCAATTTATTTTTTTGCCAACCTACTATATCATCATCTTTAGCTTTTGAAATTCATAACATCTTTCTCACCACCTTCTATCTTTTAAATTTTCAGTAAAATAAAAAACTCCGTCCTAAACTAATAGGACGGAGATTATCCGCGTTGCCACCTAAATTATATAAAAATTAATATAAAATTCAATTTTCATACATCTCATTATCAGGTACTTACATACCTTATTCGCTATAACGTGCGACTGACGATAAAGTCTACTCTCAAAACTATGATTTCAATTTATTCCTCTAAGGGCCATTCATCAAATTTTTTCTTGCTAAGATTCCACCATCCTCAGCTCTCTATACTGAACCTAAATTTAACTACTCTTCCTTGTCATAGGATTTAATTTATTGTATTGAATTTTGTTGTTAAAATAATGATATTCTTTTTTCTAAAAAATGTCAATACCTTTTTATAAAAAATATATTTTGTAATCTATTTTTTATAAAAAAAGTAAATTATACTATACATTTCTTTTCATATACAAAATTCTATGAATAATTACTTTAATGGTCTAATAGTCTGCTCTTTGGCTCTAATTCTTCTTATATTAATTTTGTGAATAACTGTTGATGTAATTTTATATTTTGATTCATGAGGAATTAAATTCTTCAAAGTTAATTAAGTACATTTATCAATAAATTTACTTAATTAACCATCATTTAATACTCATTCCTGTATTTATATGCCTCCTTTGAAACAGAATATTACTCCATTTTAATTACATCATATTATTAAATAGATACCAATGATTAAAAAAATGATATTCTTTTAATTATTTTTAGTAAAATTTTTTCTTCTTTCTTTTAATAAATATTAGCACTACTAAAACTATAACCAAAAATATGACTATTATGGACAATATTAATTTTGTTAGGATATTATGTCTTCTTGCGTTTTGTCTTTTATATTTATTTATAGTTTGATATCCATACTTTTTAGTTCTTATACTTCGTTTTTTCAACTTTACTTTACTTTTATTATATTTCCTACTTTTATGTCTACTTTTAGATTTAATAGTTTTAAATTTAGTATTATCATATGTATAATTCTCTTTTATTGAAGAAATGTATACACTAGACTCAATAATAGCTTCTGCTTCTACTTGTAATGGATTTATAATGCTGATTATAAGTAGAAAAGATATAGCTATCCCAATCAATTTTTTCTTCTTATTCATATTTTCCCCCTCATAAAAATTTTTAACTAGTTCATTATAATATATATATAACTAAAAATTACAAATTTTTTCAAGTTTCTTATATATCTTATTATCTTTAATATTATTTTTATTATCATAACTTTTACTTTTTTTAAGATTTTTCAAAGTAGTATTAATTTATGATACTTGGTGTATAAAGTATAAGTTAAATCTACTTTCAATTAAATTTACCATTTATAATTACTTTATAATAAAAATAAATTAGTTAATTTATTCTCTTTAGTTCTGTTATAATGTTTCTACAAAAAAGAATCCCATTAATGGGATTCTTTTTTGTGATTTATTAATATATTTAAAGCTTGCTAGTATCGTATTATAAACTTAAATGCTCTTCTATGTATTGATTATATACATATCCAGAATATCGTTTTTCATTTTTATTGATATTAACTCTTGCCCATTTTCCAACGCTATAACATACTTCAACTTTAAAACCATCAGGGATTGTAGTTATAACTTTAGATTCTAATGTTCTATCATTTCTAAGTTCTAAACTTAATCCATTTGTTCTTATATTTCCTATGTAATTCTTTTTTCTATTTTTTATTGTATCATTACTATTGTTTTTAGCATTACTTAATCTTTCTAAATATTTATAAAGTAACCAACCTTTGTCATAATTACTCTCAACTTCTGCCCATATTCCATCTACACACTTTAACTTAACAATTTTACCTTCTGGTATACTTTTTAATTTCAAACTATTTATGTCTGGTTTTTCTCTTAAATTCAATTTAATTTTAGTCTTAAAATTGATGCTAGATTTGCGAAAATTTTTTAACATTAATTCAGATATCATCTTAAGCCCTCCTCTTGCCAAATATTAAGTTATTAAAATATATAACTCTAAAAATACTTTTAACAAAAAGAATTATTATCTTTTTGGCAACTGGCTGACATGACCTTTATTACATAAAGATTTTAGTCCCTATAGTTTTGCGTCATTAGATTTATCTAATATTGCCTATATCTGAATAATAACATAATTTGAACAATTAAAAAATAATATTACCTCAAATTTTATATTATTTAAATATAAATTAAATTTTTAATTAATAATAATCAAAAAATATCTTTATATTTATTCAATTACTGTTCTTTATAGTCAATATAAAAGACAGTAATTTATCTATAGTGTTACTTATATTTTATATATATGGCTATTTTTCAACATTTTACAATATATATAACATTTATTTTTTTAACTTTTGTCAGTAAAATGTCAGCAAAACACTTTATCCACAATTTTTATATAAGTTTTCCACAACTTATCACCAATATTATCCACATAAAAAAGGTAGCACTTATATTATTAGCTACCTTTTATTTATTAATCTTTATATTTCCAGCTTTTTATCCAACTTCCTATTTCTATTATTTTTTCTTCAGTTATTTCTTCTCCATCATGTAATTTTGAAATTAATTCTGATAAAGGATTGTTATGTAAACCTCTAAAAACTCTTTTTCCCTCTATTTTGAGATATTCTCTCTCTTTTATTAATACTGTATAGTGTACATGCCTCCCAATTCTCTATGATATTAAAAAACCTTTTTTGGTTAATCTAGCTAAAAGTATAATTGTAGTTGTATGCTTCCAACCATATGTTTTTTCTATTTCATCTGCAACATCTTTTGATATTACAGTTTTATAACCAGTATTCCATATGCATTTCATAATTTTTAATTCTGTATCTGGTAATTTTTTATTTAGCATAATATATTCCTTCTTTCAATTTATGTCACTTCTTCTTATGTCACTTCTTCAAATTTATCTAGCTTAAATTATAATAGGAGCTTTTTAGAACAAAAACTATATTTAATTTTTACCAGGTACTCTACGTGTTTAGTCTGTTTTTAAGTGTAAAATAATGTTCATATCTATAAATTTATTTAACTTTCAAACAATCCTGTTGAATAATAACTAATTCTATTGTATTATTTTAGTTGTAGAATAAAACTAAATCGGCAAAACTAGAGAAATTTAGTGACGCAAAGCTATAGGGACTAAGACTTATATAAATATCTTATGAGTTATGTCAGCCAGTTGCCAAAGAGATAGTGTTCTTTTTGTTTTTATGAAAGTTTTTTAGGGGGATAATAATTTATATGTTTGGAAATAAAATGGATAAATGTACACATGTATTGACTGCTTATATTAGCAGTTCGTATGATTATTGTAATTTTTTAGATACACAGTTAGATGATTTTATATTAGAGTACGGAGAAAATGTAGTAGAGTCTTGTTTACACCAAGTAATGGTATTGGTAAGTAAGTATAATTAGATAGACATTGATTTCTAGAAAACCCTTTTTAGTTTTATCTACATTTATATTAATATATAGCAATGTAAAACGTTTAAATATATTTTTAATATTAAGAATAATTAAAATGTTAACTAAAAAATATAATTAAGTAGACATTTCTATTAATCTATGATACAATAGTATTTGTGGTAATACACAATTAAATCAAGTATATCTTGATATAGGTTAATAGGAGTATTTTTAATGAATAATGGAATAGTGAAATGGTTTAATAATGAAAAAGGATTCGGTTTTATATCAATGGAAGGTAGAGATGATGTGTTTGCTCATTTCTCAGCTATACAAACTTCAGGATTTAAATCATTAGAAGAAGGTCAACAAGTAAGCTTTGATATAGTTAAAGGTGCTAGAGGTCCTCAAGCAGAAAATATAACTATATTATAATATATAGATTTTTCGGGAAAGACTCTTTTTAGAGTCTTTTTTTATTGTTAATATATGTAAGATAATCATTGGTGAAGTAAATAAGGTATATTGAGTAATGTTCTTGATAGTTTATATGCTAATGAATTTCAAAAAAATAAGCACTCCTATAAAAAGAGTGCTCTTAATGTAAATATAAACCTTCATTGGTCCAGCCTAATACCCCGTATTCTCCAAGTTCTAACTATTTTTTATATACATTATCACTTTCATCCATATCTAACACAATTATTTCTTCTTTAGAATCAATTTGTAAAATATGAGGACTGTGTGTTGTGACAATTATTTGTGTTTTTAGGAGAATTGTTTTTAATGTAATAAAAATTTTACATACCACATAGTTGATATAAAACCCAAAATAAACTTAGCATCTCCAATGTTTACACATATACAATGCTCTTAAAATTGCAGTGAACGCGCAATAGTGCAATTGATAATACTTATCATATATTCTCAATACCTTATATTTCAACTGCTAAACCTCAATTTATCACAAATATCGCTCACTGCAAAATTTCTATATTTTTATTATATCATAGCATATAATTAATATTTTCAATTAATTTTTACATTTAATTATGTTTAAATTCTATAATAATGCAACTTTAATGTTTCTTTCTGGAACTAATATAAAAACTATTTCAGAAAGATTAGGTCATGCAGATATAAAAATAACTATGAATAGCTACTCTCAGTTTTTAGAAGAGATGGACAGAGAAGCATTTGAAAATTTGAGCAAAATACTATTTATTATATTTTAAAGAAGATGACTTATTCAATATTTGATGCTAGAATATAATTAATAAAAATTTAATTATAGGTGATTGTATTATGAATATTATTAAAAGCATAACTTTACTCTTAACATTATTAATTGTGATATTAATGACAGGCTGTTCCCCAAGAGAAAGTGCTAGTGAAGTTGCAAAAAAATATATTGATAAGATGAACTCTGGTGACTATGAAACAGCATATAGTTTATTAAGTAAAGATAGTAAAAAAAAAATTAGTATAGAAAATCTTGAAGAATTTCAAAATATTTTAGTTAGTACAAAAAGAATAATTAGTTATAAAATAGGTAAAGAAAAAATCATAAAAAAATATAAACATGATGGAAAAGAATATAAAAATGTTGTTAAATTAGAAGAAACTTTTAATATAAAAAACCTTCTTTATAAAAAAGATGATTCTCTAAAAGTAAATAGATATTTTGTAGTTGAAAATAACAAATACAAGCTATTATTGTATGAAAGTTTCAAAAAAGAATTTGGTATTAATAGTATGGACCTTGCTCAACTTAAGCTTAATGATTTTGGACTAAAATACTTTAAAGAAGTTGACCTTATACTAAAAAAAGCTATTGCTATTAATCCTACTGATTCAAAGCTTTATTATGCCCAAGCATGTAATTATATGAATTTTGATGGATTTCCTGGTTATTCAGATACAACATATAATGCTTTAGATTCAATTAATAAATCTTTAAAGTATTTAGATAAAAATGATTCTGACTACAAAAAAAATGCAAGTAATATATATAACTTAAAAGGAGTTATTCTTATGTTTCACAAAAGATTTGATGAAGCACAACAATATTTAAATAAAGCCTTATACTTTAACAAAGATAATGAAGACCCAAAATATAATCTAAATACAATAAAAAAACATCTAAACTAGATATTTAATTTTTGAATTTATAAAATATTTTTTTATGTATAATTCAGCACTGAATCATAATCTCTACTAAACTAATTACAAGTTTAAATTATAAAGACTTATTTCTATATAAATATTACTCTATAACAATAAGTTTCTTATTTAAATTTTAAAATATTATCTAAAAATCATAAAAAAGAAGGTATAAAGAGCTACCCTCAAGCTCAATATACCTTATAAATATCTAAACTTCATTTTTTACTAATTTTTCTATATCTTTGATAATATGTTCTTTAGATTTTTTTCCAGCTATGGCATCAAAAATTGCAACAGCCTTTTTCTCTCCAAACTTTTCTGCTACATCATTAAAGTCTAAAAATCTAACACTTTCTTTTGGTTTACCAAACATATAACACCTCTCATACATTTTTATATATTTATTATAACTTCTATAGACTTATTTTTCACCAATAAACGTTAGACAAATTAGTCCCTTTATTTTTTTAAACTAGCTTTACCTTCAAAATTCTTAACAAAAACAGTTTATTCTACTCTATAAATAAAAATAGACAATTTAATTTGTAGGAAACTGATAATAGAATACAGTAAATAAAACTTTGTTTAATCTATCTGAAAAAGTTATCTATTAAAACTGCTATGAATTTATAAAGAATATTCTAGTTCATAAAAATACAAATATGTAAATATAATCACCTTAATATTAATTTATTTAAAATAAAAAATGTATAAAAGATTTAATAATGACAATATACTATTCTCAATACAATCTATGATGTAAATAATTTAAAACTACTATATTATTTAAAAATTTATATTTATATATGCAATTCTAAAAACTTAATAAGAAGTGAACTTAGAAAATAAAGCTTAATTTCAAAGACTTAAATAGACTATTATTATTAGTCTAAATAAACTACGTCTATCAAAATTATATATTAAATTCTTCTAAAATTTTTATTGCAAATCTTGCGTTTGGATATGTAATAGACCCGCCACCAATTACACCTATTTTTATAGCTTCTATAATTTCATCTTTACTTGCTCCAGAATTAATACAACCCTCAATATGATAACAAATACACTCATCACATCGGCTTAAAATTGAAATAGCTAGTCCCATTAATTCCTTATTTTTTTTACTTATAGCCCCTTCTGAATAAGTCTTATCATCAAGACTTCCAAATACTCTAAAAAACTCATCTGTTTCGCTTAATTTTTTATTGTAAAATACCCTATATTCTTTCATTTCTCTAGTATTCATCTTCTACCTCCTATGTTTTTCTTATAAGAATATCACACTGTACTTATATTTTCAATATTAAATACAAATTTTCATTTTATGTTCATTAGCCTAATTTATATTATTTTTTGAAATCTCAATAAGTTATCATATAAGTAAGATTTTTTCAGAACTAAAATAGAAATCTTAGTAATTTCTTTATTACCTATCTCAGTTCTGAAATATATTATTCTTATCCAAACATTATTATATTGATTAATTATATTAGTTATTTTTACCTGAAATTTTATACATCAAATAAGAATATATAAATGGTAGTATTACAATTACAAAGATTACAAAGATATTATAAAAAGGAATATTAATAAATGCATTAATAATTAATAATATTCCACCAATAAGCCAAATCCATCCAGCTAAATGGTGTGTCTTATTCCAATTATCTTCATCATTCAGAGTCCATGGCAAAATTATTCCTACTGAGTAATTTCGTTTACATTTAGGAAGATAGTTTCCAAATAAAATAACTATTATTCCTAAAATTAATCCTGTATAAAAATTAGACTCCAAACTAACTCCTGTTGAATATAAAACCATCATTATTTGTATAATTACTGAAAGTATAGCAACTCCCCATTTTGATAAATTTTGTATAACATTTGAAAAATTAGCTTTCTTAGGCTCATTCTCAAGTCTAAACCATGTATACAAATGGATACATAGCATTAACAATGGTACACCAAAAGCTGCTATAACCTTTGGAGCATAATTATCTGGATTTCCATAATTATCAAAATGAATTGCAACTTCATTTGGTAATCTATTATAAAAATATATTGATACAATAAATGGTATAAAACATATTAAAGTAGATAAAATAAATTGTTTATTTATCGCTTTTTTCATTATCTTTTTCTCCCTTCTCCATAAATTGTGAAAACCAAAGCATAACCTCTTCGAAAACTGAAATATTTATTTCGTAGAAAATAAAGTTCTTATACTTTGTTTCAAATATGAGTCCTGCCTTTTTTAGTTGAGATAGATGATAAGAAATTGTAGCATTCGTCATATTAAATTTTTCACTAATTTCTCCTGCTGACATTTTATTCTCCCTCAACATAACCAATATTTCTCTTCTTATAGGGTCTGAAAGAGCTTTGAATGTTTCTGGAAACCCCAACACCATCACCTCGCTATTTAGAATTTCATCTAAATAGAATATAACATAACATCCATTTTATTTCAATAGCTATTTAGAAATTTTTCTAAATAGTTATTTCTAAATATTTATTGAAAATTTTCATATTAAGATTCTCAATTTACTTAAGTCGCTTTTATTTAATCTTACTTTATCTAATTTTTTTAACTTAACAAAAGTGTATTGCACCATAATTGTTAAAGCAAAAACCTAATGACTGAGGTACTTATATATATAACAATACTTTTAATTTTAAATTAAAAGTAGCTAAACCCAATTTAAAAAGTAGTTAAGTCCTATTTAAATAGAAAAGAATGAAACGAGAAATATACTGTATAAAAGTACATAAAAACATCTACTAATTAGATACAACTATAACAGAATATATTTATTATTATAATAACAAAAGAATAAAAAAAAATTAATTTAGCATAACCTTGTTAAATATAGATTTGAATATGAATTTAAAGTTATGTAAAATTAAAAATACAGGAATGAAAATTCCATTCCTGTATAAAATCTAACTTTTGAGTCTCAGTACAATCTTATTTTGAGACAATCTTTTTTGTTTTATATTTTCTTATATTTAAAATATAACGCATATCTTATGCAACATATTCATATTTTTCTTTATATTCTTTCATCGCATCATTCCAAGCGTCTTGTACTGTTACACCTCTTTTATTAGCAATTTTTTGTGCCAGTTCAATTATCTTCATAGCTCTTCTTGATATGTTCATAAACATTCCTCCTACAAATTACCATATATTTCATATATATAAATCAAGGTTATATTTTTATGATATATAATCCTTCTATTGTAAGATTACAGTTTATATGTGTATTATATATGAACTATATTAGAAGATAATTAGAATTTTTATAAAGCTATATGATTAGATTAAATATAAAAGCTTTACAATTACTTATAAATTTAAAAAGTCTATAAGCTAAACTAATGTTTGATATACCAATTTTACGACCATAAATAATGCCATTACTAAAAATATTGGTTTTATCATCTTTGAACCTTTCTTTATAGCAACTTTAGCACCTACATAAGCTCCCATTATCATCACTAATGCAAACACTATAGCAATTTTATAATCTACTTGACCATTTATCATGAATAATAACAATGAAGTTATATTACTTGTTAAGTTTAATATTTTTGTATTTGCAGAAGCATGTAAAAAATCATATCCATATATTTTTATAAATCCAAAGGTCAAAAAAGTTCCTGTACCTGGACCAAAAAAACCATCATAAAAACCCATTATAAGAGCCATAAGCATCCCTAGTCTTAAATTTTTCTTATTAACAGCTTCAAAATTATCTTCTTGACCTAAATTTTTAGAAATAAAGGTGTAAATAGCCACTATTAAAATCATAACCACAACCAAAACATTTAATATCTCTTCACTTATTGATAATACACATCTCACACCTAGAACACTACCAATAATAGTAAATGGTACTAATTTTTTTAAAAGGTCGTTATTAATTTTTCCAGACTTTGCATATCTATAGGCACTACTTATACATCCTGCTGATGCTGCAAATTTATTTGTACCAATGGCAAGATGTACTGGCACTCCAATTGCCATAAGAACAGGCATGCTTATAAGTCCTCCTCCTCCTGCTATAGAATCTACAAAAGCAGCTAAAAACCCCCCTATACATAAAAAAATAACTGAAAACATAAAATTCCTCCATCATTCTCTTTCAATTTTTCTTACAATATATATTATATAATCTTATTTAATACTTATTATCCAGCATATTCTTTCTATATTCATTTGGAGTTATACTATTAAACTTCTTAAATATTTGTGAAAAATAACTACTGTTATTAAAACCTACTTTCTTACAAATATCACTAATACTCATGCTTCTATCTAACAGATATTTTTTAGATTCTTCTATCCTAAGAAGATTTATATACTCAGTTATTGAAACTTTATTTCTTTCATTAAAAATAGAACTCAAATAATTTGGACTTATAAAAAAAACATCTGATATACTATTCAAATTTATATTTTCTTTATAATATTTTTTTATATATTCGTTTATATTTTCAATTAGATTTCCTTTATCTTTTCTCCAAAATGCTCTATTCTTATCAATACACTCTTTGGAAAATTCAAATAATACATTCCATAAATCTTCATCACTGTTTACAAGTGATATTTTTTTATTATATTTATTTCTTAAATAAGATATAAGTTTTAAATCCTCTAAATCTCTAAGCACTGTTCTAGACAATACAAATATCATTTCCTGAATAGTATCTCTAACATCATTATATCTTAATTTGTTTGTATCTATTAGATTATAAACACCTTCTAAATTCATATTTTTAATTTCTTTTTCAATATAAAGTTCTAATTCAAAGGGATATTCTTTTGAAGAATTATTGAACATATCTATCGGATTAATAATATACTCTTCTTCTAATAATCTACTATTTGCTTTTTTAAGTGCCTCTTCAAGTCTTATATTTTCTTTTCTACTCTTCAATATCTCCTCATCTTTTATACTAAGTTGATTTTCAAAAAAATTCCTCTTAGCTATTTCCTGAATAAATTCAGACATCATTAATAAATTTTCTTTTAATACATATAACCTACTTTTAGGATTTAATGGAAATTCATTGTAAATTTTGTTTATGTATTTTATATCAATACCAGAACTACTTGATAATTCAGATAAATTTTTATCTATATCAATAGACTTATATACTATAAAATTACCACATTCTATATATCCAACTATATTTTCTTCTAATACTATAGGTATCTCTAAACTGGAAACACCATACTCACAATGGTACACTTTTTCAAAGTTATCATTATTTATGCTTTTAACAAGTTTTTTAGTACACTGTTTTATATTTTTACAAATATCGCAAAATTTATTTTCTTTCTTAGTCTCAAATATTTCTTTATACTTTAAGTCATATACAGATATTCTAAGCTTCAATATATTAGATATTTGATTTGCAAGATTTTCAATTATGTTTACATTAACTAACTCCTGTATATTGTTTTCAGAAAATACTATAGGTATTTGTCTCAAACTCGAAAATTTATGAGGAACATAAGTAATTAATATTACTAAATCAATTTTACCAGTGTTTATAATTTCATGTTCTGAATATGGTGGGCAATAAACTATAGATGTTTCCTTTATATTGACCTTTTTACCATCAATTATTTGTATTCCTTCTCCCTGAATCACATATAAAAGCTGTTCTTCACTTAAATGAAAATGCTTTTCTTGGCAGTTTCCCGGAAAAAATCTTACAATTCCAGCACTAAGTCTATTGAATTGTGTTTTTGATGGTTCGTGTATCCACATAACCTCTCCCCAATCAAATTTTTGTACTTCATTATTTGACTCAATAAAATCCACCATAAACTCACCTCGTAGTTTTTGTCTAAATATTTTTTCTTCCCTTCTTATATTAAAATAATATCATCATCATTAACTTTCATTACTATAAAATCATCATACTCTTTTAATACTCCTGTAATTTTAGTTGCACTTAGTTTACTACAATTCAGTTTTTTAATATATTGATAAATTCTATAATTACTTTTTTATTTTGTAAAATCAGTGTTTTCCCAAAATAATTATATCTATAAATGAAAGTATTTTTACTGCTTACATCAATATATGTTATCATAATTTTCCTTTTTATTGCATATATAAATAACTGTATATAACATTGTCCAATACTATATAGAAATACATCTAAGAAAGAATATTATTAAATTGTTCCAATTAGTATTATTTTTCTTATAAAAATAAAAAAACTGTTGGATTCTTTTAGAAAAATTATTTTTTACATACCTTTTTTGCTTAGATAGTCTATCTTCTCAGCTATTTTGTATATACACTCTTCTAGTTCATGATTTTATTTTAATATCTTGCTTATATTGCTGAAATAATTGAATTCTTTTATCTATCATATTGTCTCTTATATCATAAACATATTGTTTCTTATATCACAAAAATGAAAGCATTCTTATATCTTCAATATATAAACCTGCTTTTTTTAATCTTGTAATAAATATAGGATACTCTATATTCTCTTCCTAGAAATAACTAATACCACTTATTTTTCTATTATATAGAAAGTAATAAATCTTTTTCTTAATAAAATTCAATAGTAAGTGGAATAAAATTTTATATGAATAAGAACATTATAAAAATACTTTATACAATAGTCAATAAAAGATATTAGCTTCAAATTATGTTAAAGTTGTATTATTTAAAGTGAAAAAACAAATAAAAAAGAAATAATAGTATAAGTAGAAAAATATACTTAAAACAAGGCGAAGCCTCTCTTGTATCTAAATCAAGTAGAGAATTAAATCTAAAAAAGAAAATAAATATAAAAGATGACTCCTGTACATTACAAGAATCATCTTATGGTTTCATAATCACTCCATGGTTTTTAACTGTCTGATATAAAGGTCTCAGTTCACTCATAGCATGACCACCCTTTCCGATTGCTGACCCCGTCACTTATGGACAAAATGTCCATAAGTGATAGTCCTCTCTTAAAACCCTCTAAATAGATATATCTCAAGCACCTCATTGAAACCAGTTGCTGGAAACAAACTGAAGCGTTCTGGAATAGTAAAAGAAATTGCCACCATATCCACGTTACTGTCCTAGTTGTTACTTTGCTAACTTCGGAGCAATTTCCTCTAACAATACGCAGTCAAATTCTGCCTTTTTGCTAAGAAATGGCAGATGGTCTGCATCTGGTATAAAAAAAATCTGTTTGTCTGGCGCCACTATTTCATCAAAAAATTTCTTCGCTGGAAGATAGGGGCTATTATAGTCATTTTCTCCCATGATGTAGTATACAGGGACCTGATAGTCAACTCCATAATTTCTTATGTCAGCTTCTTCCACTAAAAACCGCAATACATCACCTTGATTGTCAATCGCATTTGGATTGACAATGGCCGTATTTTTTAACTCTCTCAATGAATAATACGGGGTTGCCAGTATACTGATTATATTGCCCAAATCCATATTTATAGAAAGCCCATACTTGCTTTGGTATGTTCTTACTGTCATAAGAGCTGCCAAATAGCTTGGACCATATTTTGCTGGCGGATATGGTGCAATAGCTTCCAGCGCCTTGATATCTTTTTGCTTCCCTGCAGCTTTCACCATTTCAAGTGTCTTTTCATAGCCCACGCGCTCATTGTCCACCATATTAACGGTCTGCGCAATCCCAATGTACGCGCTGTAATCCTCCGGATAGGTTTGCACAGCCATAGTTCCCAGCACTGTTCCCCAGCTATGACCTATAAGGATAATTTTCTCCTTGTTGAACTCTTGCTTCAAATATGCTGTCACCTCATGGACGTCTTGCAGAACACGCTCCGCGCTCATGGTCTGCAAAACTGCTGCCGGATCGTTCGCAAAGTATGTTTTGCCTACGTTTCGCTGATCCCAGTTCACCACAGTAAAATCATTTTCCCACTCATACTGGTACAGATGTAAAAATGGCATCATTGAATTACCAGGACCCCCATGAACCCAAAGGATGATGGGGTTGTCTGCGTTTTGTCCCCGGATATATAACGCCTGCTGTATGCCGCCGATCTCCACCATTTCCATGCGGTCGATTCCAGGAGCTTCTATTTTATGGCTTGTACGTATAATCGTGGGGGCTATCAGACGCAAACCGGCAAACGCCAGAACAAAAACAGCAACTAGTATGCAAAGTGTGATTAATATCATTTTAAGTACCTTCTTTCATGAATTTTTTTAGCCATAGATATCTCCTCTAACATTAAAAAAAATATGTTGCTATTTTAGTTTTGTTACTCTACCTGTCCCATTGGTTTCCTTTCATAAAAAATATTAATTGATTCTATAATCTCATCTTCCAGGATATCAACTCCTATTTGTCTCATAAGAAACTGTAAGAATTGAAACCGTTTACGAAGTGTAGGAAAGTCCCCCTGAAATACATCTGTATCACACCAAAAGTTAAAGAGCAGCAAAATTACCTCTGCGCATTCATCTGGGAACTCTGTGATGATGCTTCTATCCTCTATGCCTTCTCGTAAAACATTTGCTAATATTGGTGCTAGTTTTTTCAAATTATCCTGTGTAAATGCCAGTATGATATGCGGACTTTCTATAGCGCTTGTAATCATGTTACTAGATTCTTTTATCACCTCATCCGTTAAATGCCGCCTAACTAAACTTCTAAGCTTCTCTTTTGCTGTAAGTCCATGCATTTCACCGAGCCATTGATTTACTGTCTCTATTATCTGTTCAAAGCGCCTTTCCATGACCACATTAAAAATATCTTCTTTTGAACTGAAGTGATGAAAAATTCCGCCCTTTGACATTCCCGAAGCATCAACAATATTTTGCATACTTGTTTTGTCATATCCTTTTTCAGCAAACAATTTTGCAGAAATGGTAATGATATTTTCAATAGCTTGCTTTGGATTGTTCTTTCTAGTCATTATATAACTCCTTCTTATTAAAAACCGACTGTTGGTTTTTATTATATAAGCTATTCCTACTTCTGTCAAGCAACATTATGTTTATGGCAAAACAATAAGGTTTGGTGGTTAGACAGGTATTAATTAGACTAATGCGACTTTCCTCTAGATGGAACCCTTGGTAAATTTGCAATCTTTACCGGCTTTGATTATATCTGTAAGCAAGGCAGGTATGGCCACACCTGCCCTGTTTGACCCTCGGATATTCATTCCTATCCCTCCTCTCCTTAGCCATTACACCAAAACGCCGCTCATTGTCTCCAATGGCGGCGTTTTAAAGATATGATTTCTCATGCTGCTGAAATATGCAAAAAATATAAGATGCCCTTTATTATTTTTCCTACAATAGAAAAGAAAAGTATTGAAGAATGGGTTAATATTGGAGCAAATATGCTTTGTTTTGCACAAGATACTACCTTTATCACTTATGTTATCAATCAATTATTATCTTTTTATAATGAGATTGTACCAATTCAAAAACAACATTAAATTATAAATCTAATTTTATATTAAAAGAGACTAATATTTTATCTATCTCTATTAAGGATATTTTCTTATGTATCATAATATTAGTCTCTCTTATTATTATATACTGCTATCATCATTAGTTGCTATTTATACTATTTTTATAATATACAAATTTATTCAGCTAACGTTTTGCCTAATTCTATACACTCATCTTTTGCTTCTTCATTTGGGTCTTCCATTGCTGTAATTCCTTCTCCACCAATAATTGTAGCACCAGCATTTTGCATACGTTCTTCCCAGTCTCTCATCCATTCACAATTTCCCCATCCATATGAACCAAATAATCCAATCTGTTTACCTGATACCATAGATTCTAATTCTGAAACAAATGACTCCATATACCCCTCTTCTAGTTGCTCTGCTCCCATAGATGGGCAACCTAATGCAAATTTATCTTCTTCTTTTAAATCACTTGGTTTCAGTAAGCTCACATCTAAAACTTCTGGTGTCTTACCTTTTAACTTCACACCTTCAGCCACAAAATTTGCCATTTTTTCAGTATTTCCTGTTCCACTCCAATAAACAATATATATTTTACTCATTTTTACCTCCTGTAGTATTTTTTAATTAATCAATAGTTAGTTATAGCTAACTAACATCTAAAAAACAAAAGATTTCTTTATCTGAAATCTCTTTATTTTTCTAAATATAGAATATCATAGTTGATTTTGAAATTCAATACTTATTGATAATATTTATCATTTATATTTTATATTCATTTTATAATATCAAAACACTGTATCGTATTTCTAATCTTTCATAGAAAAATTTCTAACTTATAGTACTTTTGCATCTCTTATAAATCTTTTATATGTATAAGTACATAGAAAAACACACCTTTTCCAGATGTGCTATCTATAATATCGTATATTTATTTTTCAATTCTAACTAGCTAATATGTTTATAAATTTTATCACTTAATACCTTTATACATTGATGTAAAATCTTACACCTAAGTAATTTTTATTATTTATCTCGACTCTATATAATATAGCTATTTTATCATCAAATCAAAAATTATCTTTTGCCATTATTCTTGTATTTATAAAGATTTAAATATAAGTATCCATTTCCTTGTTCCGTTCTAGGTATTCCAAGCGCTCTCGTACATTTTATTAATTGTGCATATAGTTCAGCTTCATCTAAATCTCTTTCAAACTCCTCTCTTGCCCATTCTTTAATTAGTGCTAATGAGCCTGATACGTATGGTGCACTCATACTGGTACCACTCATAATAGCAAGTTTATTATCCATATAAGTCGATATAATATTTCTTCCCGGAGCTACCAAATCTATTGTAGTATTTGAATTACTAAACTTTTCAACCAAATAGTTTTCATTTATTGCACCTACTTCTATTACCTCAGCATAACTGGCTGGATAACTATACTCACTTGTACTAGAATCACCATCTCCATTATTACCTGCTGCACACACTACAGAAATATTGTTTTTTACTGCTTGCATGACAGCATTTTTTAACTTCTTATCATCTTTGTTTCCCCCAAGAGACATAGATATAATATCAACCTTGTTATTTACAGCAAAGTTAATAGCATTAATTATACTTTGATATGTTCCAGTACCATCTTTATTTAATGCTTTTGCTATTAATAATTTACAATCTGGAGCTACTCCCATAACTTCATTATTATAGTTAGATGCAGCTATAATACCCGCCACATGAGTTCCATGACCATTAAAATCCTCATATATATTTTTATTTCCATTACTGTCATCACTAAAATTTGCACCACCAATTATTTTTCCTTTTAAAAGAGGATGAGATATATCACAACCTGTATCTATTATACCAACTACAATATTTTTACCAGTATAACCTTCATCCCACATTCCCCTAGCATTCATTTGTTTTATTCCATATGGGAATTTATTTTTTGCACCTCTTAGATTTTCATTTATTTCATACGGAATTAGTTTCATTCTTTTATTCATCATATATCCTCCTAAAAATTTTATTGCTTATAAAAATCATGAATTTTATTTTATAATAGGTTTATAAATCAAATTAAAACCTATATCTACTTATTTATATTTATGATATATTTTTTATTTTTAGGAGTCATATTTTATTGTATATAAAATAATATTTAGATAACTATATTAAAAAATACATGTTTGCTTATATACAAAACTTACTAAAATGTCTTTAATATTTTTGTATACAAACATTATATTTTTTATATAAAAAGCTCATAAAAATTTTGATTATATTTTCATAAGTTAACAAATGTGGGTATAATATGAATTTACAAAATTCCTCTGTTTGTATAAGTGCTTTACCAATACAACAATATATAATCACATTGAAGCTATATTTGTATTTATAGTAGATAATGTATCAAAAATTGGTTATGAATAGTAAAAATACCAGTTAAGCATATTTTCATGTTTCTATTTTTAACATTAAATTTCCAATCTTCATATGTATATTTTTAACAAAGGTGTTTACTTATTTAAAAACTCTAAAACTCTTTCATTAAAATCCTGTGCTTCTTCATATGTAGCGTGTCCCAATCCCTCATAGATAAATATTTCGCTTTTTTTAATTTTTTCTGCTAAATGAAAAGAAGCATTATTTCCAACAATTTTATCATTAGCACCTCCTATAATTAAGGTTGGACATGTTATTTTATTTAATTCGGAAAAAGCATTATGTTCTATGCAAGAGGTCGCTTGAATAATAAATCGTTTAAAATCCTTTGGTTTACCTACTTTTCCTAAAAAAGGAATAAATAATTGGTATTTTTTTAAATATCTTTCAGAATAGGATTTCTTTGCTGTGTCAATCATTAAATCATTGTAATTCTGCTTCTTCGCCATATCAATCCAGCTACAAATAACATTTTGGATAGTATCATTTTGCTTTGAAGAAGTAACTGCCAACACAAGTTTCTCAACTAACTCAGGATAATCAATTGCCAGATATTGAGCTATCATTCCACCTTGAGAAACACCCATTACTTCTGCTTTCATAATTCCAAGTTTTTTCATTATATCTGCTTGGTCTTTAGCCATATCCCTTGTGGAATATTTTTCTGTAATTTGATTTTTTCTACTAAATACATAAACCTTATAATCTTTTGCAAATTGCTTATATCTAAAAGCAAAAGCAATCGCCTGTATTTTTCCATGTAAAGGAAATAAACCATCTCCTAATCCTGGTAAAATAATTAGTGTCTTCTTACCACTACCAAATTCAATATAATTCACTGTATTACTTCCTATCATCATTTGACAGCTTTTTGCATTATAAAACATAGTCTATTCCTCACTTTTCCTATTATCATTGTTTAAATAAATCTTTAAATTTTTGAATACCGTACTCATCAATTAGAGGAATATCCATTTTTTTTAACATGAATAATAAAAAATCCAACCTATTACATACTTCACTGTATTCACGTTTAAATAATACAGGGTCAAGTAAAATATCAATACTAAAAACGAGCATTTCAGCTAATTCCTCTGGATATTCACAAGAAAATTCTTTATTTTCAACACCTTGTTTAATTATCTTAGCAATATTGGGTGCAACTACATTGTTGAGATTACGAACTTCCTCTATTAAAGCGAATGGGATTTTTTCTAACCAGCTACAATGTACCATTTTTCTACGTGTGTAATCATTCGCACTATGAACAACCAATTCTATTATTTTTTCATTTGCTGTAAGGGTGTCATCAGCAACAAGATACTCTAAAAAATTATTCATTTGTGAGTAAAGTTCTTTTGTGACACTTCTCAGTATATCTTCTTTAGTTTTAAAGTGATGATACATTGCACCTCTAGATAGACCAGATAAATTGATAATATCTTGTGTAGATGTTGAATCATATCCTTTAGACGAAAATAGTGAAAATGCTGATTGGATAATTTTTTCTTTACTATTTTTACTTTTTTCTTCTCTATTCATATTTCCCTCCTAAAAACAGACTGTCTGTTTGTTTTTTATTATACATTTTAATATTTATTATGTCAAGAATTAACTGACTTTCAATTTCTTCATAGTTCAGATGGAATGAAAAGCATTCCACATCAAACTTTTAAAAAGTTGTATTACCTCAACAAGGTCTAAAAGATACATCTCTATGCTGTACTCGTATTCCTTATAATAGAGATGTATTGTTTTCAAAGATAATCAAGATTTTGCTGTGTTTTTCATACAAAATAAAAAGGATACCTCATTAGTGATATAACACCTAAGATATCCAATTAATATTTTCTTAACTTTTTCTAATTTACATAAATATAGTCTACTATTTTAAAACTGCTCCTGTATTTGCTGATGTTACCAATTTAGCATATCTACTTAAGTATCCATGCTTTATTTTCGGTTCTAAAGGTTTAAATTTTAATTTTCTATTTTCTATTTCAACTTCATCTACTTTTAACTCTAATTTTTTGTCTGGTATGTTTATAGAAATTATATCTCCTTCTTCAACTAGTCCGATTAAACCACCTTCCATAGCTTCTGGAGAAATATGGCCTATAGATGCTCCTCTAGTTGCCCCTGAAAAACGACCATCAGTAAGAAGTGCTACATGCTTATCAAGTCCCATTCCTGCAACTGCTGATGTAGGAGATAGCATTTCTTTCATTCCTGGACCACCCTTTGGACCTTCATATCTTATAACTATAACATCACCTTTGTTTATTTTTTTACCAAAAATAGCATTTACAGCTTCTTCTTCTGAATTAAAAACTCTTGCTGGTCCTTCATGAACTAACATTTCTTCTGCAACTGCTGACTTTTTTACAACAGCTCCATTTAGAGCAAGATTTCCTTTCAATATTGCAAGCCCACCTTGGTTACTATATGGATTCTTTAATGTATGTATTACTTCTTCATTTTCTATTTCACAATTTCTTATATTTTCCCTTATAGTCTTGCCTGTTACGGTTTTGCAATCTAAATTTATTCCATTTATCTTTGAAAGCTCGTTCATTATAGCTGGTATTCCTCCTGCCATATGTAAATCTTCAATATGATGTTTTCCACTTGGACTTAATTTTGTTAAACAAGGAGTTTTTTCACTTATTTCATCAAAAAAATCTAAGTTAAGCTCTATTCCTGATTCATAAGCTATTGCAGGTAAGTGAAGTACTGTATTTGTAGAACCAGCCATTGCCATATCCACAGCTATAGCATTTTTAAAAGCATCTATTGTTAAAATATCTCTAGGTTTTATGTCGTTCTTAAGTAACTCCATAACATACATACCTGCATATTTTGCTATCCTTTTTCTTTCTCCAGAATGTGACGCAGCAGTACCATTATATGGTATCCCCATGCCTAAAGCTTCTGTTAAACAATTCATGCTATTTGCTGTGAAAAGACCAGAACATGAACCACATCCAGGACAAGAGTTCATGGCTAACGCTTCTAATTCTTCTTCACTTACTATTCCATCTTTACATGCTCCAACACCCTCCATTGCAGAGTTAAAATCATATACTTTTCCATTTTTTTTACCTGGAAGCATAGGCCCTCCACTCACAACAATACTTGGTATATTAAGTCTTGCAGCAGCCATTAACATACCTGGCACTATCTTGTCACAATTAGGTATAAGTACCAAAGCATCAAAACCATGTGCCATAGCCATAGCTTCTATTGAATCTGCTATTAATTCTCTTGAAGCCAGGGAATAATTCATTCCTACATGCCCCATAGCTATACCATCACATACCCCTATAGCAGGAAATTCTAATGGCAAACCACCACTCATTCTTACTCCATTTTTTGCAGCTTCTGCTATTTCATCAAGATGCAGATGACCAGGAATCACCTCATTTTGTGCATTTACTATACCTATTAATGGTCTTTCAATTTCTTCTTTAGTAAGACCCATTCCATACATTAACGCTCTCTTTGGAGCTCCTTCTATTCCTTTTTTTATATCACTTCTCATAATATTACCTCTTTCTTACTTTTTTAAATTTTCATAATATTATTATAATATATTTTTCTATTAATTAATTACGAAAATTGTAAAAAAATATTAGCATATACTAATGAAAATTTATTACGATTTTTTATCAATATCTTACACAATCGTATTATATAATATTATCTTTTAAATATATTTTATAAACTAATATATTTTACAAATTGTTGAGTAATATTTTATGATATAAATCAGAAGAAGCACTTCTATAATAGAAAGTGCTCAACTATGAATAAGATTAATAATATATTTGCCTTAGTAATATATTTGCCTTAGATATATAGACTTTTATAAATATTAAAGATTAATCAAATCTGATGTTTGAAACTTTATCCCAATTAATCTTCCTTGAATAGTCTTCTGGATGTGATAATCTAACTATATGAGTTGAATTATCATAGCTGTAATAAATTGTAGTAGTACCATCAACTGGATTCTTTTTGTATCCTTGATACACAGCACTATTTGGTACTTTCTTTTCAACAAAGCTATATGCAGATGAAGTATCAATAGTTTCTATTTTATTAGGAAATATAAACATATAAAAAGCTACTACTATAAAAATACATATGCATGTAATACTATACCATTTAATCCATTTCATAAAATTCCTCCTACTTTACCAAAATATACTATTATTATTTCCATATATTTATAATATTTATACATACGATAAAATTTTTATATACCTAACTATATAATTGTAGAAACTTTGATTATATATATTTTTAATCTTAATAATATATTTTTATAAATTAATAAATTTTTAAGATTTTATTAAAAGATTTTTAAAACTTACAGTTTAATATAAAGATAGTACTTATAAAACTAAAAACATAAATTTGAAAGGGGACAAAATAAAATGATATGGACATTTTATTCATTTATTTGCGTTATATTACCATGCTTAATATACCAAATAGTCGTTATAAAACGAAAAAATTTGAAAGTTGAAAAGAATGTAATGATACATTTAGTATGGGTATATATTTTTTTATTATATATCTATCTAGCACTTAGTAAAGCTGGAATTGGTAGCATATGGGATATAGGAAGGTATAGTGGGCTTTTTAGAATTGATGAAATAAATCTAATACCTTTTGACTCAGTTGGCATCTTAACATATATTTTAAATATAATTATGTTTATGCCTTTAGGATTTTTACTACCTTTAATTTGGAAAAATTTTAGAAATATTATCAATGTTTCATTAACTGGATTAGGTTTTTCATTAGCAATTGAACTTTGTCAATTGTTTAACTTAAGAGCTACAGATATTGATGATTTAATGATGAACACATTAGGTGCTGTTTTAGGATATTTGATATGGGTAGGTGTAAATAATTTATTTAATCTTATAAAGAAAAAAGATATTTTCCCATCTATATATAAAAATATTATTCAAGATGAAATTGCTATTACAATTGATGATGACATAAGCGAAAAAATTACCTCTCTTTACAAAAATGAAGCTATTATATATTTAATACTTGCTGTTTTAGGAGAATTTTTAT
Source organism: Clostridioides difficile ATCC 9689 = DSM 1296 (assembly GCF_001077535.1). Classification (GTDB taxonomy): domain Bacteria; phylum Bacillota; class Clostridia; order Peptostreptococcales; family Peptostreptococcaceae; genus Clostridioides; species Clostridioides difficile. The sequence continues at coordinate 2,181,337 of NZ_CP011968.1, forward strand.
TGTTTAATTGGTCCATTATACCTTATTAAATAATTTATTGATAAAACAAGTGTACTTCGATATTTACAAATATGTAAAGCCCTCTTTCATACTACAAAAGAAAGTGGGCTTTAGTTATTAAATTAAAATGCACACTCACTATTTAGCTGGCATCTGAAATATTTTATTAACATTGTATCTGACTTTATTTGATGTTATATAATCATATTTTGTTCCATTTTCAATGAAGTTTTGTATATTGTCCAACACTTGTATAGCTCTTGTATTATTTTCATAATCTCCTATTTTTACAGTATCAATTTTACTTTCAAATACTGCATAAACTTGACTACCATCTATTTTAATTTGGTTTATCTGCATTAAATTAGTTTTATCTTGACTTCTAATTATTATCATATCAATTCCTCCATTTACTTAATTCATTTTAATTTCTAAGAAATAATATTTTATAATTGATTTATAGATTATTTAAATTTTTAAACTTAGTATTTTATTTTTTAATACGATTATTTATATCAATTACATCTCTAATAAAAAATTCTCTTAAAGAATACTTTTTTGATAATACTTTGTTTTATTTGTAGATTGCATTTTTGACCATTATAACTAAATTAGATAATCTAATGTATTAAAGCATAAAATTATCTATGCTACTGATTTATTTTATACATTTGGTAATTTTACTTGCAAAAAATTTTGTACATATTGTTTATATCTCAATTAAGGGTTTTCAAAACTTTCTATATATTTATTAATTAATTCAGTTTCTTATTTCAACATACCACCTCTCATCAAATTACCATTTGTATAATTCATATTATACATATACAAATGGTAATTTTCAATATATTTTATTATTTTAACCTTTTTTTTTTATATTTTTGGTAATTTTATTTTACTTTTTATCAAAATAACTTATAATTTCGGTAAGGAGTGATGTACATATGGAAAGTTTAGGAGATAGAATAGCAAATCTACGAAAAGAATTAGATATAAATCAAAAAGAACTTGCTACTAAAGTCGGTATAACTGAGGCTAGCTTGTCACGTTATGAAAATAATTTAAGAGAACCTAAAAGTGAAATAATAGTTAGATTAGCAAAAGCATTAGAAACATCAACAGATTATTTATTAGGCGTAAATGATAATACAAAAATAAGCAAAGAAGATAAATTAATCATAGAGAACTTATCAGTAAGTGAAAAAACAAAAAAGCTCTTAGAAAAAATATATTCTCTTGAAAAAGAAGATAGAGAAGCTATAGAAAAAATGATTGATAATGCCTATTTAAAAAGATTCCTTAAAGAAGAGAATTAATTCTCTTCTTTTTCTTTATACAAAATCTCAAGTAATAATTCATAAAAAGTAATATCTTCACTCAATAAATGTTCTAATTTCATTCCTATATCTTCAATTTTTTCTTTTTTTGTAACAGTAGTGTTTGACTTTTCCACATATACCATCCCCCAACAAACTTACGTTCTTAATGTTAGTCAGAAATTCCCAACAAATTTTTAATAAAGTTTATGTAATTGTATTTTGATTTTATAAAATATATTTTGATTATCCAAAATTTCCCTAGATAATTATCTTAATTATATAATAATACTTTTATTCTACAGTTGCAATAAAAAACTCGTAATAATAACAAAAAAATCTATTATTGTAGAATCTTGTATGTTTTTTCTATTTTTATATATTTTTCAGGATGATTTTTATTATAAAATTTTTTATAAATATATAATTTTTTTATATTTATTTGACTTTCTTTTAATTCTTTAGGATGGATTTAAATTTTCTATAAAAATCATACTATTTTAGCTGTTTACTTGCTTATTTAATAGTTTTATTTCTTTGATTAAATATCTTTCAGAATCTAAGCCAGATGTCTCAAAAAAATTGATTTATAATATAATCATTTTTTCTGCTATTCTTATTTTTCCAGTTTTAGTTTCATATTAAAATATACTTTTCATAGACACTGCATTCTTTCATACTCATTTTCACATTTAACTATACAAGTAGTCTTACTCATTTATGTACTATACTTTATTAATATTTATTAAGAAAAACTCAAAGATTTAAAAATATATATTTTCTATAAAGTATATTTATGAATTATTTCATATCTTCTTTTAAAATAACATTACTAACTTCTCTATGTTCATTTCTATACTTAGTTGGAGATATATTATAATTCCTTTTAAATAAGCGACTAAAATAATTTATGCTATCAAAGCCACATCTCATAGCAATTTCTGTCATATTTAAATCTGTTTCCTTTAAATAATATATAGCTTTATCAAGCCTGATTCCATTTATAAAATCGATTGTAGTCTTACCTGTTATTTGCTTAAATGTTCTACAAAAGTGATGTGCACTCAAGTTCACACGACTAGCAAGTTCTTTTAATGTAATTTTATCCATATATTTTTCTTCTATCAAATCAAAGATACATTCAAATTTTTCCAAAGAATACTTTCTTTTTATAAATTCATCTTCAGAATATATTTTATCAATATGACTTCTTAATAAGAGTACTATTAATTGATAGATATTAGCTTTTATAGATAACTCATATCCAACTTCTTTATTGTGATATTCATCAAGTATAGTTGTAATACATTTTAAAATCAGAGAATCATTTTGAATTAAATTATTAAATACAATATGATTTAAAGCCAATGGTGCTAAGTACTTGGTTTGTAACAAATCAACTTGATTACTAAAAAGGAATGTGGGTTCAATACGAATACTATAGAATTTTAAATTATCTGATAAGCTTTCTAAATAATGTAATTCATTACTGTTTGCTATTACAATATTTCCAGGCACTACCTTAAAATTATCCAATCCACATTCAAGATATGCTATACCATCAATAAAATAATATATTTGTAGATGCTCATGCCAATGTCTTTTAAAGTTTGCTCCTTTTTTAATGTCATCCTTTAAAAAAATATCTATAAAGTTTTCTTGACCTTTCCTGTTAAAATATGTATTTTTATCCTTCATTATTCCCCCTTCATCAAAATAGTGCTAATTATAAGCAATATAGTTATTGTATTCATTATTTCATATCGCTATTATATAAAATGTAACTATCATTGTAAACATTAACATAATGCCAGTCATTATAATAAGGAGGTAATAAAAATGACAAACTCTTTTAAAAAAGATGATAATAGAAAAAAAATCACAGTTTTATTTGTAGTCATTGCCATGACTTTTATGGCAACATTAGATTCTAGTATTATAAATGTTGCTCTCCCAGTTCTTGCAAGCAAACTAAATGTATCTCTAGCATCTATTGAATGGGTAATAGCAAGTTACTCAATTATTATTTGTTCAACACTATTATTTTTTGGAAGACTTGGAGATATTATTGGTAAATCAAGAGTATTTCAAGTAGGTACTATTCTCTTTACATCAGCTTCATTACTATGTGGATTAAGTAATTCTTTAACTTTACTTATAGTTTGCCGCTTTATTCAAGGAATAGGCGCTTCTGCCTACATGGCAAACAATCATGGAATTATCACAGAACTATTTCCAAAAGAAAGCAGAGGAAAAGCCCTAGGGATTTTAGTTACTGCAGTTGCTATTGGAAATATGGTTGGACCATCTGTGGGAGGATTTATTTTGTCAATATTTGATTGGAATGTTATATTTTTTATAAATATTCCAATCGGTCTTATTGTAATCTTTTTAAATACAAAATTTCTTCCTAATAGTAAAAAATCTTCAGAAAATATGGATAAAACTGGTGCTATACTTCAATTTTTAGGAACAACATTATTTTTTAGTGCTCTAATTAGTGCTCAACAAACAGGATTACTAAATCCATATATATTAATTGCACTATTATTATCAATTATTTTTATTATATTATTTTTGATATTAGAAAAAAAACATCCTCAACCGCTTCTTGACCTTGAAATTTTTAGAAGTTTTAAATTTTCATTGAATTTAATTTGTGCTCTTACATCATTCATTTGTATTGCATCATCAAGTATTTTAATTCCATTTTATTTACAAAGTACTATGAAACTTCCCCCTATTCAAGCAGGTTTATTTATGATACTATCACCTTTGATTTTAGCCATTTTTTCACCTATATTTGGGAATATATCAGATAAAATTAAGTCAGAAAAAATTATTTTAATTGGTCTTCTCGTTATGAGTTTTGGATTCTTTCTAATGTCAAGATTGAAAGAAAGTTCTGCCCTTATTTTATTTGTAATTTATATATCGATAATATCAATAGGACAAGCTATATTTCAACCTGCTAACAATGCTTTGATAATGTCAAGCTGTTCTAGAAGTAAGCTAGGAGTTGTAGGAAGCATAAATTCCCTTGTAAGAAATTTAGGACAAGTTATAGGTATTACTATTTCTACAACACTTTTATATAATTTTATGAGTATTAAAGCTGGATATAGGGTCAATGATTATGTGATTAATAATGATAAAATATTTGTATTTGGAATGAGAAATGTTTATATTATTGTTACACTTGTTTGCTTAATAGGTGCAATATTAATTGGCTTTTATTTATTTAAATATAATAAAAATGAACAATAGTTTTTATAATTATATTCAAATTATGATTATATTATAAGAAATTTACTAAAATACTTCCTTTGAGTTAAATTTAATTTGGACATATTGACTTAAAAATGTTTTATTAATTTGATAAAATATTTCTTTTCCTATAGTTTATAAATAAAAATCAGCTGAGCAAAATATTTAGTATATTATGCTCAACTGATTCCTTTATTATTTAACTAAAACTTCAATATTTTCATCTTTTCCATCTATAACTATAGTACATCCATTATACACATCTCCAGCAATAAGTTTCTTTGCAATTATAGTTTCTAATGTATTTCCTATATATCTCTTAAGAGGTCTTGCTCCATATACAGGGTCATATCCTTCTCTCACCATAACATCTTTTGCTGAATTTGTAACTTCAATAGTAATATCTTTTTCTTTTAATCTATTTTTTAAATCTTTCATAAATATATCTATAATTTTCTTGATATTTTCTTGGTCTAAAGGCTTAAACATTATAATATCATCTACTCTGTTTAAAAACTCAGGTTTAAATCTATGCTTCATTTCATTCATTACTAAATTGTTAGTAGTCTCTGTTATATTTCCTCCTGCTTCTAATAGATAATTACTTCCTATATTAGAAGTCATTATTATAAGAGTATTTTTAAAGTCTACTGTCTTACCTTTATTATCAGTAAGTCTACCATCATCTAATATCTGTAAGAACATGTTAAATACATCCTCATGTGCTTTTTCTATCTCATCAAATAGTATTACAGAATAAGGAGCACGTCTAACTGCTTCTGTAAGTTGACCACCCTCTTCATATCCCACGTACCCTGGAGGAGGTCCAACTAGTCTTGATACAGCATGTTTTTCCATGTATTCAGACATATCTATTCTTATTATATTATCTTCACTATCGAATAAATTTCTAGCAAGAGTTTTTGCAAGTTCAGTTTTACCAACACCTGTAGGGCCTAAGAAAATAAATGAACCAATTGGTTTTCTTTCATCTTTTAATCCTGCTCTTGCACGTATTACTGCATTTGAAACTGCTGTAACTGCTTCATCTTGTCCAATAACTCTTTTATGAAGTTCATCTTCTAGTTTAAGTAATTTTTCTCTTTCTCCTTCAACTAGTTTAGTTACTGGTATACCTGTCCATTTTGATACAATGCTAGATATTTCTTCTTCAGTAACTTCTTCTTTTAAAAGAGAATTTTCAGAACCATCATTCATATTTTCTTCGTACTGCTTTATTTGTTCTTCTAACTTAGGTATTTCACCATATTTAACCTCTGCTGCTTTGTTGAAATCATATTCTCTTTCATACTTTTCAGCTTTACCTTTAGCTTCGTCTAATTGAGCCTTTAAGTTTTTAATATCTAATATTTGACTCTTTTCTTTTTCATATTTTGCTGTCATTTCATCATTTTTAGATTTTAACTCTGCTATTTCTTTTTGAATATCATCCAATCTTGATTTACTTTTATCATCATTTTCTTTAAGTAATGCTTCTCTTTCAGTTTCTAATGTAAATAACTTTCTTCTAACAACATCTAATTCTGTTGGCAATGAATCTATTTCACTACGAATCATAGCTCCAGCTTCATCAATTAAATCAATTGCTTTATCTGGTAAAAATCTATCTTGTATATATCTATGAGAAAGTTTTGCTGCTGCTACAATAGCATTATCATGTATTCTTACTCCATGATGTATCTCAAATCTTTCTTTTAAACCTCTAAGTATAGATATTGTATCTTCAACAGTAGGTTCTTCTGCAATTACAGGCTGAAAACGTCTTTCAAGAGCCTTATCTTTTTCTATATACTTTCTATATTCATCAAAAGTAGTTGCACCAATACAGTTCAATTCACCTCTTGCAAGCATAGGTTTAATAAGATTACCTGCATCCATTGAACCTTCTGTTTTACCAGCTCCAACAATAGTATGAATCTCATCTATAAACAGTATAATTTTTCCATCAGAACTTTGAACTTCTTTTAAAACTGCCTTTAATCTTTCTTCAAATTCACCTCTATATTTTGCACCAGCAATTAAAGCTCCCATATCAAGTGAGAATACAATCTTATCTTTTAAACCTTCTGGGACATCTCCTCTTACTATTCTCTCTGCTAACCCTTCTACAATTGCAGTTTTACCTACACCTGGCTCACCAATCAATACAGGATTATTTTTTGTTCTTCTTGATAAAATTCTTATAATCCTTCTTATTTCTTCATCTCTCCCAATTACAGGGTCTAATTTATTTTTCTTGGCTAAATCTACTAAATTTGTTCCATATCTAGCAAGTGCATCATATGTGCCTTCTGGGTCTTGTGTTTCTACTCTTTGACTACCTCTCACTTGTGATAAAATATTTAAAAAGTCATTCTTATTTATATTATATTGTTTTAATATTTTACCAACAGCTGATTTTGATTCTGTTTCCATCATTGCAAGCATAACATGCTCTACACTTATATATGAATCTTTAAATTCTTTAGAAATACTCTCTGCCTTTATAAGCACCTCATTTATTTTTCTAGTAGCTGATACTCCTTGTGAGTCAGCACCTTCTCCATATACTTTTGGAAGCTTATCAATTTCAAAGTTTACAGTATTTCTCAAAGAATCAATTGATATATTCATTTTTTCGATTATATTTGGTATCAATCCATCCTCTTGATTAATAAGTGCTGAGAAAAGATGAATTACATCTACTTGTTGGTTATGATTTTTTACTGCTTCGTTATAAGCCTCATTTAAACTTTTTTGAACTCTTAAAGTCATTTTTTCTACGTCCATATAAATCCCTCCATTTTAATATTATATCCAAATAAATTAAATTCTCTCATTTATAATTATTGATTTTCTAAGCTCTAAAAGACTATCAAGTAAATTCTCGTTTTTTTGTATATCGAAACTCAATGTTAAATTAAATGTTCCATCTGAATTAAAAAAATCGAATACTTCTTTTGATTTTGCTATTAAATACAAGTCTTCATCTATAAGTCTTTTTTCACCTATTAATAAATACTGACATTTATCTATAAAACTCTTTTTAAAATCAATAGTGTATAGATTTTCTAAAATATTATATTGATAAATAGCAATATTATTAAACACTTTTAATATGTTTGAATTTACAAAATTGTAAATTTGATTATTGTTATACAGTGATATTTGTTCGTATATATATTCCCTAAATAAAGGATGAATGTTTTGCTTAAGTTTTAAAGTAACTTCAGCTGGTATTTCAAAATAAAGCTTCCAGTACTTAGAGTTATTTTTTTCTAAAATAAAAGCTACTTTGTTCAAACTGGTAGAACTAATCTCCTTTAGTGTACAATTAAAATTATAGTGTCTCAAACTAGTTTTTTCATTCTCAAATACATAGTCAAACCACTGTAGAACATTTCTATCAAGTTTTAAACTCATATAAAAACCTTCTTCCTTATTTACTAACCTTATTAGGTCTTTTTATCTGATTATATTCTGCTAATAAACTTTCTTTATCAGCTCTACTACCTTTATATACTATATGTGGATTTATCATATACTCACCATTTTTCACTCTTTGTAAAAAATCCATTTTTTTCAGCTCCGTAAACAATGAAGATAAAGAAGTTTTTGGATATTCAAATTCACAAGATAATTCATATAATGTTTTTCTAATCTTATTATTTTTATCCATAGAGTTTATTAATTTTAATGGAATTAAATCCTTCTTAGTATACATTCCTTCTACTACTTTAATATAATTCTTAAAACAAACATTCATATACTTACTTTTATTCATAACTAAACTTTTGCTCTCTGTATATTCCTGATTTAAATCCTTTTTTAATGTCTTATCCAAATTAAATATCTCTTCTCACTCTCCTTATCTCTAATTGATAATATAAATATATTACAAAAAAATATGTATGTCAAAACTAAAAATGCAAAAAGTTCACCTTATAAGCAAACTTTTATTTAGCTATAAGCTAAACTTTATTATTTTTTTAATTTAGTATTTCCAATTTATTGGCAGGATTTTTGAACAATATTTATAAATTTTTTAAAAAAATTTAAATCTATTTAATATGGCAGACTTTCATAAAATACATTACATTTATTAAATGTATAATATTGGCAATTAGTTTTTTCTAAAATCAGTTGACATATTATATATATATTTATATAATGTGTATATACTATATATACAATTTAAGGAGGTGTCTTATTGAATATAGTTATTAGTAATTCGAGTGGGAAGCCAATATATGAACAGATTACTACACAAATTAAAAGTATGATTATAAGTGGAGAGTTACCAGAAGGCTCAGCTCTTCCAAGTATGAGACTATTGGCAAAAGAACTTAGAATAAGTGTAATTACTACAAAACGAGCATATAGCGATTTAGAACGAGACGGATTTATTGAGACAGTTACTGGTAAAGGCAGTTTTGTATCTAGTAAAAACATGGATTTTGTCAAAGAAGAACAATTTCGTTTAATTGAAGAATACCTACAAAAAGCAGTTGATACAGCAAAAAGTAGTGATATTACATATGACGAATTAAAAGATATTTTATTTTTATTATATAAAGGAGAATGATAAGTATGGATGCAATAACTATAAAAAATTTAAATAAAACTTATAAAGATTTTAGCCTACAAGATATATCTTTTTCAGTACCAAAAGGGAGTGTAATGGGATTTGTAGGTGAAAATGGTGCAGGAAAAACAACTACATTAAAAGCAATTTTAAATTTAATATCTTATGATAGTGGAAATATAGAAATCTTTGGTCTTGATAGTAAAAAAAATGAAAAAGAAATTAAAGAGCAAATTGGGGTTGTATTTGAGGGAAGCAACTTTCATGAAAATTTAAACACTGACCATGTTTCAAAAATCATGAGTAAAATCTATAAAAATTGGAATGACACCTTATTTAAAGACTACTTAAAAAAATTGAGAGTACCAGACAATAAATTAATTAAGGAGTTTTCAAAGGGGAATAAGATGAAACTTAGTATTGCTGTAGCCTTATCTCATAAACCAAAATTATTAATACTAGATGAGGCAACTAGTTCACTTGACCCTATCGTTCGTGAAGAAATACTAGATATATTTTTAGATTTTATACAAGATGAAGAACACTCTATTATCTTATCTTCACATATTACAAGTGATTTAGATAAGATAGCAGACTATATTACATTTATACATAAAGGAAAAATTGTATTTAGTGAAAATAAGGATGAATTAATTGATACTATGGGAGTTTTAAAATGTAAACCTAGTGATTTTGATAACCTTTCAAGAGAGGATTATTCATATTATCGTAAAAGCCAATTTGGATATGAAGTACTTCTTAAAGATAAACATAGATTTATCTCAAGACATCCAAACTGTATTGTTGATAATACGTCTATAGAAGAAATTATGTTATTTTATGTGAGAGGTGATAAATAATGAAAGGTCTAATTTTAAAAGATTTACTTAATTTGAAAGGAAATATAAAGTTTATACTTTTATTCATCATTATGTTTGGCTTTATGTCTTCTTTAGGAGATGGAAATGTTAATAACTTTATAGGTGTTATTATAGTTTTATGTACTACAATGATTGTTTCAACATTTTCATATGATGATTTGAATAAATGGGATAGTTATGTACTTACAATGCCTATTAATCGCAATGATATTGTATTAAGTAAATATTTAACTATGTTAATATTTAGCTTTATAGGTGTTCTTGTTTCACTTATTGTTAGTGTAACTATTGGTTATTTTAAAAATACACTTATATTAAATGAAACACTACTTATTAATGCACTAATCTTATCAATTTCAGTATGTTTTGGTAGCCTTATTCTACCACTTATTTATAAATTTGGTATAGAAAGAGCTCGTTTATTAATGATTTTATGCTTTTTAGTTCCAACACTAGCTTTATTAGTTTTTAAAAGTATTTTAGAAAATATTAGTTCACCTATTTCTATAGAAATTATACTTAATACACTAGTATATTCTCTTCCATTTGTTGCTATTTTACTATTTGTGATTTCATATTTTATATCATCAAAAATCTATAGTAAAAAAGAAGTATAAAATATACTATATATATTTCTGTATTTAAGTATTTAAATAAAATACTATCGAGTTTATTTTGGTAGTATTTTATTTTTCAACTATTAATCTCTACTAGGTATTTATTATTTTATTACTTATATTTAATAAGACTATTTACTACTTTCTAATCTTATTTATATAATTTATTCATTTTATAAATTGAACTACTAATGATATTATTGAACATAGCAATAGAATAACATCTAAAATAGTTTTTATGTATTAAATTAACTTATTTTAATATTCAACAATTTAGGTTTACTAAATTTATTGATGATTTCTTTTTATATAACTTAAACTACATTTTTATTTAAAAAAATTTAATATCAATAATATAAAATTAAGAATAAGTATTATTAGTTTGACATTAGCATAAATGCCTATTAGAATAATGTTAAACTATATTCTTTCTACTGATTTTATTAAAAAATACCAATATACAAAAGATTATACAAGGAGAAAGTTCAAATATGGAATTAGAAATTACAGAAAAAATAGAAAAACAAGATGAAGATACTATTTTTCAAGGATTATTAAAATATAATCTTGCTAGACTTGAAGATAAAAACCCAGTGGATTTAGGAATATATATTCGAGATAAAGCAGGTAAAATTGTTGCAGGTTTTATAGGTGTTACTCATGGTAATTGGCTTTCTATAAAATACTTATGGGTTAGTGAGAAGCTTAGATATAAAGGTACTGGAAGTCAGCTTTTATATAAGGCTGAAAAAATTGCTAAAGAACGAGGTTGTAAATATGTTTTTTTAGATACATTCAGTTTTCAAGCACCTAAATTTTATGAGAAATTTGGATACCATAAAGTATTTTCACTTGAAAATTATCCTCTAACTGGAAAGAGATATTATTATAGAAAAATACTATAATAATAAAAATCATATTTCATATTTTTAACTTAAAACTTCTGTTCTTCGTCTACAGACTTTATATTTTTATATCATTATTAATACTAAAATAGTATTTTACTATACATACAAAATTATTTGAAAGTTCAAAAATTATAAGTATAAAAGCTAATCTTAGCTTAAATAAAAATTATATTTTTAGGAGGTAAATATGTTAGGAAAAAAATGTATGGATTATCTACAAACATTAGGAAAAATAAGTTCAACAACAAATGGTCTTACAAGACTTATCTTGACTCAAGAACATAAAAAATCTATTGATTTAATTAGTTCATGGATGGAAGGTTTAAATCTTGATATTGAAATTGATGACATTGGAAACGTTATAGGTACATATAAATCAAGCTTTCCAAATGCTCCCACATTAGTAGTTGCATCTCATCAAGATAGTGTAAAGTGTGGAGGTATATTTGATGGTATGTTAGGTATAATAGTGCCTCTAGTTGGTCTTGAAGAAGCAAAACACAATAATAGGTCTTATCCTTTCAATATTAAGCTAATTGCTTTCGCTGAAGAGGAAGGAACTAGATTTGAAACTTCTTTAATGGGAAGTAAAGTTTTTGCTGGTACTTTTAAAGAGGAACTTCTTAAATCTGTTGATGAAAATGGAATTACACTTGAAGAAGCTGTAACAAAGTTTGGATTTAATACAAAAAACTTAACAAATTTGCATCCTAGAAAAGATGTAGATGCATATTTAGAATTTCATATTGAGCAGGGTCCTGTTTTAGAAAATGAATCTCTTCCTGCTGGAATTGTATCAAGTATTACAGGATTTAAAAGTTTTAAGATATCAGTAAATGGTAAGTCTGGACATGCTGGTACACTTCCAATGAATATGAGACTTGATGCTGGATGTTGTGCCTGTGAATGTGTATTAGCTATCGAAAAAGTAGCTAAAACGACTGCTGATTTGGTTGCTACTGTAGGAAAGATGAATTTCTATCCATCTTCATCAAATGTGGTACCTGAAAGAGCTGAATTTACACTCGATGTACGTTCTTGTTCACAAGAAATTCTTGATAATTCTGTAGAAAAGATATTTAATGAAATATCACATATATGTGAAAATAGAAAACTTAATTATACAAGTGAACTTGCTTTTGAAAATGTTCCTGTACCATGTTCTAATAAAATAACAAAAATCATAGAAAAAAGTTTTATAGATTTAAATCTTAATCCTTTTTATATTTATAGTGGTGCTGGCCATGATGCTCAGGAAATGGATAATATAACTGATATTGGTATGGTATTTATAAGATGCGCTGGGGGCGTAAGTCATAATCCTAATGAAAGTGTTTCTGTAGATGACTTGGATACTGCTGTAAAAATATTTTTAAAAATACTAGATAATCTTGATTTAAAATAATTCTTATATAAGAAAGTATATTAAAATATATAATCTAAAAAATCACTTTATATTTATATTATATAAGTGTACAATATAATCTATTATAAAATATAATTTTATGCTTTTATAGATTTTTATTTTATACATAAATATATTTATATATAAAGGAGATAATTTTTATGAATGAAAAATTAATTGGTATTTTGGCTGGAATGGGTCCAAGGTCAACAGCCCCTTTTGTTGATTTAATTATTGATGAGTGTCAATCTCAATATGGAGCAAAATATGATGATGAATTTCCAAAGATGATGATATATTCATTACCTACCCCATTTTATATTGACCGTCCAATAAATCATGAACTTATGAAAGAAACTATAATTGATGGATTACAAAAGCTTGAATCAACTGGTGTAAATTTTATTGCAATGCCATGCAATTCAGCACATATATACTTTAAAGAATTAAAAGAGTCTATTAATATACCAATATTAAATATTGTAGAAGAAACAGTTAAAAAATTACCTACTATCTCACAAAAAGTAACTCTTTTTTCGACTAGTTCAACTTTTGAGTCTACAATTTACCAGAATGGTATAATACATAATGGACATGAATTTATATTTAAAGATGAATGGCAAATAAAATTAAACAATCTTATTCAAAATATAAAAATGGATAAAGAAAATCCACACAATATTGATATTTGGAATAAACTTATTGAAGATGTTAAAAATGAATCTATAGAAAATATAGTAATTGCTTGTACTGATTTAAATGTAGTTTTAGAAAAATCATATCCTTCAATAAATATTGTTGATTCATCAAAATGCTTGGCTGAATCAGTTGTCAATAAATATCTAAAATTAGTTAAATAAATTTTTCATGCACTATATTATAAAAAATATATGTTATAAGTTTATTTTAAATAGTATAGACTTATAACATATATCATAGTTTCTTGACAATATAGAAATTAACCATGTATTTCATTATATTAATAAAAAGGATACCAAAAATGGTATCCTTCATAAATATTTATATGTTTATTTATAAAAATAATCATATATTTATTACTTTACTACACCTAAACAATATTATTCAAGTGTATTCATAGAGTTAGAAAATTCTTGTCCTGCTGTAACAAGATTAGATAACAATACATCAGCTACTGCATCATTTACTGAACTTATTATCCATTTATTATCCTTTTTAGAACATTCAAACTCTACATTTTTTGTAACATAAGTCTCTTTAACGCTTTTTTGTTTTTCTTTCATAATTGATACTAACATTTCAGTTGTTTTCTCATCAGTTAAGTCTTGTCCTGAAAAACTCATACCAATCATCTTTGTAAATGCCTCAGCTACTATTTCTTGAAGTAATGGTGTTGAATCTATAAATTTACATTCTACTTTGATTGTAGCCTTATCACCTTTAACCTCGCTGTCTTTTATTGTATATGTGATTTTAGATGCATTCTGTTTTAGATAATCTAAAACATATTGGGCATTTGGGTCTTTTGTATCTAATTCCTTTAATATATCCTTATATTTTTCGTCATTATTTTCCATTACCTTATTCATGCCTTCAAAGTCAAACTTTTTCGCACTGTTAAAAAAACTATCAATTGTATCTTCTGGTTTTGCACTTGAACATGCTGTTAAAGATATTGCTAATAAAAAAGTTGTTAAAGCTAATATGATTTTTTTCATATCTCAAATCCTCCCTCTTAATTTGTTGATACATAAGTTATTTTAACATATAATGAGAGTTTTTGAATAATATATTTAAAATATTTTATAAATTTTCATTAAAGTAAAGTCTATATTAAAACATATCTATATTAAATTATTGTTCATATTTACATCAGTCATAGTAGAAACCATAACAGCTTTTATTGTATGCATTCTATTTTCAGCTTCTTCAAATACTTTTGAATATTTTGAATTAAATACCTCGTTTGTAACCTCTAATTCTGATAATCCGAACTTTTCATAAATCTCCTGAGCAACCTTAGTTTCTAAATCATGAAATGCTGGAAGACAGTGTAAAAATATAACATTTTCATTTTCAGTTTTCTTTATCATATCCATATTTACTTGATAATCTTTAAGTTGATTTATTCTTGCTTCATATTGCTCCTCTTCTCCCATAGAAACCCATACATCTGTATATATAACATCTGCACCTTTAACATCATCAATATTTTCAGTCAACATTATATCTCCTTTGGATTTCTTGGCTATTTCCTTCATTTCCTTAACCAATTCTTCATTTGGCCAAAGTTCCTTAGGTGCTAGTGCTACGAAATGTATTCCCATTTTAGCACATCCTATCATCAGTGAGTTTCCCATATTATTTCTAGCATCACCAACATATACAAATTTAACTTTATTCAAATCTTTATCTACATTTTCAATTACTGTTAAAAAATCTGCCAGTATTTGTGTTGGATGATATTCATCTGTAAGTCCATTCCAAACAGGTACACCAGAATATTTTGCTAGACTTTCAACTGTTTCTTGTTTAAAGCCTCTAAATTCTATTCCATCATAGAATCTTCCTAGAACTTTTGCTGTATCTGATACAGACTCTTTTTTACCCATATGACAATCATTTGGACCTAGATAAGTTACATGTGCTCCTTCATCATGAGCTGCTACTTCAAATGAACATCTAGTTCTTGTTGATGTTTTCTCAAATAATAAAGCTATATTTTTTCCTTGTAGCAAATCGCCTTTTATACCAACTTTTTTCTTAGTTTTTAAATAACTTGATAAAGTTAATAAATATCTAATCTCTTCTTTTGTAAAATCCTTTAATGTCAAAAAACTCTTACCTTTTAAACTTATATTATTCATATTAATTCGCCCCTTCTTATAAACTTTTTAAATTCAATTAAACTTGTTAGCACTTTACTTTTTTATTTACTTCTAATTTTTATCTTTAATCAACTATTTCTTGAATATTTAGTTAATTTCTAGTAATATATCTTTTAGGATTTCAAGAGCCTCATCTATTTCCTTATAACTGATTGTTAATGGTGGTAAAAATCTCAATACATTTTTTCCAGCAGTCAAAATAAGCAATCCTTTTTTTCTAGCTTTCTCTTCTATAATACTAGATTCAATATTAGTTTCAATTCCTATCATTAGACCAATACCTTTTGTCTTTAATACAACTTTGTTATTAAAACTTTCAATAGATTTTCTTATATAATTTCCTTTTTCTAATACTTCATTATAAAAACCATCTTTAGATATCTCATCTAATACAACTGAAGCTGCCACCATAGCTAATAAATTACCTCCAAAAGTTGTACCTTGGTCTCCTTTTCCTAGTACTTTTGAAAGTTTTTTATTTACCAATACTCCTCCTACTGGTATTCCTGCTCCCAACCCTTTTGCTACGGTAACTATATCTGGTTTTACATCAAAATATTCATAGCCAAAAAGTTTACCAGTTCTTCCTATACCGCATTGGACTTCATCAAAAATCACTACAATATCCTTTTCTTGACATATTTTTACTATTTGCAAAACATAATCTTTTTCAAGAACATTAACTCCACCTTCGCCTTGAATCGCTTCAAGAATTATTGCACAAACTGTGGAATCAAGATTATTTTTTAAATCTTCAATATTATTTCTTTCTATATATTTAAAACCTTCGGGAAGAGGATAAAAATACTTATGGTATTTGTCCATACCAGTTGCCATTAAAGACATCATTGTTCTACCATGAAAAGAGTCTTTTAAACTTATGATAGTTCCTCTACCATTACCATATTTGTCACTACTATACTTTCTTGCTATTTTGAATGCTGTTTCATTTGCTTCTGTTCCAGAATTACAAAAATATACTTTAGCCATTCCACTTGAATTAATTATTTTCTCTCCTGAATACAACACTGGCTCATTAAAATATAAATTTGAAGTATGTAATAATTTATCTACTTGCTCTTTTAGAGCATTCTTTAAATTACTATTACTATACCCAAGAGAAGATACTCCATATCCACTTGTAAAATCTATGTATTTATTGCCATTAGTATCAAAAAAACAACTTCCTTCACCATAATCTATGACAAAATTGGGTTGGTTATATGTATCTATAAAATATTCATTCCATTTTGAAATTGTATTGTCGTTATTCATTCTTATTCTCCCCTCTTAAACTTATAATTTTATTCATTTTCTTTTCTTATTAATGTACCTATTCCACTATCAGTAAATAGCTCTGTTATTATAGAATGTGGAACTCTTCCATCCAAAATATGTACCCTATTTACTCCGTTATTTAAGGCATCTACGCATCCCTCTATTTTAGGTATCATACCTCCAGTAATTATACCTTCTTCAAATAATTTATCAACATCCTCTAATATAACTTCTGTTATTAATGATTTTTCTTCATCTGGCTCTCTTAACAAACCAGGTACATCTGTAAGAAGTATCAATTTATCTGCATTTAACTCTTTAGCTATAGCAGAAGCTGCTGTGTCACCATTTATATTATAAGTCTCTCCATCATCTCCAACACCTATAGTTGCAATTACTGAAATATAACCTGACTTTAGACAAGATTCTATAAGCTCAACATTTACTTTTTTGATTTCTCCTACAAATCCAAGTTCATAATTTTTATATGGGTCACATAAAATCATATTATTATCTATTCCACAAAGCCCTACTGCTTTTCCACCTTTTGTATGTATTTTATTTACTAGGTCTTTATTAACCTTTCCAGCAAGTACCATTTTTACAATTTCCATGGTCTCTTCATCTGTATATCTAAGACCATTTACAAATTTACTTTCTATATCCACTTTTGCTAGCATCTTATTGATTTCTGCCCCTCCACCATGTACTAAAACTATATTGATTCCAACATAACTCATTAACACAAGGTCTTCCATAACAGATTCTTTTAGACCATCTTTTTTCATTGCACTTCCACCATACTTAACTACAATAGTCTTTCCCTGATGTTTTTCTATATATGGTAAAGCTTCTATAAGTGTATTTGCTTTTTCTATATTAATCATTAAAGTATATCCTCCTAATTTCTATAACTTCCATTTATTCTTACATAATCATAGCTTAAATCACATCCCCATGCATTTCCTCTGGCATTGCCCATATTTAAATCTACTAATATACTTATTTCGTCATCTTCAAGGATTTTTTTTGCTTTTTCCTCATTAAAATCTAATCCATTTCCATTTTTACATACTTCAATATATCCTTTCATACTCTCAAAAATAATATCAACTTTTTCCATATCTATTTCTTCACCTGCATAACCTAAAGCACACAGTATTCTACCCCAATTTGCGTCAGCTCCAAATACAGCTGTCTTTACTAATGAAGAAGATATAACTGTTTTTGCTAATTTTACTGCATGTGCTTCACTTAATGCTCCATTTATATAGCATTCAATTAGTTTTGTACATCCTTCTCCATCTTTTGCAACAAGTTTAGCAAGTTCTATACAGACATATGTAAGTGCACTCAAAAATACTTGATAATGTTCATCTTTTTTGTTTATTCTATCATTTTTTGCTTTTCCATTTGCTAGAATCATTACCATATCATTAGTACTTGTATCTCCATCTACACTAACTCTATTAAAACTTTTGTCAACAGCAATTTTTAAAGCTTCTTTTAGCAAAACTCCATCAATATTTGCATCTGTAGTTATAAATCCTAACGTTGTTGCCATATTAGGATGTATCATACCAGAACCTTTTGCCATACCTCCAATAGTTATTTTTTTATCTCCATACATTATTGCTACTGCTATTTCTTTTTTTATAATATCAGTTGTCATAATAGCTTCTCTTGCTCCAATATGACCTTGTTTACTTAGATTATTCACTAATTCATCCATATTTTCTTCTATTAAATCTATATTTAATGGCTTTCCTATAACACCTGTAGATGCAACCAAAACATCACTTTCTTTAATATTTAATTTATCACTGGTGAATTTAGCCATTTTATAAGCATTTATAAGTCCTTCTTTTCCATTAAAGGTATTAGCATTAGCACTATTTACTATGATAGCTTGTGCTTTTCCATTTTTAATGTGTTCCTGTGTAACATAAACAGGATTGCCCTTTACTTTATTTTGAGTTACTACTGCTGCTGCATCACATAAAACATCTGAATAAACCAAAGCTAAATCTCTTTTTTCTTTATTTTTTCTCAAGCCACAGTGAATCCCTGAAGCAAAAAATCCTTCTGAAACTGTAACTCCACCCTTTATAATCTCCATATTTATCCTCCTAATTATATGAGTTTAGTATTTTTTATTTCTAAAATGATGGTGCAATATTTTTTAAACCTGTATTTTCTTCAATACCAAATATTATATTCATGTTTTGTATAGCTTGACCTGCCGCTCCCTTAATCATATTATCTATAGCTGAACAGATTATCAATGTATCTCCATTTTCATGTAATGATATTACACATTTATTTGAGAATCTAACATTCTTTAAAGAAGCTATCTTATCTAATGGAAGAATTTCTATAAATTCTTTAAATTCATAATAATCAGTTAATTTCCTATGTATATCATTTATAGAAATATTATCTTCTTTTGTACAATATATAGTTGATAAGATTCCCCTATTTACTGGGATTAAGTTTGGTGTAAAAACTACACTTACTTTTTCTTTGCAGGATTCACTTAAATTTTGTTCTATTTCTGGAGTATGTCTGTGTTTCCCTATTTTATATGCAGTGATATTTTCATTAACCTCCGTAAAGTGACTACTAATCGATAATTCTCTACCAGCACCTGTAAGACCTGATTTAGAATCAATTATTATATTATTATTTTTTATCAATTTAGAACTTAGTAATGGCATCAATGGTAAAGAAATACTAGTTGGATAACATCCAGGATTTGCAATTATATCTGCATCTTTTATATCTTCTTTGTATATTTCACTTAATCCATATACAGCTTTTTTATGTAAGATTTTATCTATAAAAGATACTCCATACCATTTACTATATACTTCTTCATCTTTTATTCTAAAATCAGCACCTAAATCTATAACTTTCTTTTTCGATTTAATTGCCTTTATTACAAACTTTTCACTAACTCCATGTGGAAGGGCTGTAAACACAACATCACACATATCTATAACTTTTTCATTTTCTATACATATCATGTTATTTTTATATCCTATACTTGGATATATATCAACTATATCTTTTCCAACATACGAATTTGAACCTATCGCTCTCACTTCGACTTTATCATGATTCATTAATAATCTAATCAACTCTGCCCCTACATATCCAGTTGCACCAATAATACCAACTTTTATTTTATTCATTTTGTTCCCTCCATTTTTATATTCAAATAGTCTTAAAATCCTATCTTTCCACTTTACTATATGATAATCATTTGATAATACGTAGATTAAAATACTCTAATTAAAACAAAAAACCCCTTAGCATTATAAATACTAAGAGGCGATTTTCCGCGGTACCACTCTTATTGGTAAAATTACAATAATCATTAAAACTCAAATTAAAAAGTATCTACAAAATGTACATTTAAAATTAAAAAAGCCTCTTGGTCAAAGACCAAGAGACGAATATACACCCGCGTTACCACTCTAATTGATAAGATAATCTTACCCACTCTAATCTCTTAAGGCGAGATTCACCAATTACCATACTATTACTTCTGGTAATCTCCTCCAAAGCTCTATTCACAATAAAATTCGTTACTAGGCTTCCACCATTCCCAGCTCTCTATCAACTAGCTTTATGCTACTCTCTTTTTCACAGGATTTCAATTTATTTTCTTATTGTTTTATATGATAGTTTATTTTTTTAACTTTGTCAATATAATTTTTAAATTTTTGGAAATATTTTCTATATAATTAATTTCCAGCATTTTGTATCTAAATTGAGTTATAAATATCTACAGTAATAGGACACCATGAATTTCCTGCTGTAATATATTTTAAAAAAGTTCTCCCTCTTGAATCAAGTCATTCAAAAGCTATACCTTATGTCAAAATTATTTTTCATCCAGCGTTTTTTAGAAAAAACACAATTTTCTCCATAAAAGAGACATACATACAACTATTCTTTCCTAATGTAATATATGTATGATTTCTTTGTCATTTAACTTTTTCAAAAACGCAATTAACAATAGAATACCGAACAACCCAATAAATCCAAAGAAATGTAATCCTGTTAGCATACTGGCTAAGGCCAATACAGGATGTAACTCCATATGTTTACCAACTAATTTTGGTTCAATAATATTCCTGATAATAGTAATCACAATATATAGTAGTGCAATTCCTAATGCCATTGAATAATCCCCTAAAAATAAACTGATAATACCCCAAGGTATTAGAATACTTCCAGTTCCTAAAACAGGTAGTATATCTAAAAGAGCAATGAATAAAGCAATTATTCCAGCATAAGAAATATTAATAATAGCAAAACCGACATATAATTCAGAAAAAGTGATAGCAAAAATTAAAAGATAAGAAAAACCACATTTAATAATGGTATCAATAGTAAACGCTTTTGCTTCTGCTAAAAGATAACTTTTATTTTTAGGTATCTGTAGCACTATAAATCTCTTTATCGTTGGATAATCAATTGCTATAAAAATAGAAGCAACGATTGTAATAATTGTTTTCATAAATAGTAATGGAACAGACGAAACAATATCAGTAATACCAGATACGATATTATTTGAAAGAGAAACTATGAAAACACTCATTTCATTCATCAATACAGGCATATTTGCTTCTATTAATTCAATAAACGAAAAATTGAATGAACCAGAAAATAGTTCGACTTCTTTTATAACTGTTTCAGTCAAAGGTATTACCAATTCCTCAAACATGGTTGGTAGGAAATGAAAAATTTCCTTTATTCCATATATTAGATATGTACCTATTACACTTACTATTATTCCTGCAATTAAAAAGAATAAAAAAACAGATATGGTTGCTACAATACCTCGCTTTATTAGTAATTTTTCACTTATGTATAAGACTGGTTTATTCAATAAACTTGCTATTAAAAATGCAAAAACAAAAGGAAGTAATACAGAAAACGCATATTTCCCTAATAACATTAGTAAGCCTAATATCACTACCAAATAACAGAAATTTATTAAAAATCTCTGCTTATTTTGGTATGATGTATGATCTTGTTCATTCAAATAAAATGCACCTCCTACTTTATAGTAACTTTATATGTGCCTTTTGGAGCAACAGGAGGCATTGTTTCACACATTCCAGAACAACTTTTTGCTTGCACAAAATATTCAATCATATCACCTGACTTTCCTATCATATTGGCAAAAAATATTTCTGCTTCTGTAGTTTCTTCTAACCTAATACTTTCCCATGTTTGAAAACCATAGTATCGATAAAACAGTCTACAATTTTCATAATCTAAGCCAGCTTTACTATAATCAACTATTTGAATAGTAACTTCTAAAGCATCATTCTCTGAAACGATTTCTTCTAATCTTTTCACGGAAATATAGAGCATATTCTCATCCCAAATTGCTCTTGTCCTGCAATGAATAACATCTTCATTTCCCCAGCCAGTTCTCACATATCCTGTACGATTTTTTATAATATCTGGCTCTTTTTCAAAATCAAACTCATATCCTTTAATTTCATATCCAGGCAAAGCGTTCTGCCATTGTTTTATTGCAATTTTATCCTGTTCAATTCCATACATTGGAACATAGACACGACTATTTAAAATCACAGAATTAACATAAGCAGTAAGTTCATCACTGTCCTTTTGAAACGGAACAATATCTATACGAAAGATTTTGAATGGACGCCCATATCTGGTTTCTACCTTTTTTACTTCTTCTAAAATTTTTTCATATCTTTCATACAAATAGTGTTCTTTTGGCGTTCTGCTCACAAGTAATGTTTCTTCATCAATTATTTTTAAATAACAGTCAATATGTTGTAAACCATAATCAGCAAAATTAGAAAATATATAATACTCATTCATTCCAGTATCTCTTGCCACCATAGAAAAAAATTCTTCGTCAGAAATTCCTTTCGCACGATTTTCTGTCTGTAAAATGTGCATAGACATCAATTTATTGAAACCATCTGACATAAGATTTCCGCCTGTTAGTGCATAAGGTAATTTCATAAATGGCAAACCAATCTGTTTCGCAATCAACTCTTGTGATTGATCTTCTTTTTGTTCATAAGAGTTAGTAGTTAATAGGTTATGTTCGCAATCAAACATGATTTCTGGTTTATTTATGGATACAAATGGTGTTGACATCTTATATTCTGCACCAGCCAAAAAGAGTTTTCCGTTTTCATCAAAAATAGGGTGCATACCCCAATCACGAACCCATGGTGTATCAAATCCCTGTGGAGCAATGCAGAAAATCAAATTTTTTAAATTTCCACCCCACTTACTTAAATAATATTTTGCAATTTCAATTTCCTCTTTATTTGGTACACACATGTATACAGAATAATTTTGCGTTAAATCTACAATATACTTATGGGGAAGAAAAGGTGGCCATGCAAGCATGACACCTTTAATCGGTTCCCATTCCCCAGCTAAACGTCTTTTCATTTCTAATACCTCACTTTCTTACTTTTTCCACAAATGAAATGAAATTTCTCTAATTTTAAGATTTTTCAACAATGTTTCAAATTCATTTTTTTGAAAGGTTTTCTGATTACATAAAACTTCCATTTCTAGTCCCTTATACTCCATGAGATATTCTGTTTCATAAAACCCATTCTGAAGATAAAATTGCTTCCTTAAAATTCTTTGTTGTAAATTAGGAGCACTGTCCTCTATAGTTTCCATATCAAGAACAATTTGACAATTGGGATATTGTTTTTTCATAAGTGACAGTGCTTTTCCACCATATCCTTTAGAGCGTTGTTCTGGGGAAATTGCAAGAAATAATATATATCCTATATGATTTTCAATCACCAAAACATAAAAACCAATAAATTGTTGCTTATCATATAAAGCAGATACTTCTATTTTTTTACTTTGAACTAAATTAAGCATTTCTTGTATAGACATACGTTCTTCATCTGGAAATGCCTCGTTATTAAGTTCTTCAAATTTTTCTAAATCTTTAAAATATGAAGTTACTTTTTGTATTGTTAAGCTCATATAGATACCTCCAAATTGATTTAATAATGATATTTTTTCTGTTTTCTTATTATAAAGAAAGCCGTCATAATAGTTGCCAATATTTCAGCACCAACAATAGAAAACCATATCCCATTTACTCCCCAGAATATAGGGAATATAAGTACTGATACAACTTGAAATACTAAAATACGCATAAAAGCAATAAGCGCAGAAGTTAAACCGTCATTTAATGCAGTAAAGAAACTAGAACCAAAAACACCAAAACCAGAAAATAAAAAGGAAAAAGAGTAAATCATAAATGCTCTTAATGTCATTTCCATTAAATTATTATCGTAACCCACAAAAATAAAAGCAATCGGTTTTGATAAAAATTCGCCTATTATAAACATAAATACAGCAAAACAAATAATTACAATCAAACTTCTTTTTCTTAAATTTTTTAATTCGTCATAATTTTTTGCTCCATAATGATAACTGATTATAGGGGCAGTACCAACAGAATACCCAATAAAAACAGCTTGAAATAGTAACGCTACATAAAGAAGAACACCATAGGATGCAACGCCATCTTCGCCAGCATATTTTAGTAATTGAGCATTATACAGCATACTCACAACAGATGTGGAAACATTAGTCATTAGTTCTGAAGAACCATTTGCAACAGTCTTTTTCAAAACATCACAATCAAATTTAGGTTTCTTAAATTTAAGCAAACTGTTGTTTTGTCGGCTAAAATAAAGTAATGGAATGATACCACCAACATATTGACCGATTGCAGTTGCCAGTGCTGCACCTACCAATCCCCATTTAAAAACAGTGATAAATAATGCGTCTAAAACAATATTTGTAATTCCAGCCATAATTGCAACATATAATCCAAGTTTTGGCTTTTCTGCTGTTGCAAATAAACACTGAAATTCGCACTGCAAAATATAGGCAGGAATAGCGATAATTACCACACATCCATAAAGAATACTATCTGTCAATAATTGACCATCTGCTCCCATAGCAGAAGCAATCCATGGCATAGTTACTATACCTAAAACAGCTAGAATAATACCACAACCAGCAGAAGTAACAATGAGTAACGAAAACTGTTCGTTTGCTTCTTCTTTTTTTCCTTCACCCATTGTTTTAGCAATTAAAGCTCCACCACCTGTTCCAAAAAGAAAGCCAACACACCCTAAGATTAGCAAAAATGGCATAATAAAATTGACAGCAGTAAAAGCAGTTTTCCCTACAAAATTTGAAACAAAATATCCATCAACAACCCCATAAATAGAACTTATTACCAGCATAATAATTGTAGGAAATGTAAATTTTAATAAGCGTTTATAATTAAAATTATCTGACAACTGTATCATTGTTCATACCTCCTAAACCAATACTCTGAAAAGTTAGCAATTGCATAAGAAAGATGTTTTATATTCCATTCAGATGTATTAACTATAATATGATAGGAAGTTTGATTTCCCCATAAGGAGCTCGTAAAAAATTCTCTTGATCTTGCTCGATTTTTATCAATCTCTCTTATCTTTCTTTCTAATTCTTTTTTTGAAATATGTTCATTGTTTAACTTTTTTTCAATACAGCGTTGTATTTTAAAGTTCATATTTGCACAAACAAAAACGTTAAATGGCTGGTACTTCTTTAATAATATATCTGCATTTCTACCAACAATAACACAATCCTTACCTGTACTGGCAATCTGATTGATAACATTTGATTGTTCTATTAACAAATCTGTCTTCATGGATTGCATAGACAAAATATTAGTAAAAGAAGTACACATTGTTAAAGGAACGTTTCTCCAACCATGATTTTCTAATATGTAGGAAACATAGTTTTCGTCAATTTTTTTCTTTCTAGCTATAGCAGTGATAATTTCTTTATCGTAGTAGTCAAAATTTAAAATATCAGCAAGTTGTTTTCCAAGTTCTCGTCCACCACTTCCAAACTCTCGGCTAATTGTAATAATTTTCATAATATCTTTTCCTCACATTTCATTGAATATAAAAGCTTTCTATGTTATCCTAAAGTATCTGGTAACCCTAAAGTCAATAGGAGATTTAAAAATGATTAAAAAATTATATAAGACAAGTGAATTTGCAGAATTGTGTGGGGTAAAAAAACATACACTTTACCATTATGATGAAATTGAATTATTAAAACCGAGTATTACCCATGAAAATGGCTATCGGTATTATACAATTGACCAATTTGAAAAATTTAATATTATTTCTGTGCTAAAAAAAGCAGGTACACCTTTAGAAGAAATAAAACAATATCTCAATGATTTAGATACGAATACCTTTCTTAATGTACTTCACAGAAAGCTAATGGATCTTCAAGAAGAAGTGAAGAAGATTGAAAAAATGTGTTCTATGTTGAGAAATGTCATTTCAACAATGGAAATACATCTCAATGTAAACACAGAAAAAATCGAAATTGTAAATTGTGAGGAAGAATATCTGATTGCAACTAAAATTCCTGAAGCTGTACTAACAGATGAAAAAACAATGTTACAAGGTATTGGAAATCACTTACAATATTGTTTATTACATGATTATAATTTTCATGTAGGAGAAATTGTTCTTGAAAAAAATATAAAACAGGGAATTTTTAGAGAGAGCTATTATTATAGCCTTATTAAAAATAAAGTAGATGATGAGCGCCTTTTTATTAAACCAAAGGGAAATTATGCAGTTATGTATCACCAGGGGAGTTATGACAGTTTATATAAAACTTATCAAAATATGAAAAATCAGTTAGAAGAACAAGGGTATCATATTGTTGGAAATATTTATGAAGAAGATTTAATTGATTATTTATCAGAACATAACGCCGAAAACTACATTCAAAAAATTTCTATGCAGGTTATTTGAAAATATAAAAAGCGTGTATATCTCAAATCACATGAGAAATACACGCCTTTTTTAATATCTCGTATTGTCTATAATAATTTGCTTAAAATGTCCTTTTTTATCTTCTAAAGTTGGTATCTTATTTCCAAATTTTTGTAGAAATTCAGGTTCATTGCTATTATTTGTTTCCTCAATGCAAACTGCATTTCCTCATGAATTTCAGATACAGAAATAGCCTTTTATTTTCGTTAACCATTTAATCAGTTTTTTACTATCTTTTTATAAAATCTTAACATGTAGGCTTTATGCCTCCATTTCTTTTGTAGTTGTCTTAAAAGTAGTGCAAATTTTTTTCTTAAATATATATTATATAAATTATTCATTTATATAGAGTATTATATTATGCTCTGTAAATAGTTACAATATTTAAAAGAATGAAAGGAGAACAAAAACTATGGAAATTGATTATAAAGCAATCGGACAGCGAATTAAAATTGCAAGAATTAAAAAAGGTATAACACAAGAATCCGTTGCAAACATTATCAACATGACACCATCCCATATGAGCAACGTGGAAACAGGAAAAACGAAAGTCAGCCTGCCAACCTTGATTGCGATTGCCAATGCACTTTCTGTATCAGTCGATACTCTCTTATGTGATAATGTACTTTCTTCCAAAGTAATTTTTGAAAAGGAAGCCAAAGATATTTTCTCAGATTGTGATGAATATGAAATCCGTTCTTTAGTTGAACTGCTAAAATCAGCAAAAACTGTAATCCGTAAAGACAGAGAAATCCGCAAACAATTTGAAAAATAAAACCACAGCTTCAAGGTATAAATTGATATGTGTTGTTAGCTAAGGTCTTTTCTTTTTTTATATAATCATTTTTATATAATCAAATAACCTATCCAATAATTTTCCAATTACTGTCCTTATGAAATATCAATTTATACTATGATACCTGTGTCGCTTTTGTCTGATTATCAAGGAATTTTACAGCTACCTTTTCATTATCAACAACAACAGTAAAAATAGGGTTTACCAATTCAGAAAGTAAATATTCTTGAAATATACTATTTTCCTTTCATAAAAATGATAAAATTTTATTTTACATCCCACGTAATGAAGTGTTCAATAAATAAGTTAAAATAATTTATTTACCTCCTTAATCATATTTTTTATGAATACCTAATAACACAGTATCAATAGAATCGACTAAACCTTTTATAGCTTCTTCTTTACTCAAAAGTGATTTCCCAAGTTGCAAAGTCGAATAACCATGAAGTACACTCATTATTAAGTTTAATACTTCACCTGTATTCTTTGTATTTAGATTACAAGAAAGAATAAGTTTTTCTAATAAGGATTTATATTCATCAAAGATTTCTAATGTTTCATTATTTCCATGCCAAGTAGCCCACTGAATTGTTTCATAAACACCAGGATTAGAAATTATAAAATTAAAGTATGCTATACTTATACACTTTATAGCTGTATCTCCAAAATTTCCAATAGCCGCCTTTATCATTTGACTATTCATCTCTCTCATTCCTTTATGAGCTACTTCAAGTAATAAATCATCTAGACTTTCTATATGATTGTACAAAGATGGTGTACGTATTCCTAGCTTTTCTGCAATAACTTTTAAAGAAACTTTGTTAAGCCCATCTTTATTAACTATATCTGATGTAGCTTGTATAACTATTTCTCTACTAACACGCATGATTTTCCCTCTTTCATTTAAAATTAATTACTTTATTAGTTTAGCTAATCTAATTAGTTTCGTCAATTATTGTAATTTATAAAATTCTTTATACTATTATAAAATCTTGACAGTTTAATTATAATTTAATATAATACTAATTGAATTAGTTTTAATACTAATATAATTAGTATTATATTAAATTCTATATTACAACATTATTTTATAGTTTGATTAATTCAACAATCACTAATATATCAAACTGAAAGGAGATTTTTATGGAAAAAAAATATTTCGAAATTCATGGAGTTCCTTCAATCCTTTGGGGAAATCCTTCAAGTAAATTATATATTTACATACATGGACAATGTGGCAATAAAGAGGAGGCTGAAGCTTTTGCTAATATTGCAGTTCCACATGAGTGTCAAGTTTTAAGTGTTGATTTGCCTGAACATGGAGAACGTAAAAGAGAAAAAAATTCATTTAACCCATGGCATGTTGTTCCAGAATTAATATCTATTATGGAATATGCAAAGTGCCACTGGAATCAAATTTCGTTATATGCAAATAGCATTGGAGCATGGTTTAGTATGTTAAGCTTTGAAAAAGAGAACTTAAGAGAGTGTATTTTTGTATCTCCAATTCTAGATATGCAACAGCTCATTTCAAATATGATGCTTTGGGCAAATGTATCAGAAGAACAGCTTAAACATGAACTAATTATCCCAACTTCATTTGGGCATACTCTTTCATGGGAATATCTACAATATGTAAAACAACATCCTATCACTCAATGGAATGTACCAGCAAAAATATTATATGGTAAACATGATGAACTTACTGAAATCGGTGTTGTAGAGAAATTTGTAGAAAAGTTTAATTGCAACCTTACTATTATAGAAAATGGCAAACATTGGTTTAACACACCACAAGAATTAAATTCATTATATGAATGGTTAAATACTTTAGTTAAATAAAAAATAATTATATTATTAATATGATTAAATTATTTATAAATGTTATTTAATTAATTTTATTTTAGCATTATTAAAATAACTACATAAAGAATAAATTAGTTATTATTAAAGAAATTAAAAGTATATAGAGTATTAATAATTTTTTAATAATTAGTTATTATAGAAAAAAGAGGGATATAATATTGTCTCCCTCTCTTTCTTCTGTAATATTATATAATTTTTATTTATCACTCTCAATAAATTATAGTTATCTACAAAATTCAATCTTTAATACACTATTAATATATTGTGATATTAATATTACAGTATTAAATAAAATCTAATAAAATTAACTATAAAATATCTATTATATAAATATCCACTCTTATGTTTGAAATCCGTCATATAGTTTTATCCTTCTTATCTTTTATATCAATAACTTTTTTTAATAAAATTGACAAAACTAAAGTAAAAAACCTTATTGATAATGAAACAAATGATACTATAAGTTCTGATATTATAGTAATTGCATATAAATAGACATCATAAAAATAATATAATATTGTCACTATAAAATTAAATGTAAAAATATCAAATCTAACTAAATACACATATAGGTATTTTTTAAGTTTTTAGGTATTTCTTCTGAAAATGATTTATTGATTGATACCAATTTACATAATCTTTTTAATATAAACAATGATACAATATATGGGACAGCACATATGTATATAGCTACTTATATTACATATTACAGTTGGCATATTCGTATTTGTAATGCTTATACCAATTTTAAAATACACCATCAGTACTAATGGTATTAAAATAATCTATAATAAAGTTAAAATTATTCCAATTAGTACAATATTATTTAATATTTTACAACTCATATTCTTTTTTATATAAATTTACCACCTTATACATTCTTATTTTTAGTATATATTATAATGGTTTTATATATTATATCAATAATTTATTATTGAAATTCAATAAATTATATATTATAATCAATAATATACTTTATATAAAGGAGATGATATTTTATGATTACAAAATTTTTTAGTAATATATTATCAGTATTTCTATATTTTCTATTATCACTTTTAGGAGTTGCTGGTATAATATTCTTATGTATGATACCTATGTTTTTATATGATTTTAGTTCTGACAAAGTAATCGCTTTAATTGCAAGAATACTATATTTTTTTGACTACTTTATAGTCATCTTATTCTTGATATTTATAATTAATAGTACTAAGTATTCCCCATTCGTACTTGAAAATGTAAAAAGGTTTAAGGTAATGGGATGTTGTTTATTGATAAACACTATAATTGAATGTATAAATGGTTATAATTTAAATACTAATAATATAAGAATTTTTGGAACTGATAGTGGCGGTATCTCACCACTTATGGTTATCTCTTTTATATTTGCACTAATGTGCTTTGTAATTGCAGAAACATTTGATAAAGCTATAAAAATAAAAGAAGATAATGATTTAACAATATAGAGGTGATGTTATGGCAATAGTAGTTAACCTAGATGTAATGATGGCAAAAAGGAAAATATCACTTAAAGATTTGGCAGAAAAAATAGATATTACAAATGCAAATTTATCAATTTTAAAAACTGGAAAAGCAAAAGCTATTAGATTTACCACTCTAAACGAAATTTGCAAAGCTTTAGACTGTCAGCCAGGTGATATACTTGAATATGTAGAAGATGAAAATGATTAAAAAAGAGTGTTTAGAAACACTCTTTTTTATTATACTATATGATTTTTATTCTTTTACTATATTATTGACATTAATATTAACTTTGTTTAAAGTCATAACAAAATATGTTCTAAGAAAGAAACTGTTCCTTTATCTATTTGTTATCCATTACCTATAAGAACTGTATCACACTAAATCATACTTTTAAAT